>DATBRO010000105.1:0-2037 GCA_036560265.1 Gemmatimonadaceae bacterium | reverse complement strand
TATCTGCGCATCATCTCGTGGAATTTCGTCGCGGCCGGCTTGATCTTCGTCAACTCGAGCATGTTCCAGGCGATGGGCAACACGCTTCCTTCGCTCGTGACGTCCGCCGCGCGCATCGTGCTCGTCGCGATTCCCGCCGTCGCTCTATCGCGCGTACCCGGATTCCAACTGCGCTGGATCTGGTATCTCTCGATGGGATCCGTGCTGGTGCAGTTGGCGTTGAGCATGTGGCTGCTGAACCGGGAATTCTCACGACGTCTGGCCTTCGCCAGCGCCTGAGTTAGCCGAACAACCGCGGATCCCAAGGGATCTCGACGATCGGCTCCCATTTTATCTTCGCAGCCTGCTCGTGTGTCGTGTTGATCACGACGTTTCGTTCGAAGGGTTGCCCCGGAACGGACGGGATGATGAGTGCGGCGCTGCGCTCCTCCTGATACCATCTCGCGCCGACAGCGCGTGCGATGGTGAGCTCGTCGGGGTCATCCCAGCGTGCAGGCAGCGCGCCGACGTCGAGCGCTTCGATCGCATCATCCGGAATCGTTACCCACGCCGCGTGCGCGGGGAGTGGAGGAGCTTTACCGGCGTGGACGACGCTCTCCAATACCGCCGTACCGAAGTGCTCTGACAAATACAGCACCAATTGATCCGCGGCGTTCCATCGATTGGCCCTGCCACTCGCCTTTCTTGGATCGTACGTGCGTGCACAAACGCGAACAGCGCGCAGCAAACCAGGGGGCATTACGCGGGCGCGCCCTCTTCCATGCGGGCGAGTAACTCGCGGACGGCTTGCGCTCCACCCTCAGTCGCAGCCACGAGAATCGGCGGGCGACCACCAAACCGACGGTGGGGTGTCGTGAGAAACTTGTCGGCCGCCGCTTCGTCGCCGCCGTACAACCTGCGCACCTCGCGTATGACCTCACCAACATCGGTCATCCGTTCGACCTCGGCGGGAGATAACGGAGACTTGTCCGCAACGCGGCGTTTCCACGAGCGGTCCGAGACGATCGCGCTGCGGAGGTCTCGCCGAATGTCCTCGTCCGTGACCGCATACGAGATGAAGAGGGTGACGGTCGGAGCACCAAACGCCCTGCGCCGCACCCCTTCGCTGATGACCTTGTGCAACGCGTTCCAATCTCGGCCCTTGAACAGGCCGTGGACGAACGCGTAGCTGAAGTCCCGCTTTGGCCGGGTCGCCATCGTGCTCCCTACGGACCACTTGGCCCAATAATCTAGGCCAAGTGGAACAGGGCTTCAAGGCCGACGAGCGGTGTTGTGGGTCGCTTCTGGAGCCGCTACGTCCGCGACAAGTCCCTCACGACGCTCGCCAGCTTCTGCACGCGAGCCGGCCGTGCGGCGTCCAGGGCGTCGTTGTCCAGTTGTGTCGCCAGCTGCGCCAGCGCCGATCGCCGCTCGGCGCCGCTGAGCTTCTCGGTGCGATCGAGCTCGCGCGCGATGGCGCCGGACCGGGCGCTCTTGATGCTCCTGTCGCGCACGATCTGGTCGAGGTAGGCGCGCGCCACCGCGAAGCTCGCCGGCCAGGCCAACTTCGGCTGGTCCTGAACATTCAGGAAGTCGAAATGCACTTGCTTGGCCGCGTCGATCTCGTTTTGCGAGAGCAAGGCGCTCGGCTTCAACTCGTACACGTCGAGGCCGCGTGAGATCTCGGAGCTGAAGATGTAGCCGTTGTACCAGTACGCGGACCACGAGCCGCCGTCGACGAGCTTCGTCGAATCCATCGGGCCGCGGTCGTAGTACGCGATTTCCATCGGGTGCGCGGCGTCGGTCCAGTCGAACACCGAGACGCCACCTTGATACCACGCCTGCACCATGATGTCGCGTCCCGGGACGGGGATGAGCGAGCCGTTGTGCGCCACGCAGTTTTCGTAGGGCGTCTGCGCGGCGGGCATTTTGTAATAGCTCTTGAACGTCATCTTGTCGCCGGCGAGCGTGAAGATCGCGTCCGCGCCCCACTCGTGCTTGTCGGTCACGCGACACCGCGGCTGCGAGCCGCCGCCCCACTCGTCAGAAAACAGGATC
>DATBRO010000104.1:0-4537 GCA_036560265.1 Gemmatimonadaceae bacterium | reverse complement strand
CGCGTTCAGCGGCGTGGTCGCGCTGAGCGACGATCGCGTCAAGCTCGCGCTGACGGCGCGTCTGCTGCGTTTCCGGAGAGAACACGCATCGCTGATGCGCGACGGGGACTACGTTCCACTCCAAACAACGCCGGATCTCTTTGCGTTCGCGCGCGCGGCCGGGGGCGAGACCATGATCACCGTCGCGCGCACAGGTTCAGCGCTGTCGGGCATGAACGAGGAGCCCGCGCCCCCCGACGTCACAGTGTGCGACGAGCTTGCCGGCCGATGGCATTCGGTATTCACCGGTCGGTCTGTCGAGCTCGTGCGCAACCAGCGCGACGCGAGTGGTGCCGGCGGCGCGCTCGACCGCCTCATCGCCGCCGGCCAGCCATGCGAGGTACTTTTCCGGCCGGCTAGATGAGACCGACACCCCCGCCACCGGCACAAATCACAGTTCTGGCCGATTTGGCATAGAATCCACTGCACAACTGCCCACACCAGTGACGGCTTCATGAACGGAACGCCGACCGCAACGCCGCGAATCGCCTACTTCTCGATGGAGATCTGCCTGGACCAGGCGATCCCCACGTACAGTGGTGGACTTGGTGTGCTTGCCGGCGACACGCTCCGCTCCGCGGCCGATCTCAAGCTCCCGATGGTCGGCGTCACGCTCCTGCATCGCAAAGGCTATTTCCGCCAACACCTCGACGCCGAGGGCAACCAGACCGAGGCGCCGGTGGAGTGGCGGCCGGAAGACATGCTCCAGGAGCTGCCCGAGCGCGCTAGCGTCACAATCGAGGGGCGCGACGTCCACGTGCGCGCGTGGCGTTATGCCATTCGCGGTGTCACCGGCCACGAAGTTCCCGTGCTGTTGCTCGACACCGCGCTCGCTGAAAACAGCGAGTACGACCGCACGCTCACCGATTCGCTCTATGGCGGGGACGGCCAGTACCGATTGTGTCAGGAGATCGTGCTCGGCATGGGCGGCGCGCAGCTACTGCGAGCGATTGGCTACGACGGTGACGTGCGTTTTCACATGAACGAAGGGCACAGCGCGCTGCTCTCGGTCACCCTGCTCGAGTGGCGGTTGGATGGCCGAAAGGCCTTCGAGCTGGACGAGAACGACGTCGAAGCGGTGCGTCGCCAGTGCGTGTTCACGACACACACGCCGGTGCCGGCGGGACACGACCGCTTCCCGGCGGATCTCGTTCGCCGCGTGCTGGGCGACGATCGCTTCCAGCTTCTCGAGGCCGCGAAATGTCTCGAAGACGGGGCGCTCAACATGACGCACCTCGCGCTGCGGCTCTCGGGATTCGTGAACGGCGTCGCCATGAAGCACCGCGAAGTCTCGCTCGCGATGTTCCCCGGATTCCCGATCGACTCGATCACGAACGGGGTGCACGCGGGCACGTGGACGTCGCCGGCGTTCCAGACGCTTTTCGACAAGCGCATTCCCGAATGGCGCACCGACAACCTGTATCTCCGATACGCCGTCGGAATTCCGCTCGCCGACATTCGCGCCGCGCATCTGGTGGCGAAAAACGATTTCCTCGCCGAAGTCGCGGAGCGGACGTCGATCGAGCTCGACCCGAAAGTGTTCACGATCGGGTTCGCGCGTCGGGCGACGCCGTACAAGCGCGCCGACCTCATGTTCGCGGACACGCAGCGCCTCGCGGAGATCGCCCAGACGTCCGGGCCGATTCAGATCATCTTCGGCGGCAAGGCGCATCCGCACGATGGCGGCGGCAAGGATCTCATCCGCCGCATCCATCGCGCAGCCGAGGAGTTGAAGGGCCGCGTCTCCGTCGTGTATCTCGAGAACTACGAGATGGCGATCGCCGCGAAGATGGTCGCTGGCGTCGACCTCTGGGTCAACAATCCGATGAAACCGCTGGAGGCGTCGGGCACGAGCGGAATGAAGGCGGCGCTCAACGGCGTACCGAGCCTGTCGGTTCTCGACGGATGGTGGATCGAAGGGCACGTCGAGGGCGTGACCGGATGGTCGATCGGCTCGAACGAATCGGAGGCCGTGGATCAATCGAAGGACGCGCAGGATCTGTATCTCAAACTGGAGCGCGTAATTCTTCCACTCTTCTACGGGCTGCCGTTCGCGTTCGCCGAAGTCATGCGGAGCTCGATCGCGTTGAACGGCTCGTTCTTCAATACGCAGCGTATGGTCGAACAGTACGTGCGCAATGCGTACTTCCCGGCTGAACTGCTAGGGACTGTCGCACCGCTTGAGGAGTCGGTTGTGGCGGGGCCCAGGTAGTGAAGGGGGATCCAAATCTTGAGTCGCCAGTCCTACCGTTTCTCAATGACGCAGTCACTTACTCACTGGGCGACTGAAAAACTGCCGACTCAGGACTTGGATCCCCCTTCAGAACCTTGGACCTTCAAGCCCGCTCTAGTTCTTCCTCCACCTCTTCAGCTTCTCTTACCGCGCGGAGCGCAGTGTTGCCCGCCACCATGGCGCCGAAAGCGATGTACAAATAGAACGTATAAAATCTCCACCAGACGAGGGACGCCGCGAACAGGTCCGGCGGGATGACGTGGCCCAGGGCGGCGCGGAACGCGAGCTCCACGGCTCCGCCGCCCCCGGGAGCGGGGACGACGCCGGCGCCGTAGATGATTCCGAGCGGCCACACGACCAACGGCGCCAGCGGCACCGGTGCGCTCGTCATCGAGTACACGATCACCGGAAGGATCGTGAAGCGCACCGCCATGTGCGTGATCGACGCCAGAAGCGAGAGCGCCGCCCAGCCGTAATGCATGTTCCGGAACCTGTCGACCGTCGCGCGCATTCGATGGAACCAGCGCTGCACGAACTCCCAACGCTTTCCGTGCAGTCGAATCCGACGCGCCCAGGGCGGCGGTTGGTCGCCGACAGCGCGTCGAGCCAGAATCACGCCGATGGCGCCGAGACCGATAACGAAGGCGGCGTAGCCTCCGACGACGCCGATCATCGCGACGAAAGCTCGGCCTGACGCCCCGAACAAGAGGGTCATCGCCAAAACGATGACGCCGAGCGAAATCATCTCGAAGAACAGTTCCGCGTACAGGATGACCATCGCGTCCGACGCGGCGATCCCCGCTTCCGCGAGAATCAGAAACCGCGCCGGCTCGGCGCCCATGCGCGCGGGCGTTATGGACGCGCCGAAATCTCCGCCGAGGGACGTGCGCAGCGACGTCACGAACGGCAGACGGGATCCCACGGCTTTCGCGCTCCACGTCAACTTCATCGAGCGCGCGGCGACCTCGACGGCAAACGCGGCGAACGCGAGGAGGTGAGCGTGTGGCGGAATGACGAGATCGACGCCGTGCGGAGCGCCACTTCGCACCGCGTAGACAGAGACGCCCAGAACGGCCGCGAACGAGATCGCGGTCAGCAGCCAACGCTTCAAAACCGTGCTCGGCAGAACCGAAAGGCCGCGATCTTGCGCATTCCTGGTGTATGAAGCCGGGTGGAGCTCCCACTTCGAGCGATGCCGAGAGGATTCTAGCCGTGGTCCGGTCGGCGCGCGATGTCCCGACGGGCGTGCGCTACGACCTCGAGATCGTGGGCGCTGTCGAGCGCGTCCCGGCCATTCTTGTCGTGCCCCACAGGCACGAGCCCGTTCCCGCCGCGCTCTTGTTGCACGGATTCGGCTCACGCAAGGAGCTCATGGCGGACACCATCGGCGATGCGCTGGTGAGTCAGGGCATCGCCGCCCTCGCGATCGACCTGCCATTGCACGGCGAGCGCGCCGGCTCACCGCAGGACCTGAGGAGCGCCAATCCGATGCGTCTCCTCGGCACGTGGCGCGCGGCGGTGCGAGAAGTTCGGGTGGGGCTCGAGTACCTCGCCGCGCATCCGCAGGTGGACGCGGAGCGGCTCGGAATCGTCGGCTATTCGCTGGGCTCCTTTCTCGCGAACATCGTGGCGGCTGACACTCCGAGCGTGCGCGCGACCGTTCTTGCGTCGAGCGGCGATTTGCCGGAGGGCCTCCCGTTCGAATCACTGCTCCGCGCGGTCGTCGATCCGTTGCGGGCGGTGCGTCGCGTCGCCAATCGGCCGCTGCTGATGGTGAACGGGCGCTTCGATCGAACGGTAAAGCCCACACAAGCCGAACGTCTCTTTGTGTCGGCGCAGGAGCCGAAGACGATGCGGTGGTACGGAGGCGGTCACTGGCCGCCGCAGCGCGAGATCGAGTGGGCGGCAGAGTGGCTGGCGGGACAACTCAGCGAGCCGCGGGAGGCTCGAAAGAAGGCCTAACAAAAGCTGTCAGGCCTGTCCCGTCATCAGTTGCTGGAAAACTGCCAGCTGAAAGCTGAGAACTGAGAGTTTTCGTTAGGGTTTTTTGGCATACACCTCAAACCACGGCCTCCACCGCTTGGTCAGCGGTTTGACCACGCGCTCTTCCAACGCCGCCCACCGCTTCGTCCATTCGTCCGCGGTCGGGACGTTGACGTCGGCGACGATTCGCTCGACGCGAAATCCGGTCTCGGTGAGCAGGCGCGTCAGCGACGCGGGCGAAAAGCCGAAGCGGTACGGGAACGTCAGCAGATTGTTGTGCGC
>DATBRO010000103.1:0-9410 GCA_036560265.1 Gemmatimonadaceae bacterium | reverse complement strand
CCGCGCGTTCTCCGGCCCGCCGGAGCGCCTCATGTCGCTCGAGATACTCGGCGCCGAGCTGCTTGCGGACGGACGCGTCGCGGAAGCGATCAAGGCGTACGAGGACGTGCTCCGCTTGTGTCCCAACCGGTCCCGGGCCCTGCTGGGATTGGCGCGCGCCAAGTCCGCTGCGGGCGATCGCGCCGGCGCCGCAGACTTGTACGGCAAGCTTCGAGCGAACTGGGCTCGTGCGGACGTGGAGGTCGCGGCATCGGTGCCGCACTTCTAGTATTACGTCCGATGCATTCGTCTAGAACCATCAACGAGCGTTCATGAAGCCGACGCACGACGTGCTGCTCGTAGGCGGCGGTGGCGCCGGTCTGCGAGCCGCCATCGCGATTGCCGAGACCAATCCGAAGCTCTCCACCGCGGTGATCTCGAAGGTTTATCCGATGCGCAGTCACACGGTGTCCGCCGAGGGCGGCGCGGCCGGCGTGATCGCGGCGGACGACAGCCTCGAAGAGCATTTCTACGACACCGTCTCCGGCGGAGACTGGCTCTGCGATCAGGACGCGGTCGACGCGTTCGTCAAAGAGGCACCGCAAGAGCTCATGCGGCTGGAGCACTGGGGCTGCCCGTGGAGTCGCGAGCCGAACGGCAAAGTGGCGGTGCGTCCGTTCGGCGGTATGAAGAAGCAGCGTACGTGGTTCGCCGCGGACAAAACCGGCTTCCACATGCTGCACACGCTCTTTCAGACGTCGCTCAAGTATCCGAGCGTCCTTCGCTACGACGAATGGTTCGTCACCAAGCTTCTCGTGGACGACGGACGCGTGCAGGGCGTGGTCGCGATCGAGCTGATGACGGGACGCATCGAGACGATTACCGCGAAGGCCGTGATTCTCTGCACGGGTGGATGCGGGCGCATCTTTCCCTTCACGACGAACGCCGCGATCAAGACCGGCGACGGAATGGCGCTCGCGTATCGCGCGGGCGCGCCGCTCAAGGACATGGAGTTCATCCAGTACCATCCCACCGGACTGCCGTTCACCGGTATTCTGATCACCGAGGCCGCGCGCTCCGAAGGCGGCTATCTGATCAACAAGGACGGCTACCGCTATCTCCAGGACTACGACCTCGGCAAGCCCGAACCGAAGCCTGTGTTTCGCAGCATGGAGCTCGGCCCGCGCGACCGGCTCTCACAAGCGTTCGTGAAGGAGATGCAGAAGGGACGCACCGTGGACACGCCGTACGGCCAGGTGGTGCACCTCGACCTCAGACATCTGGGCGAGAAGGTCATCGACGCCAAGCTCCCCTTCGTGCGCGAGCTGTGCATGAAGTATCAGAACATCGATCCGGTGAAGGAGCTCATCCCGGTGCGACCCGTCATCCACTACATGATGGGTGGCATCTCGACCGACATCAACGCCGCGACACCGATCGCCGGCCTGTATGCCGCGGGCGAAGCGGCCTGCGTGAGCATCAACGGCGCCAACAGGCTCGGCTCCAACTCGCTCCCCGAGCTGCTCGTGTTCGGCGCGCGGGCGGGAAAAGCCGCGGCCGAGTATGCGGCGTCGCACACCGAGACGTCGGCGGCAGCGATCGCGCAGGGACAGGACGAGTACACGCGACTGACGAAGGATTTCATCGGGCGGCGTGGTGGCCGCGAGCGGATCGCCACGCTGCGCGATGAGCTCCAGAAGACCATGGAGCAGGGCGCGGGCATCTACCGCGCGGCCGACTCGCTGAAAAAGGCAGTGGATACGGTGCGCAGCCTTCAGCGCCGCATTGACGACATCGTCATCGAGGACCAAAGCCGCACCTTCAATACCGAGCGTGTCACGGCGCTCGAGTTGTCCTTCATGCTCGACGTCGCGGAAGCGATGGTGAACAGCGCGCTGCGTCGCGAGGAATCTCGCGGCGCGCATCAGCGCACCGATTTCCCCAAGCGCGACGACGCAAAGTACCTCAAGCATTCGATGGCGTATCGGCAGAGCGATGGCACGTGCCGAGTGGAGTACGCCCCGGTCACGATTACGAAATTGCCGCCGGGCGAACGCGTTTACGGAAAGGGGAGCTGATGGCCGAGCGAATCACGATGCAGGTGTCGCGCTATCGTCCTGAGATCGAGAGCGACGCGCAGTTTCAGGAGTACGAAGTTCCCTGTCCCAAGGACTGGGTGGTTCTCGACGGGTTGAACTACGTGAAGGACCAGCTCGACGGAACGCTCTCGTACCGGTGGTCGTGCCGCATGGGCGTATGCGGCAGCTGCGGCATGATGGTGAACGGCGAGCCGAAGCTGACGTGCGCGACCTTTCTCGCGGACTACGCGCCCGGGCCAGTGAAGGTCGAGCCGCTGCGCAATTTTCCGGTGGTGCGCGACTTGATCGTCGAGATCGGCGACTTCATGCGCAAGCTCGTTGCCGTGAAGCCGTGGATCGTCCGCAAGGAGGAGAAGCCGGTGTCACAGGGCGAGTATCTGCAGACCCCGGACGAGTTGGACGAGTACAAGCAGTACAGCATGTGCATCAACTGCATGCTCTGCTATTCGGCGTGCCCGATCTACGGATTGGATCCAAACTTCATCGGGCCGGCGGCGATCGCGCTGGCGCAGCGGTACAATCTCGACTCGCGGGACGAAGGAGCCGCGGAGCGTCTCGAGGTGCTGTCGCAGCACGAGGGCATCTGGGGATGCACGTTCGTAGGGGAGTGCACGGAGGTATGCCCCAAGCACGTCGATCCCGCGGGCGCGATCCAGCGTTACAAGCTCACGGCGACGATGGACTGGGCGAAGTCGTTCATCCTGCCAAAAGCGGGAAGCGGGAAGCGAGAAGCGGGAAGCGACGCATGACACACCAGCCTATCTATCGCGATTACCACCCGCGTTGGTTGCGGCCCCGTATGTCCACGTATTGGTGGCTGGGCAAGTGGCCGTACGTGAAGTTCATCCTGCGCGAGCTGAGCAGCATTTTCGTCGCGTGGTTCGTCGTCTATCTGCTGGTCATGGTCTACATGGTGAGCCGGGGCGAGAGCAGCTATCGCGATTTCCTGAATCTGTCCGCCAATCCGGTCATGCTGACGGTCAACGTGATCGCGTTTTTCTTCATCACGTTCCACGCGCTCACGTGGTTCGCCGTCGCGCCGCAAGCGATCGTCGCGCACATCGGGAAGAAGAAGGTGCCCGCGATCCTGATTGCGGCGGCGCACTACGGCGCGTGGGTCGTCGTGTCGGCGCTCATCTTCTGGCTGTTGCTCCGATGATAGCCAGGAAACGCGAACGGCCGATCGAGCCTTTGCTCTGGATGTTGTTCAGCGCGGGTGGCATGGCGTCCGCTCTGCTCTTCCCCGCTCTCGTTTTCCTGTTCGGCCTGGCGTTCCCGCTCGGCTGGCTCCCGCCGACGCATTACGAGCACCTGCGCGCGCTCGTGCTACACCCGCTCACACGGCTGGTGCTGTTCGGCGTGTGCATGTTGTCGCTCTTCCACTGGGCGCACCGCTTCAAGTACACGCTCTACGACGGCCTTCAGGTGCAGCACCTGAACGAGTTGATCAACGCGTTCTGCTACGGCGGCGCGATCGTGGGGACGATGGTGGCGGGGTATGTGTTGGCTACTCTGTAGGCGATAACTGCGGAAATCGAAAATGGGAAATGGGTCCGGGACGCATCTCGAGGCATCACGGACCCATTTCCCATTTCCGATTTCCCATTTCCGCCGTTCAGTCGCCTAACATCCGCCATTCACGATCGAGCGCAGTGTCGTCGGTGTCGCCGCGGTGCCCGACACGATGATCGCGAGGTTCGACGTCGTCGGCACGAACGTCACGTTGCCATGGTTGCGGGCTACGGTCGTGTTCCCCGCTCCCGTGAACTGAACCTGTAGCGGCTGCGCCACGGGAGGCGTAGCGGTATTGAAGGGGATCGTGAAGTTCACGAGCGCGCTTGCCGTCCCGAACGCGAGATTGGGAACTTTGACCGTCGCAGCGCCGAGCGCCGTGCCTGGCACGGCGGCGTGGAGATCGTACGGCCCGCCTCCGAAGTTGGCGTTGAGCCCCGCGATTCCAGCGTCAGTCGTAGCAGCGGTCGGCGTGAAGGCCTGATCGACCGTCACGAATTGCGTGGCAGCCGACGCGCCCGTGATCGCGACGATCCAATACTCATGTGTCGCCGTAAAGTTCGCGGTAAAGCCGGTGAGGTCGGTCGTCGTTCCGGTATTCCTGAACGTCAACGCGGGCGTCGTAACGTTGATGGTGAGGCAAGCCGATGCGCCGAGCGAGGCGATGTTGGTATTGGCTGTGGTCACCAGCCCACTGATCGCAATGTCCATCCCCGTGTTCGTCGCATTGATGAACCGCACGAGCGCAGTTGCGGGCGGCGTGCCCGTGATGCTCCTGTCGGAAGCGCAGCCCGCGACCGTCAGCGAAGCGCCTGCGACAAGGGCAATGAAGCGAGTGGACATTGTGGGGTGTCTCCGTTGACTGTGACCCGACTGTGACCCGGTCGTGGGCTGCTCGCCCGAGGGGCAATATTCTGGCACGGCTGGCGATTCGATGCCAGTCCGCCAAAACCTCATGGCTTGAACCGGCTACCGGACGTTCCAACCGTTTACCGGTCCGCCGTGAAAGAAACCCGCCGGCACCATGATCCCGTCACGTTTGAAGACCATTCCGTTTTTCAGCACGAACCGGACGTCCCGTAACGCGTCGATGGATTCGAGCGGGTTGCCAGACACGGCGATCAGATCCGCCCACCGCCCGACTTTGATTGGCCCGCGCGTCGCCTCGAGCTCAGTGACTTTGTAGCCGGTCGTCGTCATCGCGCGGAGCACGTCTCGCGCGGGAATTCCCGCAGCCTTCCACGTCTCGATGAACGCGATCGCGACCTCTCCGCGCGTCTTGCCGGGGACGTAGTAGTCCGCGTCCGTACTGAAGGTGAGCGGCACCTTGTTGTCGTAGCCGTTCTTGAGCATGCGGACCGTGAAGTCGTAGCGCTCTTGCGTCGTGTGGCCGGTGAGGGAGATGGGAGTCTCGGTTCCTGCCCGGAAAATTCCCTTGCGCGCCATCTCTTTGTGGATCGAGTCGGTCATGCCGCGATCGTGCTCGATCGACCAGATGCCGGCCTCCACCGCGCGCTTGGCGCCGTCGATGGTTTGCACGTGTCCCGCGACTTTGAGCCCGGCCTTGGCCGCTTCTCTGATAAAAAGTCGCAAGTCGTCGACCGAGTAGCCCCAGGCCTTGCAGTCGACGCACACCTTGATGACGCGCGCGCCGAACAGCGCGTTCTGACGCACGGCTTTGATGATCTCGTCGGGTGTGTCGGCATCGAGATATTCCGGGTAGACGATGTTGTGGTCCTTGGCCATCTCCGGTGTGGGCCAGAACTGTCCGCCCATCCCGCCGATGATGAGTCCCGACGGAATCACCGTGGGGCCGGGCACCCATCCCTGCTCCACCGCGATGCGCAGGGCGACGTCGGCGTAGTTCCCGTTATTGCCCAGATCGCGCACGATCGTGAAGCCGGACGCGAGCATCTGGATTCCATTCGACACGGCCTGAATCGCGCGCAGCGCGGTCGGCTCCATGATGTACGTCAGGTAGTAGATGTTGCGCTCGGGCACTTCCTTATATGTGAGCGCCAGGTGATTGTGGGCGTCCACGAGCCCCGGCAACACCGTGAGCGCCGAGAGATCGATCACCTCGGCCCCGCTCGGGATCGCGAGGCTGGGTCCGATTGCGGTGAATTTCCCGTTCTCGACGAGAATGACCTGGTTCATCGAGACGGTGCCGGCCTCGGGGTCGACCAGGCGACCGGCCTTGATCGCAGTGACTTGTGCGTTGGCTGCGGCTGCGCTGAATAGGAGCGCTGCTAGATAACGGCGCATCGTGGGCTCTGGGTGGATGTGAGAGCCTCGAAGATGCCGCGTTGGTTGCGCGCCGCAACCAGAGTCCTGCGCGCAGAAGAACTACTCAACACGGACGACACGGAGCACACGAACGACACGGACACTGCAACTGCTCATTCTTTATGTTTCTGGCGCGAAAGACTCTCGCGCCACCTGACAACACCAAAGGTCTTGTTCGTGTGCTCCGTGTCGTCAGTGTAGTTCGTGTTGGGTAGTTCTTCGCCCAGAGATGCGTGTCATCTCGCTACTAAACTGTCCTCCACCATGGGCACAGCTGGACCACGCATTGCGGCGCGCGTTGCTCCAAGTGTCTGCGATTAGCGTACATGCAGCCTTCACTGCTGCGCGGCACCCGACTCGCACTAGCGTCGAGCATGTTTCGGCGTTCTGTCTCCCTAGTAATCTTGCTCGCCCTCACCGGCTGCGTCGGAGGCATCGTGCCAGTCAAGATCCGGCCGGGAAGCAACATCGCGCTGCCGGATGGCGGATCGCTCGTCGGCGACATCGTGGGTGGCGTGTTGTGCGCGAAGGGCAAGAACCCCCGACAGGGCGGTCAGTGCGGACAAGTCCGGATCGACTCGATTCCGCAGAGAATCGACACGCTCCCCACCCCACCAGCGAAGCGTCCGTAGCAAGATTGGCTGGCCAGTAGCTGCGTCGGGCAGCATGTTTTTCGCGCCTATGCGAATCACACGTCTGCTCTACATCGCCGCCTCGCTCAGCGCAGCGGCTTCCAGCGTTCCGGCACAGTCACAGCCGACGCTCATCATCAACGCCTCTGTCATCGACGGCACCGGCGCGCCCGCGCGTCGCGCTGAGGTGCGCATCGTCAACGGTCGGATCGACGCGATCGGGCATGGGACGCGGAACGCGACGGACCGAGTCATCGACGCACGCGGGCTCACGCTCGCGCCGGGATTCATCGACACGCATAGCCATCACGACTGGGAGCTGTCCAAGCTGCGCGACGCTCGCGCCGCGGTGAATCAGGGGATCACGACCATCGTCGCCGGCCAGGATGGCGCTTCCCGCTTCCCGCTTCACGCTCACTTCGCCCAGCTCGACACGCAGCCAGCGGCGATCAACGTGGCGTCGTACGTCGGACACGGCACGATCCGTCGCCGAGTCATTGGCGACGACTACAAGCGCGCTGCGAATGCGTCGGAGCTTGAACGGATGCGACAGATTCTGCGTGAAGAGATGGCCGCTGGTGCGCTTGGTCTATCTACAGGATTGGAGTACGACCCGGGAATCTTCTCTACCCGGGAGGAGGTGCTCGAGCTCGCGAAGGTCGCTGGCGCCGCGGGCGGCCGGTACATCAGCCATATGCGCAGCGAGGACCGCGAGTTCTGGGACGCGCTGGATGAGCTGATCACCATCGGGCGCGTCGCGAACATGCCGGTGCAGGTGTCGCACATGAAGCTCGCGATGCGCGGACTCTGGGGACTCGGCGACAGCTTGGTCACGGTGCTCGACCGCGCTCGCGCGCAGGGCATCCAGGTGACCGCCGACGTCTACCCGTACACGATGTGGCAGTCCACGCTCACGGTGCTGTACCCCAAGCGCAACTTCACAGATCGCGCCGAGACCGACTTCATATTGAAGGAAGTCGCGGCGCCCGAGGATCTCGTGATCGGCGAGTACGCGCCCAATCCGTCGTACGCCGGCAAGAACGTCGCGCAGATCGCGATGCTGCGCGGGTCGGATCCCGCGACGACGCTGATGGCGTTGATCGCCGAGTCGCAGGCCAAGCAGGCGGACGAAAGCGTCGTCGCAAAAGGAATGGACGAGCGCGATATCGCGACGATCATGCGGTGGCCGTTCACGAACATCTGCAGCGACGGGCAGCTCGACGGCGCGCATCCGCGCGGCTTCGGCTCCTTCACGCGAGTGCTCGGCCGCTACGTCCGCGAGCAGCACGTGCTGACACTCGAGGACGCGATTCGGAAGATGACGAGCCTGGCAGCGGCCAACGTCGGGATCACCGATCGCGGCATCGTCCGACCCGGAATGGCGGCGGACCTCGTGCTCTTCGATCCCGCGACGGTCGGCGACCGGGCGACGATCGCGGAGCCGCACGCCGCTTCCGTCGGGATCAGGACCGTGTGGGTGAACGGCGAGGAGGTATACGACGGCGCGAAGACAACGGGGCGGTTTCCGGGCAAGGCGCTGCGCCGGGAGAAGGCGGGCGTCCAGCGTCGAGCGACTGACATGGCGGTGCGCGCGTCGCTGGCGGACAGTGTCGAGGCATTTGTCCGCGCCGAGATGCAGCGCGAGCGCGTGCCCGGCGTCGCCGTCGCCATCGTCGACAAGGGCAACGTCAGCGCGCGCGGCTACGGCTACGCGAACATCGAGCACATGGTGCCCGTCACCGACGAGACGATCTTCGAGTCCGGATCGCTCGGCAAGATGTTCACCTCGACCGCCGTGATGCTTCAGGTCGAAGACGGCAAGCTCGCCCTCACCGACCCGATCACGAAGTTCTTTCCCGACGCGCCGGCCGCGTGGCGCGACATCACGGTGCGTCACCTGCTCACGCACACTTCCGGCATCGCGGACACCTACACCGGCGACTTCGATTTTCGGAAGGACTACACCGAAGACCAACTCGCGCAGATGGCGTACGGGCAGAAGTTGGAGTTTCCGGCGGGGTCGCGTTGGAACTACAGCAACACAGGCTATGTGCTGCTCGGGATCATCATTCACAAAGTGTCGGGACAGTTCTACGGCGACGTGCTGGCCGACCGCGTGTTCAAGCCGCTGGGCATGACGACGACGCAAATCATCACTGAAGCGGACATCGTCCCGAACCGCGCGGCAGGGTATCACATCGTCAACGGGCAGATCAAGAATCAGGATTGGGTGGCGCCCAAGCTGAACACGACGGCGGACGGGTCGTTGTATCTCTCGTTGCGCGATCTCCTCGTGTGGCAGGCCGCGGTCAAGCGGCGCGCGATCCTGCGGCCGGAGAGCTGGGACCTGATCCTCACGCCGTTGCGACTCAATAGCGGAAAGATCTATCCGTACGGATTTGGCTGGGCGCTCGACGAGCGCGGCGGCAAGCCCTTGCAGCAGCACGGCGGTTCGTGGCAGGGCTTCAAGACGCAACTGTCACGATTCATCGGCGACGATCTCACGATCATCGTGCTCGCCAATCTCGCGCAGGCGGATCCCGCGCGGTTCGCCGACGGAATCGCCGCGATCCTGAATCCGACGCTCGCGATCAAGCAGCCGACGCCCATCGCGGATCGCGAGCCGCAGGTTTCGGCGAAAATCGGCCGGCTTCTCGACGCCGCCCGCGAGGGCAAGCTGACGCCCGCCGAGTTCGCGTACGTGCGTGCGGGATTCTTTCCCGACGCCGCGAAATTCTACGAGACGCAGCTCAAGACTCTTGGTCCGCAGCAGCGCATGGTGCTTCTCGAGCGCCGCGAGCTCGGCGACGACCGCGTGTACTTGTACGACGTCACCTTTGCGAACGGCTCTCGTCTCGTGCGCGTAGGGCTAGCGCCGGACGACCGCGTCTCGTCGTTCTCG
>DATBRO010000102.1:0-8330 GCA_036560265.1 Gemmatimonadaceae bacterium | reverse complement strand
CGCTGGACACGCTGCAGCAGATGCAGCAGCACCTGCTGCTCCGGAAGTACGACGGGTTCATGAAGAAAGGAAGAATAAAATTCCGGGGGCGGCAAACGACCGGTGGTTTTTAGCGGGAACGGGAACGGGCAACGAGTAACGGCTCAACTACAACGGCGGAATTAGGGAGAGCGAGCAGGGAAGGAGAAGGGGAAGGATCAATCACCCTTCCCCTTCCCTTTCACTAACCCCCAGTGGTTAGACCTGTCTCCGTTCCCGTTTCCCACGTCCCTGGATCGTCGATGAACATCCTTCTATTTGGCAAGCCGGGAGCTGGGAAAGGCACCCAGGCGCCGAAGTTGGCCGAGTCGCTTGACGCGCGGATTCTCGCGACGGGTGACGTCTTGCGGAACGCCACGCGCGAAGGAACGACGCTCGGGAAAAAGGCGAAGGAGTTCATGGATCGCGGTGATCTCGTGCCGGATGACGTGATTCTGGGGATCGTCGGCGAAGCGCTCGCGCGGCCCGAGTACGCGCGGGGCGCGATTCTGGATGGTGTGGTGCGTACGGTGCCACAGGCCGAAGGGCTGGAGCGAGTGCTGAAGTCGATGAACCGGAAGGTCGACGCCGTGCTCAACTTCGACATCGACAACGACGAGATCGTGCGCCGACTGAGCGGACGTACCGTATGCGAGAACTGTCAGACGCCGTATACCGGGCGCAAGCCGGGCGAGAAATGCGAGAAGTGCGGCGGCAAGCTCGTGCGACGGCGCGACGATGAACCGGACGCGATTCGCAACCGGCTCGCCGTATACGAGTCGCAGACCGCCCCGGTGTTCGACTGGTACAAGCGCAACGGAACGCGTGTCGTCACGGTCGACGCGGTAGGCACCAGGGACGACGTCACCAAGCGCGCGCTCAAGGCGCTCGGACGCTGACACAGACTGCCACGCGAATGATTCAGCTCAAGTCGAGTCGCGAGATCGAGCTGATGTCCCAGGGCGGAAAGATCCTGGGACAGACCGTCGCGAAGCTCAGAGACTCCGTACGCGCCGGCATGTCGACGGCGGATCTGGATGCCATCGCCGAGCAGTTCATTCGGGGTCACGACGGTGCGACGCCCGCCTTCAAGGGGCTGTACGGATTCCCGGGCAGCATCTGCACGTCGATCAACGACGAGATCGTGCACGGCATTCCATCCAAGCGACGGACGCTGCGCGAAGGCGACATCATCTCGATCGACGTGGGCGTGGGCTACAAGGGGTTTTTTACGGATTCGGCAGTCACCGTCGCGGTCGGGAGCGTCGACGCGAAGACGGCGAAGCTGCTCGAGGTGACGGTCAAGGCGCTGGAAGCGGGCATTGCGGCGGCCCGGGTCGGGAACCATATCGGAGACATCGGCGCAGCCGTCCAAACCGTCGTCGAGAACGCGGGGTTCAGCGTCGTTCGCGATCTCGTGGGGCACGGCATCGGCGTCGAGTTTCACGAGGAGCCGCAGGTGCCGAATTACGGCAAGCCGAAACGCCGCGAGAAGCTCGTGCCGGGGTTGACGCTCGCGATCGAGCCGATGGTCAACGCTGGAGGCCCCGCCACGCGTACACTACCGGATCGCTGGACCATCGTGACGGCGGACGGATCCCGGTCCGCGCACTTCGAGCATACCGTCGCAATTACCGAGAATGGCCCGAACGTACTGACTCGCGTGTCATCCTGAGGAGCACTTCGCTTCGCTCAGCGAAGCGCTGGATGACAATCACGGAATCTTCAGAGGAGTGTCAGATGCATCATAGTCAGTCACGAGTCTCGCGCGCGTTGGTACTCACACTGCTGTTCGTTGCCAGCGTCGCGCAGGCGCAGGGAAAAGTTACAAGCCCCAAGGAATTCTTCGGACACAACATTGGCGACGACTACTGGCTCGCGACGTACGACCAGTTCATCGACTACTGGAAAAAGATCGACGCCGAGTCGGACCGGATGCAGGTGCTCGAGATCGGCAAGTCGGCCGAGGGACGGCCGCAGCTCATGGCGATCGTGACGTCGCCGGAGAACTTCAAGAAGCTCGCGCGCTACAAGGAGATCGCGCAAAAGCTGGCACACGCCGAGGGACTCTCCGAGACCGACGCGCGCGCGTTGGCGAAAGAAGGCAAGGCCGTGGTCTGGATCGACGGCGGGCTGCACGCCACCGAAGTGCTTGGCGCGGCCCAGCTCATCGAGACGAGCTATCAGCTCGTGAGCCGGAACGACGAGGAAACGCGACGCATTCTCGACGACGACATCATCCTGCTGGTGCACGCGAACCCGGACGGGATGCAGCTCGTGTCGAGCTGGTATATGCGCGAGCAGGACCCCACGAAGCGCAACACGAACATCCCGCGTCTCTACCAGAAGTACGTGGGGCACGACAACAACCGCGACTTCTACATGTCCAACCAGGCCGAGTCGCAGAACTTGAATCACGTTCTGTACTGGGAATGGTTCCCGCAGATCATGTACAACCATCACCAGACCGGCCCGGTCGGCACGGTGATGTTCGCGCCCCCGTTCCGCGATCCGTTCAACTACAACTTCGATCCACTCGTTCCCGTGGAGCTCGATCTGGTCGCCGCCTCGATGCACAGCCGCTTCGAGGCTGAAGGGAAGCCAGGCGTCACGATGCGCTCAGGCTCGTCGTACTCAACGTGGTGGAACGGCGGTCTCCGCACGACCGTGTATTTCCACAACATGATCGGCCTGTTGACCGAGAGCATCGGCAATCCGACGCCAATCCGCATTCCGCTCGTGCCGGCGAACCAACTGCCGCGCGCGGACCTCCCATTCCCGATCGCGCCACAGGAGTGGCACTTCCGGCAGTCGGTGGACTACTCACTCACCGCGAACTGGGCGGTGCTCGACGTCGCGTCGCGGTATCGCGAGACGTTCTTGTTCAACATCTGGCGGATGGGAATGAACTCGATCGAGCGCGGCAAACGCGACAACTGGACCATCACCGGCCGGGACATCGAGCGCCTGCAACAGGCGGCGTCGCAGCAGGTCGCCGACGGCGGCGCGCGCGGTGCGCCCGTGCAGCAGCAGACAGGCGACGCGCCCGCGGTGCCCACGACGGCTGACGGCCGCGCGAGCCGAAGCGGTGCCGCAGCGGGCCAAGGCGTCGCGCCGCGTCCCGACCGCGACAGTCCGACGGTCGAGGCGTCGCTCTACACGACCGTGCTCCACAATCCCAGCGCTCGCGACCCGCGCGGCTACATCCTGCCGTCGAACCAGACCGACTTCCCGACCGCGACGAAGTTCATCAACACGCTGCGTCACGTCGGTGTGACGGTCGAGCGCGCGACGAAGGGTTTCACGGCGGGCGGCAAGACATACCCCGCCGGATCGTATGTGGTCACCGCGTCGCAGGCGTTCCGGCCGCACGTCCTCGACATGTTCGAGCCGCAGGATCACCCGAACGACTTCGCGTATCCGGGAGGCCCGCCGAAGCGGCCGTACGACAACGCGGGCTACACGCTCTCGTACCAGATGGGCGTGCAGTTCGATCGCATGCTCGAGCCGTTCGATTGTCCGTGTGAGCGCATCGCGGGGCTCGCGTCGCCGGCGCCGGGCACCGTGGCGAATCGCGGCGCGTCCGGATTCGTGCTGTCGCCCGCGCAGAATGACGTCTTCCACGCCTTGAGCTGGTTGTTCAAGAGCGGCGCGTCCGTCTCACGGCTCACGGCCCCGCTGACCTCGAACGGCAAGACGTATCCGGCTGGCAGCTTCTACGTCGCGTCCGGCGGTTCCGTGACACAAACGCTCGACCGCGCGGCGCGCGAGCTGGGGGTGAACGCGGAAGGCGTGAGCGCTCGTCCGGCGAACGCCGAGCGATTGAAGGCGCCGCGCATCGCGCTGTTCGACACCTACGGCGGCCTGATGCCGTCGGGCCACACGCGGTGGCTGCTGGAGCAGTACGAATATCCGTTCGAGGTCGTGTACCCTTCGACGCTCGACGCGGGCAACCTCCGCGCGAAGTACGACGTCATCGTGCTCACGGATGGCGCGATCCCGTCGCAGGGAGGCGGGCGTGGGGGCGGAGGCTTCGGTCCGCAGCGGTTCACGCCGCCGCCGGAGTTCGCGCACATGGTGGGTCGCATCACCGGCGACAAGACGCTTCCGCAACTCAAGAAATTCCTGGACGACGGCGGTGACATCGTCACCATCGGCAGCTCGACACAGCTCGGCTACATGCTCGGCTTGCCGATCAGCAACGCGCTGGTCGAGCGGACACCGACGGGCGGTGAGCGAGTGCTGAGCGCGGAGAAGTTCTACGTACCCGGCTCGGTCCTGCGTGTCGCGGTCGACTCCACGGCGAGCGTGGCGTCGGGCGCCCAGGGACACGTGGACGTGTTCTTCGACAACAGCCCGGTGTTCCGTCTCAATCCCGACGCGACATCGAAGGGCATGCGCGTGATCGCGTGGTTCGATTCAGAGGAGCCGCTGCGCAGCGGATGGGCGTGGGGGCAGAATTACCTCGACGGCGGCGTGGCCATGGCAGAGGCTCGTGTAGGCCGGGGCAAGCTGTACCTGTTCGGACCTGAGCTGCTGTTCCGCGGCCAGCCGCACGGGACGTTCAAGTTCTTCTTCAACTCTCTTTTGGATTAGAACTGCGGAAATGGGAAATGGTTAATCGGAAATGGGTCCGGGATGCAACTCGAAGCGTCCCGGACCCATTCTCCATTTCCGATTTCCCATTTCCGCCGTTTGCTATGTCGCGATTGCCCGCTCCACCATAGTCGTGACGGCGTTCACACGCTCTGACGCGAGCGATAGGAGGCGGCCACACTCTTCCACGAGCCGCGCGCCTTTGGCTTTCTCGTTCAACGCGCCAACGTTGATCCGCACGTTGTAAATGGCGCCACGGCATGCGGCTTCGGCGAGAAGTGCGGCGACGCCGGCGTCGGACACGGCGTTGGTATTCCCGCGCGCCGCGACCGCGGCCGCCAGCTCGAGGACCCGCACGCACGCGCGCGCCGTTTCCAGAGGAACCTCCGCCGCGCCAAGCAGCGCAGCCGTGACGGCTTGCTTCTTTTTGGCAGCGTCGGCTTCGGAGTCGCCGGGAAGTTTGTAGGCCGCCATCACCGCGGTGTACGCCGCGGCGTCGCGCTTCATGAGCGACGTGAGCTCGTTGACGAGCGCCGCCGCTTGCAGCGAGATCTCTTTCATCTCGCTTTCGACGGCCGCGTACTTCTTTTTCCCGATTGTGAGGCCGGCGACCATCTGGGCGAGGGCGGCTCCGAGGGCGCCGGCGTGCGCCGCAACGCTCCCTCCGCCGGGCGCCGGCGTTGGCGACGCCACGGCCGCGACGAAACCGCCGAGCGATTCACCGCCCTCGACGGCGGCTCGGACTCGGCGCTCGAGCACGACGTCAGGTGTGAAGTCGCGCAACTGCACGTAACGCGCTGCCGTGTCGAAGAGCGCGCGCTCGGGCACGAGTCCGACGATCTCGCTCCACGTGGGCGAGATCCCGCGCGACTCGGCTTCCATCTTCACCATGTCGAACGCACGGAAGAGCGGGGTGCGCTCCGTATCGACGAGGTTCATCGAGACCTGCGCCTGACCATCAACCTCGAGCCCGAGCGCTTTGACATAGCGCAACCCGCCGGTCGAGCCGCGCACGGCCTTCGCCACGTCCTTCGCGATCGGGACGTTGTGTGCGTCGCCGAGGTATACGTTGTAGGCGACGAGGAAGGGTCGCGCGCCGATCGCCACCGCACCGGCGGTGGGATGGATGCGCGTCGGCCCAAAATCGGGAACGCGATCGGGGTTTTTCCCGATCTCGTTTCGCAATCCCTCGAATTCACCGCGCCGGACGTCGGCGAGGTTCTCGCGATCCGGCCGAGTCGCGGCCCGCTCGTAGAGGAACACCGGAATCTCGAGCTCCTGTCCAACGCGCGCTCCAAGGGCGCGGGCCAACACGATGCAGTCTTCCATCGTGCTTCCTTCCAGCGGCACGAACGGCACCACGTCCGCCGCCCCCATGCGCGGGTGCTCGCCACGGTGCTTGGTCAGATCTATCTGGTGTGCGGCTTCTCGGATGCCCGCCAGAGCAGCCGCCACGGCGGTTTCGACCGGAACGACGAATGTGACGACGGTGCGATTGTGCGACTCGTCCGACGAGACGTCGAAGATGTGCACGCCCTCGACGGCGGCGATCGCGTCGCGAATCCGCGCGACTACTTCGGGACGCCGACCTTCGGAGAAGTTGGGAACGCACTCGACCAGCTTCATCGGGAAGCGGGAAGCGGGAAGCGTGAAGCGATAGTCATGCGCGAAAGAAAGGAAGCAGGGTCATGACCGTCAACGCACTTCCGCTTCCCGCTTCGCGCTTCCCGCTTCCCGCAGTTGCTCCAGCAGCCACGCGTGCATCTTCGGATTTCCCGCCACGATGGGCCCATGCGCCACAGGCGCGGGCCGCCCCTCGAGATCCGTCACGATGCCGCCGGCTTCACGGACCAGGAGAATTCCCGCCGCGACGTCCCATGGCCCGAGCCGGAGCTCCCAAAACGCGTCGAACCGGCCGCATGCGACCTCGCACAAATCCAGCGCGGCTGATCCCGCACGACGCAGCCCGGCCGTCGCTTCCATCAGCTTCGGAAGGACTTCCATATATGGCGCAATCCCCTCGCGATGCTTGAACGGAAAGCCGGTCCCGATCAGTGCGCGCGAGGGGTCACCGATCTCCGACACTCGGACGGGCTGCCCATTCCGGCGCGTCCCCGAGCCCTGCGTGGCGGTGAACAGCTCGCCGGTCGCGACATTCAACACCGCGCCCGCGGCCTGCGTCCCATTCACCAGCGCGGCGATCGACACCGAGTACCACGGGAACCCGTGAAGGAAGTTCGTGGTGCCGTCCAGAGGATCCGCCACGAAAGTGATCTCCGATGCGGCGGCCTTGGGAGACTCTTCCTCGGCGATGACCGCCGCATCCGGATGGCGCTCGGCGATCACCTGCTTGAGCGCGCGCTCGGCGTCGCGGTCCACGTCGCTCACGAAATCGGCGGGACCCTTCAGTTCCCAACGCACCGCGTGGAGATGCACCGCGGCGCTTCGGATGACGTCCGCCGCGCGCACCGAAGCCGCGACGCATGTCGCGAGCAGCACGCGGCGCTGCGCGTCTACATTCTTCGCAGTTGCTTGCCCTGCATTTTCGGCACTCCTACCTTCACTCAATGTCACGGATTTTCAGCGGGATTCAGCCCTCGGGCGAGCTGCACCTCGGCAACTACCTGGGGGCAGTGAAGAACTGGGTGCGTCTGCAACATCAACACCCGACCATCGTCTGCATCGTCGACTATCACGCGATCACGGTTCAGTACGATCCCGAACAGCTTCGCGTGCGGCGCCGTGACATGGCGCTGTCACTCCTGGCCGCCGGCATCGACCCGAACGTCGCCACGCTGTTCGTGCAGTCGACGGTGCCGGAACATACCGAGCTCGCCTGGATCTTCAACACGGTTGCTCCGCTGGGAGAGCTCGAGCGTCAGACGCAATTCAAGGAGAAGGCACAGCGGCAGGAGAGCGTGAGCGCGGGGCTGCTGACCTATCCGGTCCTTCAGGCCGCCGACATCCTTCTGTATCGGGCGGACCTCGTGCCGGTGGGCGAGGATCAGGTGCAGCATCTCGAGCTCTCGCGCGTCGTCGCGCGACGCTGGAACGCGCACTTCGGGCGCGGCGAAGAGTATTTCCCGGAGCCGAAGCCGTTGCTCACGCCGACGCCCAGAATCATGGGGCTCGACGGGCAGGCAAAGATGTCGAAGTCCCTGGGCAATACGGTCGGATTGCTGGAAACGTCGGAGCAGGTCTGGGAAAAGCTGCGCCCGGCCGTCACCGATCCGAAGCGCGTAAAGCGCACGGACCCCGGCACGCCGGAAGTCTGCAACATCTATCATCTGCACAAGGCGTTCAGCCCGCCGGCGACCGTCAAGCACGTCGCCGTGCAATGCAGCACCGCGGGGTGGGGCTGCATCGATTGCAAGCACGTACTGCACGAGACGATGATGCAGGAGCTCGTACCGATACAGTCGCGCGCCAAGGAGCTCAAGGCGAATCCCGCTCTCATCGACGACGCGCTCGCAGGAGGCACGGCGAAGTGTTCGGTGATCGCGAAGCAGACGATGAAACACGTGCGCGAGCTGATGGGCATTATCTGAAGGGAACTGGGAATGGAGTCCCGTTCGTTCGGCACATCAAATGCACTTTCGCAAAAACCGGAGGTGCCGAACGAATGCAGTATTTACGGTCCATCCTGGCGCGGTTTCGCGCATGGCGGCTGAAAAGACGATACGGGACTTCTACGGGACCGTCCCTGCTGCTTTCGT
>DATBRO010000101.1:0-1814 GCA_036560265.1 Gemmatimonadaceae bacterium | reverse complement strand
CGGCCGCGCTCCGCGAGATAGCGCGGCGACTCGGGCAGCGCGGATCGCAGGTAGGCGACATAGAGCGCGGGCAGTGCGGCGACGATGAACGCGCCGCGCCAGCCGAACTGCGGAAGGACGAAAAGCGCGATCAGGCCCGCGGCGAGCGTGCCGTAGGCCCAGAACGATTCGAGGAGCACGATCATCCGGCCGCGCTGCGCCCGGGGCGAGAACTCCGAGACGAGCGTCGCCACGACCGGCAGCTCGCCGCCGAGCCCAAGTCCGGCAATGACGCGCGCGGCGAGCAGCGTCTCGAACGTCGGCGCGAGGGCGGAGAGCACCGCACCCACCGAGAACAGCACGAGCGTCGCCTGGAAGATGAGGCGGCGTCCGTAGCGGTCGGCCAGGCGCCCCGAGATCGCGGCGCCGAGGAACATGCCGACGAAGCCCGCGCTGGCGACGAGACCGACCTGCGCCGGCGCGAGCGCGAATTCCTTTGTGATCGGCGCGACGAGAAACCCGATGAGCAGGACGTCCATCGCGTCGAACATCCAGCCGAGGCCGCTCGTGATGAGTAGCTGCCAGTGAAAGCCGTTGAGCGGTACGCGGTCGAGTCGCGCGACGAACGTCTCCGCGCTCATGCGCCGAGACAGCCCTCCGCCGCGAGCAGCTCCGCGTTCAGCACCGACGCGCCGGCCGCGCCGCGGATCGTGTTGTGCCCGAGGACGACGAACTTCACACCAAGCACGGGATCCTCGCGCACGCGGCCGACGACGACAGACATACCGTTTCCGGCCATCCGGTCGCGCACAGGCTGTGGCCGGTCGCGCTCATCGCGCACGACGATCGGCCGCTTCGGCGCGCTCGGCAGCTCGAGCTCCTGTGGGCGTCCTTTGAACCCGCGCATCGCGAGTGCGACCTCACGCAGGCCGGGCCGTCCGCGCAGCGCGAGGCTCACCGTGACGGTGTGGCCGTCACGCACGCTCACGCGGTTGCAGTGCGCGGAGAACGGAAACTCGGCGTCCGTGAACTTGGCGCCATCCCAGGAGCCGAGGAACTTCTTCGTCTCCTGCTCCATCTTCTCCTCTTCCTCGCCGATGAACGGTACGACGTTGTCGAGCGCGTCGAGGGACGGAACGCCAGGGTAGCCGGCGCCGGAGAGCGCCTGAAGCGTCGTCACGACCACTTGCTCGATGCCGAACGCGCGATGCAGGGGCGCGGCCGCGAGCGTGAACGTGATCGCCGAGCAGTTTCCGTTCGTGACGATCGAGCCGGTCCAGCCGCGCTTGCGCCGCTGGAGCTCGAGCGCATTCGCATGCTCCGGATTGACCTCGGCGATGATGAGCGGGACGTCCTCGTCCATGCGGTGCGTCTTCACGTTAGAGAAGACGTGATGGCCGGCTTTGGCCAGCGCGGACTCCCATTGCTCCGCGGCCTCGTTTGGCAGCGCGGAGAAGCAGATCTCGGCATCGACCTCTGTGCGCGTCGACTCGAGGCGCATGTCGGCGATCTCGGCCGGCATGTCCTCGCCGAAGTGCCAGGGCGTGACGTCGCCGTAGCGCTTGCCGGCGTTGCGCTCGGAGGTCGTGAGCGCGGCGAGCTCGAACCACGGATGGTCCGCGAGCAGGCTGATGAAGCGCTGCCCGACCGTGCCGGTGGCGCCAAGGACCGCGACCTTGCGCTTGCGCATCGCAGTTAGTGTGAGGCACGAGGGGCGCGGAGTCTCGCTAAGAGCGGTGGAACTCCTCGTGGACGGCACGCACCGCCTTGTCGCGCTCGCCGTCCGCGACGACGAACGAGATGTTCAGCTCGCTCGAGCCCTGCGCGATCGCCAT
>DATBRO010000100.1:0-7693 GCA_036560265.1 Gemmatimonadaceae bacterium | reverse complement strand
GCGCATCTTCGTCCAATCGCTCACGCAGTACAGCAATCAGGCCCAGGTGTGGACGGCGAACGCGAGGTTCGGCTGGCTCAGCACCGCCGGCACAGGCTTGTTCGTCGTGCTCAACGACGGCGAGACCGCTGACGGTTTCTTTAGTTGGCGACAGCCGCAGTCGCGCTCGCTCGTGATCAAGTACGCGCGACAGTTTGGCACCGGGAACTAGCGCCCTCGCGACATCGACAGACGCGGACAATTCCTTGGCTGCCTTTACTTCGACGATAACCTGCCCCTCGACAAGAAAATCAACGCGATAAGCGCCAACGTTGACACCGCGATATACGATGTCAAACGGAACCTCTCGCTCGACTCTCAGGCCCCGATAGGAAAGTTCTACGGCGAGAGCATTCGCGCATGGTTTCTCTAGAAAGCCAAAACCAAATTGGTTATAGACGCTGTAGAACCCGCCTATCACCTCATGAGTGATGCGACGGCAGTCGTCGAACGCCCCAGCTTGTTGAGCTCTATCTGCGTCCATCTGCGCTGATCTGCGTAAATCTGCGTTCAAAGATGGTGTCGCGACGATTTCTAACGGGACCATAACACCTCCGACCGGCGCGACTCCTTACGCGTGCTAGCACGACGGTTGCTGGCTGAGACGCCCGAAGCAGCTCAACAATCGGGAGGACTCATGCACAACAGGATATCAACCAGCCTCATGGCGGCGGCGCTCGTCGCAGTCGCGGCGACATCGCTCAGCGCACAGACCGCAAAGGTCAAAGTGCACTACGTGTACTTCGTGCCGATGGCCACGACGTGCAACGGCGCTGTTGTCGCGGACGAAGTGAAGAAGGTGAACATCAACACGGAGGGATACGATCCCGCAACGATGATCAGTCCCGACTCCGCGAAGACGATCGCGCTGTGCTACGTGCCCGGCAAGATCGCGGACGGCGAGATCGAGTCCAACGGAACGCGCACGATCTACGAGATCTCGGTTCTGCCGAACAAGAAGAAGACCTACTCCAAGGTCCTCATCGACGCGAAGACGGGCGAGGTGCTAAGCACGAAGCAGTTCGGCGGAGCCCGCGGCCTCACCGGTTTTCTTCGCGAGTCGGCGGCGCGGAAGAGACACAAGGCAAAAGCGGGCTGATTCCCAGCTCGTTCAGATCGCCTTGAACTCCTCGAACGGCTGGTTGCAGCTCGTACACACGTGAATCGCCTTGCAGGCCGTCGATCCGAACTCGCTGCGCATCTGCGTGTCGCCTGATCCGCAGTAGGGACAACGCACCGAGGGACGACGACGGCCGATGGCGATGGGCGCGTCGTGGTCGGCCGGTCCGGGTGGCGCGATTCCGTACGCGCGTAGCTTCTCGCGCGCGTCCGCGGCAATCCAGTCCGTTGTCCACGCCGGCGAGTAACTAGTCCTGATCTCGACGTGTACCACGCCCTGGGCTCGCAGCGCGCCCTCGATGTCGCGCTCGATCACGGTCATCGCCGGGCAACCGGAGTACGTCGGAGTCACCGTGACGGTCACTCCTTCGCCGCCGATCTCGACGTCCCGGACGATCCCGAGCTCGACGACGCTCAACGCGGGCACTTCGGGGTCCATCACCTCGTCGAGCACCGCGAAGAGCTCCTCCCGCGTCAGTGGGGCCGCGGACCGGGTCACCAGCTCGCCCCGGGATGCTGTCGCTGCAGGATCTGCATTTCGGCCAGCATGTGGCCGAGATACTCCGTATGCCGGCCACCGCGCCCGCCGCGCTGCATCCACTTGACCTCGGGCGTCGCGATGCGCGCGCGATTAAACACGTCATTGACCTGCTCGCGCCACCTCGGCTCGAGCGACGACGAGTCGACGGCGAGGCGCTGGCCGACGAGACGCTGCTCGACGTCATCGCTCAGAAACAGCTCTCCCGTATAGCGCCACAGATCGTTCACGGCTTCTTGAAGCCGTGCGTGACTTTCATCGGTGCCGTCGCCGAGCTTGAGCATCCATTCGCCGCTGTGCCGCACGTGATACCGCGATTCCTTGTGCATCTTGGCGGCGATCCCGGCCAGCTCTTTGTCTGCGGCGCGCTGCAGCGCTTCCGCTTGGAGCATGGCGTAGACGCTGAACAAGAACTGACGCGCGATGGTCCACGCGAAGTCGCCTTTGGGCAGCTCGACGAGGAGCGAGTTCTTGAAATCGATACCGTCTCGCAGATACGCGAGCGCGTCGGCGTCGCGCCCCGCGTCCTCCTTCTGCGCGGCGTGCGTGAGCAGAAGGTTCGCCTGGCCGACGAGGTCGAGCGCGATGTTGGCGAGCGCGATGTCTTCCTCGAGAATCGGTGCGTGCCCGCACCACTCGGACAACCGGTGTCCGAGAACGAGTCGGTCGTCGCCAAGGCGAAGCAAGTAGTCGAACATGTCACTCTGAGGCCGCCCCGCGGGCGAAGAATCTGCAGTCGTCATTGCAGATCCCTCGCTGCGCTCGGGATGACAATGCTGGGCATTGTCACATCTTCACGCCGCGCGGGACTTTGTAGAACTGCGGATGGCGGTATGGTTTCTCGTTCCCGGGATCGAAGAACGGACCCATGTCGTCCGGAGTCGATGCGGTAATCGCGTTGCTCGGCACGACCCAGATGCTCACCGCCTCTCCCCGTCGTGCGTAGACGTCCCGCGCGTTCTGAAGCGCCTGCTCCGCGTCAACGGCGTGTAGGCTGCCCGCATGCTCGTGCGGCGCGCCATTCGGCGGCTGCACGAATACTTCCCAGAGGGGCCACTGATTGTCAGACGTCTGACGTCCGACGTCAGACGTCCGGCCTTCGCTCATGCTGCTTCGACCTCGCGCCGCGAATGCTTCTCGGCGTACGACGCAGCTGCGACGCGCACCCACTCGCCTTCAGCGTGCGCTTTGTTGCGCGCGGCGAGGCGCTCGCGATTGCACGGTCCGTCGCCTTTGACCACGCGCCAGAACTCGTCCCAGTCGATCGGGCCGATCTCCCAGTTCTCGGTCGCCTCGTTGAATACCATCTGCGGGTCTGGGATCTCGAGACTGATCGCCTTTGCTTGCGCCACCGTGAGGTTGATGAATCGCTGGCGCAGCTCGTCATTGCTCTTCCGCTTCACGCCCCACTTCGTCATCTCCTCGCTGTTCGGCGAATCCTGGTCGTGCGGGCCGAACATCATGAGCGACGGCCACCACCATCGATTCAGCGCGTCCTGCGCCATCCGCTTTTGATCCGGTGTTCCCGTGGTCAATGTGGTGATGATTTCGAAACCCTGCTTCTTATGGAAGTTTTCTTCTTTGCAGATGCGGACCATGGCGCGCGCGTACGGCCCGTACGAGGCCTTCGCGAGCATCGTCTGATTCACGATGGCCGCGCCGTCCACCAACCAGCCGATGGCGCCGATGTCCGCCCAGGAGAGCGTCGGGTAATTGAAGATGCTCGAGTATTTCGCCGTCCCATTCAGGAGCTGCAACACGAGCTCCTGCCGGTCGACGCCGAGCGTCTCCGTGCCGCAGTAGATGTAGAGTCCGTGGCCGGCCTCGTCCTGCACTTTCGCGAGGAGTCCCATCTTTCGACGCAGCGTGGGCGCGCGCGTGATCCAATTCCCTTCCGGAAGCATCCCTACGATCTCGGAGTGCGCGTGCTGCGACATCATCCGGACGAGCTGTTTGCGATACCGATCGGGCATCCAGTCCTTCGGCTCGATCGTTTCGCCGCGCGCGATACGCGCCTCGAACTCCGCGTTGCGCTCGCTGTCTTCCGCAAGAGGGGTCTTCGGGTCCATGCGCGGAATGTATTGTCCTCCAGAGGGTTGGACAATTAATCCTGACAGTTATCTTCTGCGCATGAGCCGCGCGAGCCAATCTGGCGCGAAGGATCCAAAACTGGACGGGCACGTCGCCGTCGACCTGCGCGACTCGATCGCGGTCGTGACGTTCGCACACCCCAAGAGCAATTCCTTGCCGAGTGCGCTCCTGAAGAAGGTCGCGGACGAGATCAAGAAGATCGCGACAAACTCAGGGGTGAAAGTCATAGTCCTGCGGAGCGAGGGCACGGCGGCATTCTGCGCCGGCGCGTCATTCGACGAAATGAAAGCCGTGACCGACGCGACGAGCGGGCGCGAGTTCTTCAGCGGCTTCGCCCATGTGATCCTGGCCATGATTCGCGCGCCACAATTCGTGGTCGCGCGTGTTCAGGGCAAGGCAATCGGCGGAGGCGTTGGCTTGATCGCGGCTTCGGACTACGCCATCGCGGCGAAGGACGCCTCGGTCAGGCTCACCGAGTTGGCGGTCGGACTCGGGCCGTTCGTCATCGGGCCGGTCGTCGAGCGGAAAATCGGCCGGGGACCTTTCGCGGCGCTCTCAGTGGACGCCGAGTGGCGTGACGCGGTATGGGCCGAGCGTCATGGTCTCTATGCGGAGGTTGTCGATGACGCCAAAGACTTGGACAAGGCGCTCGAGACGCTGACGCAGTTTCTTGCGATGGCGAATCCGGAAGCGATCAAGCAGCTCAAGCAGGCGTTCTGGGCCGGCACCGAGGATTGGGAGCAGCTGCTCGAGCGGCGATCGGCGATCAGCGGCGCGCTGGCGCTGAGTGCGCACACGCGCGCCGCGATCGAGAAATTCGAGAAACGGTAAAACCGTTCGCGCCCGAGGCGACGTCAAGGGCAGAGGTCCTACGCGCTGATCGCCTCGATGGCCTCTTCGAACCCGACCTTGAAGTCGTGATCGAGCATGTACTTGGTGGCGTCGCAAGCAGGGCGCGCGAGCGCCGCGGCTGCGTCGAACAAGGTCTCGGCGTCGAATAGGACTGCCTCCAGTTCCGCCAGGTATTGCTCCACCGCCGTGAGATAGCCCATCATCCCGCCGAGCTCGGTGGGGCAATACGCCTTGTGCGACACGCGATAGATCTCCGCGTCGGCGGAGTCCTCCATGACGAGGTTCTCCGATCCGCAGATCACTTTGAGCCGCGCGTTGGAGCTGCTCAAGCGGACGCTTTCGCGATCCAGCGAGCCCCCAGAGGCATTGAGCACGAGCGCGTCCATCGGCTCCTTGAGAAACGTCCCCTTCTCGTGCGGCGCACGCGCCGTCACGCCGAGTCGCTCGAGTGCCGCGCGACGCTCCGGCTTGGATTCCACCGCAAGGATCTTCGTGCGATGCTCGCGCAGCCGATCGATGACGTGCATCCCGATGTTGCCGCAGCCGATGAGGCCCACGACCGCGTCGGAAGGTGAAAGACCGAACGCCTGCAACATGCCGCACAGCACGTGATAGTTCCCTTCTCCGGTGGGCCTCGACGTGTCGGCGACGACACTGCCGCGGAATCCGCGATGCAGATAGTCCAGCGACTGGGTGCGTCCATCCGACAAGACACCGTGTCCGAGATCCTGGCCCGTCGTGATGCGGATCCCGGCGGTCAGGTCGCAGTCGATCAGGCACGCGGTCGCGAAATCCAGGAGATCGCGATCGCGTGGTTGACCGACGCGCGCGTCAGTGGTGGGATGGAGAACGCATTTTCCGCCGACGATGCGACGCATGTCGCGCCGCGCCAACGGGCCACCGACGCCGAGGATTCGCGACCAGTAGACCTTTTCCTCCATCCCCATCGCCAGCTCGATCGCCTCGATGTCGGAGTCGAAGCCGGGCACCGACGTCCGCTCTTCCGGCGCGATACGAAAGCCGCCGAGCGAGAGCTTGTCGGAGCCCGGCTCGGCGTGCGTCGCGATCGAGAGTCGCCAGCTGTTCGGGTGGTCGTACCGATATACCCAGACGTTGGGATTGCGGGTCTTCGCGAGGTGAGGGACGAGCGCGCGAGTGGCCGCGGGGTTGAGGATCGTTTTCTTCACGCTGAAAAACTAATTGTTCTCGGCCCCGCACCTGCGGTGAATAAACCCTTCGCGGCCGCGGGCCGAGAACCGCTCTACGAGGTCGGCGGAATGAACCCGCCTTCGCTCGTCTCGATCCAGCTCTTGTGATAGTGCGGATCTTCAAACCCCATCGCCTGCTTCGCGACGCGCAGCGGCCGGAACGAATCCATCATCACGGCGAGCTCGTTCGTGGCTTTCGCGCCAATGGACGCCTCGGCGCGGCCGGGATGCGGCCCGTGCGGAATACCATCGGGATGATGCGTAATGCTCCCGAACTCGATCCCCTTCCGGCTCATGAACTCGCTCGAGGCGTAGTAGAGCACCTCGTCCGAGTCGACGTTGCTGTGGTTATAGGGCGCGGGCACGGCCTCGGGGTCAAAATCATAAGGCCGAGGACAGAAGGAGCACACGACGAACCCGTCGCCCTCGAAGGTCTGGTGCACCGGCGGCGGCTGATGCACGCGGCCGACGATGGGCTCGAAATCGTTGATGTTGAACGCCCAGGGATAGAAGTAGCCGTCCCAGCCGACGACGTCGAGCGGATGATGGTCGAGGACGATCTCGTTCAAGCCATCGTACTGCTTAACGATGAGCGGGAATTCGCCCTTCTTGTCGATCGTCTCGAGCTCGGTCGGGCGCCGAATGTCGCGCTCGGAGTACGGCGCGCCTTCCTTGAGCTGCCCGAACTCATTGCGATACCGTTTGGGCGGGCGAATGTGTCCGCGGCTCTCGAAGACCAGCATCTTCTGCTCGACCTTCTTGTCCATCCGGAAGCGATGCAGGATGCCACGGTGGATGATGAGGTAGTCGCCCTCGCGATACGGCAGGTCGCCGTAGGTCGATTCGAGGACGCCGCTTCCCTTGCTGACGTACACCAGCTCGTCGCCCTGCGCATTTCTATAGTAGTGCTCGTCGTTCTTGGTCGGCTCGACGTACAGCATCGCGATGTCGCTGTTGAACAGAATCGGGATGCGATCGAGCGTAGCGCTCCCGCCTTTCTTCACTTTCGACGTGAGGAAGTGGCGATGCTTGAGCGTCTTGTCGGGATCCGACTCGTAGCACGTTTCCTTCAAGCGCTTCGCCGATTTGACCGTCGTCGGCGGATGCACGTGATACAGGAGTGACGACGTGCCTGTGAATCCCTCGTGTCCTACCAGTTCCTCGTTATAGATCCCGCCATCGGGCTTCCGGAAGGCGATGTGGCGTTTGCGAGGGATTTTTCCGAGCGTGTGATAAAATGGCATTGGCTAGAGGTTTCCTCTCAGACCCTGCTCGCGCTCGATCGCCTCGAACAGCGCTTTGAAATTTCCCTTCCCGAACGAGCGCGCGCCTTTCCGCTGGATGATCTCGTAGAACAGCGTTGGCCGGTCTTCCACCGGTTTCGAGAAGATCTGCAGCAGATAGCCGTCCGGATCGCGATCCACGAGAATACCGAGCTTCGCGAGCACATCCACCTGTTCGTCGATCTTGCCGACGCGCGCTTGCAGCTCGTCGTAGTACACCGTCGGTACGCTCAGGAACTCGAGGCCGCGATCGTGCAGCGCGGTGACGGTATGCACGATGTCGTTCGTCGCGAGCGCGAGATGCTGCACGCCCGGTCCGCGATAGAACTCGAGATACTCGTCGATCTGCGACTTCTTCTTCCCTTTCGCCGGCTCGTTGATCGGGAATTTGATCTTCTCGTTGCCGTTCGACATCACCTTCGACATCAGCGAGCTGTATTCGGTGCTGATGTCCTCATCGTCGAACGAGATGAGATTCTTGAACCCCATCACCTTCTCGTAAAACCCGACCCACACGTTCATCTGGCCGAGCTCCACGTTGCCGACGCAGTGGTCGACGTACA
>DATBRO010000099.1:0-8996 GCA_036560265.1 Gemmatimonadaceae bacterium | reverse complement strand
AGCTGCAGGAGATCATCGAGTTCCTGCGTGATCCGCAGAAGTACACGAAGCTCGGCGGACGGCTGCCGAAGGGCGCTCTGCTCGTCGGTCCTCCCGGAACGGGAAAGACGCTGTTGGCGAAGGCGGTCGCCGGCGAGGCGGGCCGTCCGTTCTTCTCGATGTCGGGATCGGATTTCGTCGAAATGTTCGTGGGCGTCGGCGCGAGCCGCGTGCGCGACCTCTTCGAGCAGGGCAAGGCACACGCGCCCTGCATCATCTTCGTCGACGAAATCGACGCGGTCGGCAGGCACCGCGGCGCCGGCCTGGGCGGCGGCCACGACGAGCGCGAGCAGACGCTCAACCAACTGCTCGTCGAGATGGACGGCTTCGAGTCGAACGAAGGCGTCATCCTGATCGCCGCGACGAACCGTCCCGACGTTCTCGATCCGGCGCTGCTTCGGCCCGGTCGCTTCGACCGGCAGATTGTCGTCGACTCTCCGGATCTTCGGGGACGCGAGGGCATCTTGCGCGTTCACATGCGCAACAAGCCGCTGTCGGACGACGTGGATATCACGACCCTCGCGCGTGGCACGCCGGGGATGGCGGGCGCCGATCTCGCGAATCTCGTGAACGAAGCGGCGCTGCTCGCGGTGCGCCGCGGCCACGACCGCATCTTCATGATCGACTTCGAGGACGCGAAGGACAAAGTCATGCTCGGCGCAGAGCGGAAATCGCTCGTGATGAAGGAAGATGAGCGCCGGCTGACCGCGTACCACGAGGCTGGTCACACCATCTGCGGCATCAGGACGCCGGGCAACGATCCGCTGCACAAGGTGACCATCGTGCCGCGCGGGCGAGCGCTCGGCATCGCGTTCGTGCTTCCCGAGGACGATCGCGTCTCGATCACGCGGATGCAGCTCGAAGCGAACCTGGTGCGCATGTATGGTGGTCGCGCCGCCGAAGAGCTCGTATTCGGACGCGATCACGTGACGACGGGGGCCGCGAGTGATATCCAGCAGGCGACCGGGCTCGCGCGTCGCTACGTGACCCAATGGGGGCTATCCGACGCCATCGGACCGATTCTCGTGGGCGACAACGAACAGGAACTTTTCCTCGGCCGCGAGATCCAGCATCGCCGTGAAGTGTCGGAGCGGACGGCGCAAATCGTCGATACCGAGGTGAAACGGATCATCGAGCACGCGTACGAGCGCGCCAAGTTGGTGCTGCAAGAGAATATCGACTTGCTGCACACGGTCGCCCAGGCGCTGCTCGATCGCGAAACGCTGACGCGCGACGACGTCGAGATTCTGACGCGCGGGGAGCAACTGCCGCCGCGGAGCCCGAGCGGCGGGACGCCGCTGGCGAAGCCCGTCACGCCGCCGCAGCCGCTGCTGGAGCCCAAGAGGAATCCACCGCTCCTCGGTGGCCCGGAACCCTCACCCGCCTAGGGAACGAGGAACAGCGAACGGGGACAGGTTTCGCGACTTAGGGAAGGCAATGAGGGAAAGGGAAGGGGAACGAAATGGTTCCCAGTCCCTTTCCCTTTCTCTTTCCCTTATCCCTTGTGGTTGACCCTTTCCCCATTTCCCAATTGCCTGTTCCCCGCGAGATGAAGTGGTCCGTCCGAGGCACCAGCCTTCCGTTGGCCAAGCCCCTCGTCATGGGAATTCTGAACATGACCCCGGACAGCTTCAGTGACGGGGGTCGGTTTTTTTCCTCAACGGCCGACGTCTTCGATCACGTCACGGCGATGCTCGAGTCGGGAGCGGACATCATCGACGTCGGGGGCGAGTCGACGCGGCCGGGAGCGGTGCCCGTGTCCACGAACGACGAGATGAAGCGCGTGCTGCCTGTTATCGAGGGCATTCGCCAACGCCATCCCAACGCGATTCTCTCCGTCGACACCGTGAAGGGCGGCGTGGCGCGGGCGGCACTCGACGCCGGCGCGCACATCGTGAACGACGTGTCCGGTCTGCGCCTCGATCCTACCGTCGGTGGTGTGTGCGCCGCCGCCGGCGCGGGATTGGTACTGATGCACTCGCGCGGCAGCGTCAGCGAGATGGGCACGTACCTACACGCTCACTACGACGACGTCGTCAGCGAGGTCCTCCGCGAGCTGCGTTACCAGGTGGATGTGGCGCTCGAGTCGGGCGTGACGGATGAATCCCTCGCGCTCGATCCGGGAGTTGGGTTCGGCAAGAAGACCGAGCACTCCCTGGCGATGCTCGGAGCACTGCCGCAACTCACGGCCTGGGGATATCCGGTGCTGGTCGGCGTCTCCCGCAAACGCTTCATTGGCGAGATTACGGGCGTCCGGGAGCCGGCAGCGCGTCTCAGCGGCACACTGGGTGCGAATGTGGCGGCACTCGCACTGGGCGCGCGTATCTTCCGCGTGCACGATGTAAGGGCGGCGCGAGAAGCGCTGGACGTCGCGTGGGCAATACTGAATGGGAAAGGGGAATGACCGGCTTCGAACACTTTCGCCTTCTGCATCCAGGCTGGCGCGACCTGGTCGAAATAGCGCTCGTGAGTTTCGTGCTCTATCGCGTGCTGCTTCTGTTTCAGCGCACGCGCGCCGTCCGCATCCTGCTGGGGCTCGCGGTCCTCGTGACGTCGTATGCGGTGGCGTACTTGTTGAAGCTCGGGATGATCACCTATCTCCTCGGGCTGATCTTCCAGTACGGCGCGATCGCGTTGCTCATCGTGTTCCATCCGGAATTGCGCGCGGCGCTGGCGCACCTCGGCCGGACGCGGCGGTTTTTCCCTCAGCTCGGCGACGAAGCCGTCGCGACCGAACTGGCAAAGACCGCCGAACGATTGACCGCGCTCAGGATCGGCGCGATCATCGCCATCGAACGGCAGGTCCGACTCGACGAGTATCTCTCCACCGGCGCGGAGATGCAGGCGCGCGTGTCGGCTGATTTGCTCGTCACGATCTTCACGCCCTACTCGCCCTTGCACGACGGCTCGGTGATCATCCGCGGCGACACGATCATCGGCGCGGGGTGCATTCTGCCGCTCTCGCAGGCATCGCTGCTCGACCGGTCGCTCGGCACGCGCCACCGCGCGGCGCTCGGCCTCGCGGAGGAGACGGACGCGCTGGTCGTGGTCGTCTCCGAGGAGACGTCGTCGATTTCGCTCGCCGCCCACGCGCGGCTCTGGCGCAACCTCACCCCCGCGCAACTCAAGCAGAAGATCATAGGCCCGATCGAGCGCGCCGAGCCAGCGAAGGTCCTCGCGTGACGCGGGAAGCGGGAAGCGGGAACGGAGCTCCGAGCTCGCATTGGCTTCCCGCTTCTCGCTTCCCGCTTCCCGCGTCACTCCTGGCCGCCGCAGTCCTCCTCGTCATATACGCGCTCACCCTTGCACCAGACGTCACCTTCTGGGACGCTGGGGAATTCATCGCCGCCGCGCACTCGCTCGGAATCCCGCACCCGCCCGGCACGCCGCTCTTCGTGCTGTTGGAGAATGTGTGGGCCAAGCTGCTGTTCTTTCTCCCCTACCCGGTCGCGACGAACCTTTTTTCCGCCGCGGCGACCGCCTGCGCCGGCGGCGTCACGGCGCGGCTCGTCCAACGGGCGACGGGCAACGGTTACATGGCGTTCGCGTCGGCGATTGTCGCCGGCGGTATGTCGTCGGTGTGGCTGAACGCCACCGAGACCGAGGTGTACGCTGCGTCGCTCGCGCTCGGCGTGCTGATGATCTGGGCAGGGGAACGCGCGGGGCGCGAGCGCGACCAGAAATGGACCTACCTGACGGTGTATCTCATCGCCCTCGCGGTGCCATTGCATCTCAGTGCGCTCGTCGCGGCACCGGTGGCAATCATGCTCGCCGCAGATATCGGCGAGAAAGTGCGATGGCCCGTCGTCGGCTTGATGGGAGGCGTTTTTCTGTTCGCCATGGGAGTGGGGCGAATGTCTCCATGGATGTGCGCCGCCGGCGTGGTCGTTGTGATCGTGGCAATCGCCGTGCTGAAAGACCGCGACGGACGATGGCGCGTCCGAGTGCCGCGCGCGGCGATCTCCGTGCTCACGTTGTCGGTCTTCGGTGTCTCGGCGCTCGCATTCCTGTACTATCGCGCGCAGTTCGATCCGGCGATCAATCAAGGGAATCCGGACACCTTGAAGGCGCTCGCGGACGTCGTCGCGCGGCGGCAATACGCCGTCTCGCCCATGTGGCCGCGTGAAGCGCCGGCCTGGGTGCAAGTCGGGAATCTCGGACAGTACTCGGATTGGCAGATCGCGCTCTCGTTCGGTCCGACGGTGCTTCCCTCGGTTCTGCGCGCGATCGCGACACTGTTCTTCCTCGCGCTCGGTTACGTCGGCGCGGTGACGCTCTGGAGAACCGACCGGCGCATCGCTATCGGCATCCTTGGATTGTTGCTATGCGGAGCGCTCGGCGTCGTGGCGTATCTGAACCTTCACGCGGGTCCGTCCATCGGATACGGAATCCTGCCGGCCAACACAGTTCGCGAGGCGCGCGAACGCGACTACTTCTTCGTGTTCGCGTTTTGGGCGTGGGGAATCTGTGCCGGCATCGGGGCCGTCGCGCTCGCGTCGCGCTTCTCACGGCCGCCGTGGACCGGCGTGCTCGTCGCGTTCCTTCCCGTCGTGTTGAACTGGCGCGCGGTCACGCGACGCGCCGAACCGGAGCAATCGCTCCCGAGCGCGGTCGCCGAAGCGTTGCTCGAGAGCACACCGCGGAACGGAGTCCTTTTCGTCATGGGCGACAACGACAGCTACCCGGTCTGGTACGCGCAGGAGGTGCGGCGTCTCCGCCCGGACGTCGCGGTGATCACGGTGCCGTTGCTGCCGACCGAGTGGAATCGGTCCGAGATTTCGCGTCGCCATTTTCTCCTGCTCGAAAACGACGTGGCGCGATTCGAGAGCAAAGCGGCGACAGCCCGGGCCATCGCCGCAGGCGCGCGGCGTCTTGGCCGACCGGTCGTCGCCGCCATGACGATGACGGCGGACGAGCGTGGCATTCTGGGAGACAGCTGGCGCGCGAAGGGACTCGTGTACGTGGAAGGTCCCGCCGGCGTCGATACGGCGGCCGCTCGGCGGTGGGCCGCGTGGGTCGAACAACGATTGGACGAGCGCGAAGTACATCCCGCGATCGATCCCGTCGGCAGCTACTTCCGACGGCTCCTGGACTGTCCTCGGGAATTCCTCTCGCGGGCGCTGAGGGGTGATTCGAGTCGGCTTGATTCAGCTTGTAACTACCGGTAGGTTGCTGCCTTATGCCGTTTCTCGACCTGGCGGACCGGGTTCGGGAGGTTCGGGAGCGGATCGACGCAGCGGCACGGCGCGGCGGACACCTGGGGGGCGGGGAGGGCCATCGGGGAGGGGTCACAATCGTCGCCGTGACCAAGACCCATGGACCGGATGCGCTACAGGCCGCGTGGGACGCGGGCCTTCAGGACATCGGTGAAAACCGGGTTCAGGAGGCGTTGGAAAAGATGGATGTCCTCTCCCCGCAGTTGTCGTTTCGCTGGCATCTCATCGGCCACTTGCAGCGGAACAAGGTGAAGCACCTCACGCGCTTTCATTTGCTCCATTCACTCGACCGCCCTTCGCTCGCGGATTCCGTCGACGCACTCGGTGCGTCGCTGCACCGCGTGTTTGACGCTCTCGTCCAGGTGAATGTTGTCGGCGAAGACACGAAGGGCGGTTACGACCTCGAGACGATCGCTGCCGAAGCGGCGCGGCTCAAACAGCTCGAGCATGTCCGCGTGCGCGGTGTGATGACCATGGCACCCTTCGACGCGGACGAGAGCATGCTTCGCCGGGTGTTTCAGGGGGCGCGCGATGCGCGCGACGTCGTGCGTCGCGCCGGCCACGACGACGCGACAGAGTTGTCGATGGGGATGTCGAACGACTACGAGATCGCGGTGGAGGAGGGCGCCACCTGCGTTCGTTTGGGCACTGTGCTCTTCGGAGCGAGACCGGGGGGGGCATGACCGACGAGATCTTCCATCTCACGCCGCTCGATGTTCGACGCTATGAGTTCGGCCGCGTGCTGCGCGGCTACGATCCGGAGCGCGTCGATCAGTTCCGCGAGCAGGTCGCCGACGAGCTGGAACGGCTGACTCGCCTGAATGCGGAGCTGGAGCAGAAGGCGCGCACCTTTCACGATCAGCTCAAGTCGTTCCGCGAGCGCGACAAGGCGCTCAACGAGGCGCTGGTCAGCGCCCAGCAACTCCGCACGGAAATGCGAGAGCAGGCCGAGCGCGAGTCGCAGCTGACGTTGCGTGAAGCGCAGCAGCAGGCGGAGCGCCTCGTCTCCGACGCGCAGTCGAACATCCGTCGGGTCGAAGATGAGCTGGCGGCGCTCGAGCGGTTCCGCCGCAATTACCTGACGCAGTTGCGCGTGTTCGTGGAGCGTCAGCTCGCGGAGATCACCGCGGCTGAGGCGGCGCCGTCCATCCATCGCACGCGGTCGGAATGACGGCCTTTGCGGGAAGCGGAAAGCGGGAAGCGGGAAGCGCCACTACTACTGGCAGCCCGCGATCCTTGGACGCTTCCCGCTTCCCGCTTCCCGCTTTCCCGCATACGCTCGAGCGCGCGCAGCGCGCCGCCGCCGCCGTGCGCGAACGGTGGCCCCACCGGCCGGATGCCGCCGTGATTCTCGGTACCGGACTCGGCGCGCTTGCCGACGCGATCGAGAAGCCGACCATCATCGAATATCCGTTGATTCCCGATTTTCCGGTGTCCACCGTCGAGTCGCACGAGGGGCGTCTGCTCTGCGGAACGCTGGCGGGAAAGCGCGTGGTGGCGATGCAGGGCCGCTTCCACCGGTACGAGGGGTACACGCTTCAGCAGGTGACCTTCCCGGTGCGGGTACTTCGCGAGATCGGCGCGACAACGCTCATCGTTTCGAACGCATGCGGCGCGGTGCGTTCCGATTGGCACCCGGGCGATTTGATGCTGATCGCCGATCACATCAATCTGCTCGGCGACAATCCGCTGATCGGACCGAACGACGAGCGACTCGGGCCGCGTTTTCCGGACATGTCGCAGCCCTACGACGAGGCGTTGCGCGCGTTGGCGCGCGACGTCGCGCGTCAGGAAAAAATCACGCTGCGCGAAGGCGTGTATGTGGCGGTGTCAGGACCAAACCTGGAGACGCGCGCGGAGTATCGGATGGTTCGCGAGCTCGGCGCCGACGTCGTCGGCATGTCCACCGTGCCCGAGGTGATCGTCGCTGTCCACGGCGGAATGCGCGTGCTGGGCATCTCCGTCATCACCGACGCGGCGGTGCCCGAGACGCTCACCGTCACGACGCTGGAGCAGGTCATCGCGGCGGCCAACGAGGCGCAGCCAGCGCTGACGTCACTCGTGCACGGCGTGGTCGCGAGGCTCTGAGCATGACGATGACGAAGCCCCCCCCCGAGACGCGCTTCGCCGAGCTGCCGCCCGCGCGCCCGGCGGACGAGCTGGAACTCGAGATGCTCCAGCGGTGGCGTGAGGAAGGGCTGTTCCAGCGGACACTCGAGGCGCACGAGGGCGCGCCGCCGTTCGTGTTCTTCGACGGTCCCCCGACGGCGAACGGACGCCCCGGGATCCACCATGTCTTCTCGCGCACGCTGAAGGATCTCTTCTGCCGCCACCGGGCCGCGAAGGGATTCCACGTCGAGCGAAAGGCCGGGTGGGATACCCACGGTCTTCCCGTCGAGATCGAGGTGGAGAAAGCACTCGGCATCAGCGGGAAGCAGGAGATCGAAGCCCTCGGCGTCGCGGAGTTCAATCGCCGCTGCCGCGAGAGTGTGTTCACGTACAAGGATGATTGGGAAAAGCTCAGTGAGCGAATCGGCTACTGGCTCGACTACGAGCACGCGTACATCACGTACAGCAACGAGTACATCGAGAGCGTCTGGTGGGCGCTGAAGACGCTGTTCGACAAGGGACTCCTGACGCGCGGTCACAAGATTCTTCCGTACTGCCCGCGTTGCGGCACCGCGCTGTCGAGTCACGAAGTCGCGCTGGGCTACGAGGACGTGGAAGATCCGAGCGTGTACGTGGCCTTGGACGTGGTGGAAGGCGAAAATCGGAAATCGGAAATCGGAAATGGGCCCATTTCCCATTCTCCATTTCCGATTTCCGCCTCTAGTCGCATTCTCGTCTGGACGACAACACCCTGGACCCTCGTCTCCAACGTCGCGCTCGCGGTCCATCCGGACCTCGAGTACGTGGAAGTCAAACGCCGCCAAAAGAACGAGCCGTCCCTGATCCTCGCGGAAGCACGCGTCCCCGCGGTGTTCGGCGCCGACTGGGAGAAGCGCTGGGACGTCGTGCGGCGGCTACGGGGCAGCGACATGCTCGGCTGGCGCTACCGGCGACCCTTCGACTGGATCGAGTATCCGGAGGGGACGACGCACGAGCTGATCGTCGCCGGCGACTTCGTGTCGGCGGATGATGGGAGCGGCGTGGTCCACATGGCGCCGGCGTTCGGCGCGGACGATTACGCCGCGGGAAAGAAATACGGTTTGGCGTTCCTGCAGCCCGTCAACGGTCGCGGCGAATTCCCGGAAGACGTTCCCGTCGTCGGCGGGATGTTCGTCAAGGCGGCCGATCCGCTGCTGATCGAGGAGCTCAGAAAGAGCGGTGTGCTCTTCAAGGCGGGGAAGATCGCGCACTCGTATCCGCACTGCTGGCGGTGCCACACGCCGCTGCTGTACTACGCGCGCGGCTCGTGGTTCGTGCGCACCACCGCGTATCGGGACGAAATGCTCGCGCGCAATGCGCGCGTCGACTGGCATCCGCCGGAGATCGGGTCGGGCCGCTTCGGACCATGGCTCGTCGACAACGTGGACTGGGCGCTCTCGCGCGACCGCTACTGGGGGACGCCCCTTCCGGTTTGGGTGTGCAACGAGGACGCCGCGCACGTCGAAGCGATTGGCAGCTACGCCGAGCTCGCGAAACGCGCCGGCACGTCGCTGCCGAAGGATTTCGACCCGCACAAACCGTTCGTCGACGCTTACGTCTGGCGCTGCGCCCAGTGCAGCGGGACGATGCGAC
>DATBRO010000098.1:0-3839 GCA_036560265.1 Gemmatimonadaceae bacterium | reverse complement strand
CCCTGGCGGCGGTGCGTTCTTCTGCCTGGCCGTCTGGTTGACCGATGCGCACGACACCGCCACGCACAACAGCACGGGGAAGCCGATGAAACGCTGGATGGTCATGACCGGTGCCTCGCCCTTCTGGTTGTATACAAATTGGAGCACAGATCGCGCCACGCGCAAGGGGAATCTTCGACGGCCCTGAAGGGCGGGACTGGCTGCGCCGCTAAGCTCGACCTATGACCACGGCGGCCCGCCCCGATCTCCACGACCCGGCCTCACTCGCCGCGCTCGGCCACGTCGAGATCGTCGCGCGCTGGATTGTAGATGGCTTTCTCGCCGGCCTCCACCGCTCACCCCGCAAAGGATTCTCGGTGGAGTTCGCCGACTATCGCCCATACCAGGCTGGAGACGACCTCCGCTTCGTCGACTGGAAAATCGCGGCGAGATCCGACCGATGGGTCGTGCGCCAATACGAAGAGGAGACGAACCTCCGCGCGACCATCGTCCTCGACGTCAGCCGATCCATGGCCTGGAGCGGCGCGCAGCTCCGCCCGCTCGGCAGCACGGCGGCGCCGGCGCGTCTCACCAAGCTCGCGTACGCTGAAATCCTGACGGCCTCGCTCGCGCTCCTGCTCCTGCGCCAGCGTGACGCGGTCGGCCTGGTTCGCTTCGACGAGCGCGTGCGCAGCGCCGTGCCTCCGCGCGCGCGCACCGGGCACTGGCGTCGCGTGCTCGCCGCGCTCGAGGAGCCCGGCGCCGGCCTCGCGTCGAGTGCGCCGGTCGCGCTTACCCAGGCAGCACGGCTGATCAACCGGCGCGGCATGATCGTGCTGATCTCGGATCTCCTGATGGACGCTCCCGAAGTCGAGCGCGCGATGCGCGGACTGCGCGCGCTGGGACACGACATCACGGTGCTGCACGTGATGGATCCCGCGGAGCGATGGCTTGGCGGCACCGGTGAGGCGCTCTTTGTCGACCCCGAGACGGAGCTCGAGGTGCCGGCGAGCGTCACCGACGTGCGCGCGGCGTACCGCTCGACCGTCGAAGAAGTGATCGACGAGTGGCGCTCGATGCTCGCGTCATTCGGCGTGAGCTACGAGGTGATCGTAACCGATCAGCCCTTTGGCGTCCCGCTGCGTAGGGCTTTTGCAGCCCGCCAGCGCCTCCCGTAAGTCCGCCGTCATGTCCGTCGTCATGTCCGCCGTCATGTCCGTCGTCATGTCCGTCGTCATGTCCGCCGTCATGTCCGCCGTCATGTCCGCCGTTATGTCCGCCGTTATGTCCGCTGTTAAGTCCGTCCCTCGATGAGCTTTCTAGCCCCCTGGTACCTGCTGCTCGGCGCGGCGGCGCTCGTGCCATTGCTCATCCACTTGCTGCGCCGCCGCATCGGCGTCCAGGTCGAGTTTCCCGCCGCGCGCTACCTGGCGCGCGCGGAGCGCGAGCACAGCCGCACGCTGCGAATGCGCAACCTGCTGCTCATGCTGCTCCGCATTCTCGCCGTGCTGCTCCTGGCGGCGGCTGCTGCGCGTCCTACCGCGCGCGGCGCGGGCGCGGGACATGCGCCCACCGCGCTCGCGATCGTGATCGACAATTCCATGAGCACCTCCGTGATCGAGGGAGGCGCGCCACTGCTCGAGCATTTCAAGCGCGCGGCGCGCGACGCGCTCGCCAGCGCGTCGCCTGACGACCGTCTATGGCTCGTCACGGCGGACGCGTCGGTCCGGGGCGGCACTGGGGCGAGCATCAAAGAGGAGCTCGATCGCGTTCGAACATTTCCCGGCGCCGGACGAATGCGCGACGCCGTCGCGCGCGCGGTCGCGGCCGTCGAGGCAAGCGGGATGGACGCGCGCCAGGTGGCGGTGCTCACGGACGGGCAGCGCACGACTTGGAATGAGCCCGCGCAGCTCCGCGGCGACGTGCCCGTGCTGATCTGGGCGCCCGGAAACGCGGCCCCGGTCAACCGCGCCGTGGTTCTCGCGGAAGCCCGTCCTGTTCGATGGACCCCTCGCGGCGCGATCGCCACGCGCATCCTCAGCCCCGACTCCACTACCTATAGAATGGCGCTCGGACAGCGTACGCTTGCCCGAGGCACGGCCGCGCCCGGCGAAGAGACGATCGTTCGAGCGGCGCCCGCGGAGCGTGGTTGGACCGATGGAACCGTCGACATCGAGCCGGACGAGCTCTCCGCCGACAACGCTCGGCACTTCGCGCTCTGGATCGGTTCTGCCCCAACAGTGCGCGTTGCGCCGTCGGCGGGTGCGTTCGTCCGGAATGCCGTCGACGTGCTGCGCGCCTCCGAGCGCGTCGCGGAGGGCTCGGGCATTCTCGTCGCCTCGGCGGACGAAGCCTCCACGATTCCCGCGCTGCTGCTTCCCCCGATCGACCCGGTTCGGCTGGGAGCCGCCAACCGCTCGCTCGAGCGGCTCGGCATTCCGTGGCGATTCGGAGCGATGAAGCGCGAGTCCTCGATCGCGCGCGGCGAACAGATGCAGGGGGTGTCCGTCACCTGGCGATATCAGCTTGTCCCACGGGGAGTGCCCGACGCGGAGACGCTTGCCGTCGTGGGACGCGAACCGTGGATCGTGAGCGGACACCAGTATGTGATCGTCGCCTCGCCGCTCGTGCCTGAAGCCACGTCGCTGCCTGTGGCGGCGTCGTTTCTGCCCTGGCTCGGCGACGTGCTTGCCGCGCGACTGCACGCCGATCCGGGCGGAGTCCATTACGCGGCGCCCGGCGACCGCGTGACGCGCCCGGCCGGCGCCGACGCGATCGAAAGCGCGAGCGGAGGACGAACGACGCTCGACGGCACCAGCTTCGACGCGCCGGTCGCGGCCGGGACGTACTTCTTCATACAAGGCGCGCGACGCGTGGGCGCACTCGTCGTGAATCCGGAGGTCGCGGAATCGCAGCTCGATCGCTGGCCTCCCGGTGAGCTGAAACAGCGCATCGTCTCCGCGAACGCGCATGTGGCGCGCGATCGCGACGAATGGGTGCGACTATCGTTCAGCGGAGCGGCACGACGCTCGCTCGTGTTCCCGCTTTTGCTGGCAACCCTCTTGATCCTTGGCGTCGAAACAGTAGCCGCAACCAGCGGTGGCGGCGGGGGCCGCGCCCAACAATAGAACGTGCCGTTACCTCTTCTGCTCGAGACGATCGAGCGCCTACCGGCGTTCGCGCGGCTGCTCAACACACTTCCCACGCCGGGGGAGACGCGTCGTATTGCGGGCCTTCCCGGCTCGGCGGACGCCACCGCCGTCGCCGCGCTCGCGCAGCGCGCGCCCGGTCGATTCTTCGTGGTCGTCGCCGAAACGCTGCCGGACGCGGAGCGGTGGCTCGCCGATCTTCGGACGCTGCTCGAGGACGACATCGTCGCGCTGTATCCGCCGCGCGAAGGCTTTGGCGAAGCCGAGCCGCACATGGAGGTCGCCGGCGAACGCGTCGAGACGCTCGAGCGGACGATGCGCGGCGACGTGCGCCTGCTCGTCACCACGGTGCGCGCGCTGCTGGAGCGCACGCGAATGCCGCGCGCCCTTCGCGACCTGCGTCTCGAGCTGCGCAAGGGAGACAAGCGCCGGCTCGCGGAGCTGATCGCGCATCTCGAGAACATCGGTCTCGAGCGCGTGCCCATGGTCGAGGACGTGGCGCAGTTCAGCGTTCGCGGCGGCATTCTCGACGTCTACGGGTTCGGCATGGCCGATCCGGTGCGTGCCGAGTTCTGGGGTGACGAGATCGTCGATCTTCGCCAGTTCGACATGGCGTCGCAGCGATCGACGCGGGAAGTGGAACACGCGCTCGTGCTCCCGGTCGACGGCAGCATCCAACCGGACATTTTGGAAGCGGAGCGCCGTTCGATC
>DATBRO010000097.1:0-2702 GCA_036560265.1 Gemmatimonadaceae bacterium | reverse complement strand
GCAACGAGCATCCCTCGATCGTGCCCTACGAGGTCTTCAAGGCCTCCGACGCGTATCTCGTGCTGGGAGTCGCCAACAACTCGCTGTGGGAGCGCTGCTGCGCCGCCCTCGAGCGTCCCGAGCTCGCCAAGGACCCGCGCTACGCCACCGAGGCCTCGCGTGTCGAGCACCGCGCCACGCTGGTACCGCTGCTCAACGAGATTCTCGGCGCGCGGCCGGCGGAAGAGTGGCTCAAGCGGCTGGAGGCGGCGGGGGTTCCCGCGGGACGCATTCGCACGGTGCCCGAGGTGGCCGAGAGCGAGCACCTGAAGGCGCGGGGGATGCTCGTCGCGCTGCCTCATCCGACGGCGGGCACGGTGCGGATGATGGGCGTGCCGATCCGGCTGCACGGCACGCCGGGGCGCGCGGTGAGCGCGGCGCCACGGCTGGGCGCGGACACGGAGGCGGTGCTCACGCGCGTGCTCGGCCTGGGCCGCGCGGACGTCCGTCGTCTGCGCGCCGCGGCCGTCGTGTAGTCGGGCGCCACGGGCCCGTCTCGGGCCCCAACATATGGACCTCACTCCGGTCACGCTGAAGGGCCGCTGGCTCACGCTCGAGGCGCTCGACGAGCGGCACGCGCCGGACATCTTCCAGGCGATGCGCGACGAAGACGTCTGCCGCTATCTCGCCTGGGAGCCGCCGACGTCGCTCGACGACACGCTCGCCCTGATACGCGACGCGAAAGACGCGATGGCGCGCGGCCAGTCGATCGTCTACGCGCAGGTCTGGAACGCCACCGGCCGCGCCATCGGCTCCACGCGGTTGCTCGACGTGCGGCCGGCCGACCGCCAGGTCGAGATCGGCGCCACTTTTCTAGCGCGCGAGTTCTGGCGCACGCCCGCGAACACCGAGTCGAAGTATCTCTTCCTGCGCCACTGCTTCGAGACGCTCGGCTGCGTGCGCGTCGCGCTCAAGACCGACGGCCGCAACGTCCGCTCGCAGGAGGCCATGGAGCGGCTGGGCGCCACGCGCGAGGGCGTGCTGCGCCGGCACATGCGCGTGAAGGGCTACCAGCGCGACACGGTGTACTTCTCGATTCTCGAGGACGAGTGGCCGGCGGTGAAGGCGCGGCTGGAGGCGAGGCTGGCGCGCGACGGGCGTCGATGATGCGTCCGACGCCCGTCGGCGGTCTGTCTGACGCGCTCAGCTCCGTCCGCGGCGCCTCCACGCACCGACGACGAGTGTGCTGATTCCGACGCCCGCGAGTAGCAGCGTCGCAGGCTCGGGCACTGGCTGCTCGAGCGCCCGCACTTCAGTGGCAGTCAGCGCGCCCTTATAGATTCTGATGAAGTCGACGACACCGGCCGAGGCTTCGCTCTGGCCGGTGACGGAGTCGTCCTCGAAGAACCGCATGATGTTACCGGTGGAGTCGAAGACCGCCAACCCGCTCGAGTCCGGGAACGAGATCTGCTGGACGCCATTGACGTAGCCCACGAACTGCGAGGAGACGGCATCGCGCGTCACGACCAGATGCGCGGGGACGTCCGCCGTGAACGCGCCCGGCGATCCGGTCGCCGTCGCCACGGGGAAGAAATTCAGCGCGGTGTTCAGGTTGTAGAGACCACTGTCTGACGTCCTGTCCTTGAAGTCGAGGATCTTGCGGAATCCGCTCAAGGTGCTGAAGCTGAAGGTCGTCTCGATGGAGTAGTCGTTAAACGAATAGTCGTGTGGCGCGGCGGCGTTCAGCACGTTCAGGCCCTGGTTCTGACCGAACGAATAGTTGGTGGCATTCAGCGTTCCGCCGTCCGGGTTGATCGCTGGTCCGCCGAGCGTATCGGCGAAGCTTCCATTCAACTCGTAATCGCGCACGAGTACCGCAGCGTGGCTGCTTGCCGGCCCCATCAGGACGCCAACGGTCAGAAGTATCGTCGCGGAAATGATCCTCTTCATGCAGACGCCTCCCTCACTGAGTTGCGCATCGCCTCCCTTCAAGGCATGGACTGTGCCAGCCCCGGAAATCCCGGAAAACACGATCATGCTCGCTCGTCCGCCAAGCCGACGCTCGCGAACTGACAACTTTGCCGACAGGTTTCGCAACGTGATCAGAATGCCGATGAGTCGTGGCGCGCGCGGACTAGGACATGTGCCGCAGGCGGTCGCCAGGGCTCTGGACGTCCTTGGCGGCGTTCGAGTTTAGGCTGCTAGCTTCCGCGCGAGCTGGCGATCATGCCCTGGTACATGAGGGCGATGGCGTCGCGCACGGTCATGATGAGGCCGACGATCGCCAATGGACGGATGCGGAGTTCGCTTCGCGTCCTGCGCCACTGCTTCGAGACGCTCGGCTGCGTGCGCGTCGCGCTCAAGACCGACGCCCACAGCGTCGGCTCGCAGGAGGAGGCGTGCTGCGCCGGCACATGCGCGTAAAGGGTTACCAGCGCGACACGGTGTACCTCTCAATCCTCGACGACGAATAGCCGGCCGTGAAGGCGCGGCTCGAAGCGCGCCTCGTCGGATAAGTGTTCAATCGGGTCGTCGGTTCGCCGACGACGATGGCCAAGGCACTGTTTTGTCTATTAGTACCGCCGTGGCATCTCCTTTGCGGCACGGTCGCCGAACGCGGGCTGATCCGCGGAACTTGTTCGGAAATCCGACACCCGGGCTGATTCGAGAAATGGAGCGGGGGAGATGCACTTCGTGATGAAGCGTCGTTTCGTGATCGTTGC
>DATBRO010000096.1:0-4176 GCA_036560265.1 Gemmatimonadaceae bacterium | reverse complement strand
ACGGCGATTTCTGGCACCGCCTCGTCAACTCGAAGCTCACCGGAACGCCGAACATCGACGACGTTCTTTCCGGCTCCAACGTCACGGCGTTGGCCGCGCTGCGAGATTGGTCGATATCCGTCCTGGCCGACGAGAACGTCCCGGGCATCAGCACACTGTTCCAGCAGCCCAGTTGGAACTTCGTGAGCGCCATGCCGGCGGTCGGGCTCGTGTACGCTCTCAATCCGGGTGTTCTCAAAGACATCGTGGTCACGAGTGCGACCCTGAAGGGTGGGGGCAGTGCCTATCTGCGATTTGCGGTCCCGCAGAATCAGGAAGCGCTCATTCAAGTGACCGGGTTCAACGGCGCGCCGCTTTCACCGGGGATGCGTCTTACGGTCGTGCGAATCAAGTAGTTTTCCAGAACCATGAAGCGCTACGCATTTCTCGTCGTGACGCTGCTCGCCGCCGCGGCGTGCAACGACAGAGTGACCGGGCTCGGACCGCCAAGCGATCCCGCGAAGGAGACCTTTGCGGCGTCGCTCGGCGTCGACCTCACGCAGATGTCCAAAACCAAATCGGGCGTCTACTACAAAGATGTGGTCGTTGGCACTGGAGCCGAGGTCACCGACTCGGCCACCACGGTGAATGTCACCTACGCCGGCTATCTCAAGGATGGAAAACTGTTCGACTCCGGGACGAACGCCGCTTTCTCGCCCGGCGGCGTCATTCTCGGATTTCGAGAGGGCATGATGGGGATGAAAGAGGGCGGCAAACGCAAGCTCGTCATTCCGTCGACGCTGGGATACGGCGGGCAGTCGATCAGGAACAGCGACAACACGATCAAGATTCCGCGTCAATCGACGCTGGTGTTCGACGTCGAAATACTGAAAGTGACCAATCCGACGAAGACAACCTAGCGTTCCTCACACCGGATTTTTTCTCATGCGACGTCTCTTTCCGGTGGCCATTCTGGCCGTCGTCTTCGCGCGCACGGTAGTCGCCCAGTCCTTTCCCACCGACGATCCGATCCTCAAGCGCATCTGGGCGCTCGGGATGGACAGCTCGCAGACGTACCCGCTGGCGCAGGCGCTGCTGGACTCCGTCGGTCCACGGCTCACGGGGACGCCCGGACAAAAGGCCGGAATCGATTGGCTGCTCGCCAGGTACCGGGCGTGGGGGATCAATGCTCGCGCCGAGCCGTACGGGACCTGGCGTGGTTGGCGACGCGGCATCTCGCACATCGATTTGATCCAGCCGCGCGTCCGATCGCTCGAGGGGATGACGCTCGCATGGAGTCCGGGGACGCCGCGCGGCGCCCCGGTCGAAGCGACGACGATCATTCTGCCCAGCGTGCCGAGCACCGCGGAGCTCGACGCGTGGCTGCCGCAGGCACGCGGGAAGTTCGTGCTCATCTCGATGGCGCAGCCGACGTGCCGGCCCGACGACAATTGGCGGCAGTACGCGGATTCGGCGTCGGTCGCGCGGATGCGCGACCAGCGCGCGGAGCTGACGCGCGCGTGGGGCCAGCGCTTGATGCGCGCCACGGGCGACACGACGACCGGATTTGCCGTCCGCACGTTGGCGCCGAAGCTCGAGGCTGCCGGCGCGCGCGGGATCATCTCGCATAACTGGTCCCAGGGCTGGGGCGTGGACAAGATCTTCAACGCGCGGTCGCAACAAGTACCGACCGTCGATCTGAGTTGTGAGGACTACGGTCTCGTCTACCGTCTCACCGAAAACCGGCAGAATCCGGTGCTGCGGATTCAGGCCGAATCGGAGAACCTCGGCGAGGTGCCGGTGTTCAACGTGATCGCCGAGATCAAGGGGTCGCAGAAGCCGGACGAGTACGTCTTTCTCTCGGCGCACTTCGATTCGTGGGAGGGATCCAGCGGCGCAACCGACAACGGCACGGGCACGATCACGATGCTCGAGGCCATGCGCATCCTGAAGCAAGCCTATCCGCGGCCGAAGCGGACGATCATCGTGGGACATTGGAGCGGTGAGGAGCAGGGGCTCGTGGGCTCACGCGCATTCGCGGCGGACCACCCCGAGATCGTGAAGGGACTTCAGGCGCTCTTCAATCAGGACAACGGCACGGGCCGCGTGGTCAACGTGTCGGCATCGGGGCTGCTGGACGCGACGGCGAACCTCGCCGGATGGATCGCGCACGTACCGCGCGAGATCTCGCGGAACGTCACCTTCGGGTTCGCCGGCTCGCCGGCTGGCGGCGGCAGCGACAACGCGTCGTTCGCGTGCTACGGCGCGCCAGCGTTCGGGCTCGGTTCGCTGAGCTGGGATTATGGCACGTACACGTGGCACACCAATCGCGACACGTTCGACAAGATCGTCTGGGACGATTTGAGGAATAACGTGGTGCTGACGGCGATGCTCGCGTATCTCGCGTCCGATGATCCGATGACGCTGTCGCGAACACGCGCGAACATTTTCAGCCAGCAGACGGGGCGCCCCGCGGAATGGCCCGTGTGCGCGGTGCCGCCGCGAAAATCGTCGGAGTGGACGAGATAGGAACGGTTCTCGGCCCCGCGCGAACGCAATGAAGCCTCTCTGGTCTCCATCGCGCGAGCAAACAGATCGCGCGAACCTCACGAGGTTCATGGAGCACTCTCCGGCGCGCGACTACGCCGCGCTGTACCGCTGGTCGGTCGAGAACCCCGAGGAGTTTTGGCGTGCGATGTGGCAGTTCAGCGGAATTGTCGCTGAAGAACGGCCGAGCAAGGAGCCGTGGGATCAAATACTCGTGGGACGTGATCGCGTCGCGCCGCCTCATCCAGAGCGCGGACCACGCTGGTTTACGAGCTCGCGTTTGAACTTCGCCGAAAATCTCTTGCGCTATCGGGACGATCGTCCGGCGATCGTATTCTGGAACGAGCACGGGAAACGCAGCTCGCTCTCGTACGCTGAGCTGGCCGAGGGTGTCGCGCGCGCCGCGGGTGCCTTGCGGGCATCGGGCGTCAAAGTCGGCGACCGCGTAGCGGGGTTCCTGCCGAACATTCCGGAGGCGGTCATCGCGATGCTTGCCGCGACGAGCATCGGCGCCATCTGGTCGTCGTGCTCACCCGACTTCGGCGTCAACGGCGTGCTGGATCGCTTCGGTCAAATCGAGCCGAAAGTTCTTTTCTGCGCGACATCCTATCGTTACGCCGGCAAGGACATCGACTGCTTGGAGCGCGTGGCGGAGATCGTTCGCAAGATCCCGCAGATCAGTCGCGTCGTCGTCGTGCCATATCTCACCGCGGGTGACGATCTCTCGTCCATTCGCGGAGCGGTGCGCTGGACCGACTTCGTCGCCGCGCCCAGAAATGCGTCGCTGGAGTTCGAGCGGCTGCCCTTCGAACATCCCGTGTACATCATGTATTCCTCGGGGACGACGGGCTTGCCGAAGTGCATGGTGCATGGGGCGGGCGGGACGCTCATCCAGCATCTGAAGGAGCACGTGCTGCATTGCGACTTGGGCCGCGACGACCGGCTGTTCTACTTCACGACGTGCGGATGGATGATGTGGAACTGGCTCGTCTCCGCGCTCGCCGTGGGCTGCACGATCGTGCTGTACGACGGAGCTCCACTCTTGCGACGGCGGCCGATCCTCTGGGACATGGCCAGCGCGGAAGGCATCACGACGTTCGGGACCAGCGCGAAGTATCTCGCGCTCGCCGAAAAAGACGGACTGCGCCCCGCGGACACGCACGACCTGTCGGCGCTGAAAGCCATTCTTTCGACCGGCAGTCCCCTCGCGCCTCAAAGCTTCGACTACGTCTATTCCGCGGTGAAGAAGGACGTACGGCTCTCGAGCATCAGCGGCGGCACGGATCTCATCTCGTGTTTTGCGCTCGGCAACCCGATCGGTCCGGTGTGGCGCGGTGAATTGCAAACGCGCGGCCTCGGCATGAAGGTCGACGTCTTCGACGAGAATGGCCGGTCTGTTCGAGGCCGGGCGGGGGAGCTCGTGTGCACGGCGCCGTTTCCGAGCATGCCAGTGAGCTTCTGGAACGACGCCGACGGCTCGATGTATCGCGCCGCGTACTTCGAGACGTTTCCCAACGTTTGGCGACACGGTGATTGGGCGGAGCTCACAGAACACGACGGCATGATCATCCACGGCCGGAGCGACGCGACGCTGAATCCGAGCGGCGTCCGCATCGGCACCGCGGAGATCTATCGTCAGGTGGAGCAGCT
>DATBRO010000095.1:0-3295 GCA_036560265.1 Gemmatimonadaceae bacterium | reverse complement strand
GTGGAAGCTCGACGGGGCGCGCATCCAGGTGCATCGCCAAGGGGATCGCGTGGCGGTGTACACGCGCAATCTCAACGACGTCACGGGCCGTGTCCCGGAGGTGGTCGAAGCCGTGCAGGCGTTGCCGGCGCGCGAGCTCGTACTGGACGGCGAGGTCATCGCCCTCGCGTCCGATGGCAAACCGCTTTCGTTCCAGGTGACCATGAGCCGGTTCGGGCGCCGACTGGACGTCGAGGCTCTCCGCGCCGAGCTGCCGCTCACGCCATTCTTTTTCGATGTCCTCTGGCACGACGGGGAGCCGATGCTCGATCGTCCATTGTCGGAGCGCTTGCAGCGACTCGACGAAATCCTGCCGGCGGAGATGCGGGTGCCGCGACTCGTCACCGGCGACGTGGACGAGGCAACGCGGTTCGACTCGGATGCGCGGGCGCGCGGCCACGAGGGCGTCATGGTCAAATCGCTCACGTCGCCCTACGCCGCCGGCCGGCGCGGCTCCGCCTGGCTCAAGGTGAAGACGGCGCGTACGCTCGATCTCGTGGTGCTTGCCGTGGAGTGGGGCTCGGGACGCCGCCAGGGATGGCTGAGCAATCTGCACCTCGGCGCGCGCGATCCGTCCACCAACGACTTCGTGATGCTCGGCAAGACGTTCAAGGGAATGACCGACGAGATGCTCGCGTGGCAGACGAAGGAGTTTCTCGCCCGCGAGGTGCGCCGCGACGGCCACATCGTGTTTGTCCGGCCCGAGCTCGTCGTGGAAGTCGCGTTCAACGACGTGCAGCGCAGCTCGCAGTACCCGGGCGGCGTCGCGCTGCGATTCGCGCGCGTGAAGGGTTACAGACCCGACAAGCGCGCGTCGGAGGCGGACACGATCGATGCCGTTCGGGCTTTTCTGCCTGACCGCTAGCCGTCGGCCAAGTCGTGCGTGATCCGGAGCGTGGCCGCATTCGGATCGACGCCACTCGGAACGGATGTCCGACTCGGCGGTGTACCCGGAGAAGAAATGCGCTCCACGACGAGCGCGACTTCCCGGTCCGTCACCGCGGCCTTCTGTGTCGCCGCCCGCGCGAGATCCGCCTGCGCGATCACACCGATGCAGTGCTGGTTCTCGTCGACTACTGGTACGCGCCGCACCTTACGCTCGGCCATGATCTTCTCGACGGCTTGCACGTCGTCGTCGGGACTGCAGCTATAAGGAAACAGCGTCATGAGCTTGGATACCCGGGCGTCGGGCCCGAGCTCCTCGGCGAGTCCGCGCACCGCGAGATCGCGATCGGTGATCACGCCGACGATTTTTCCCGTCGCGTCCGAGACCGGCAGCGAGCCACAATCCTTCTCTCGCATCAGGCGCGCGGCCTGCGCTGCTGAATCGTTCACCGACGCAGAGGTCGGGTCGGCGGTCATGATGTCTCTGGCCTTCATGGGACTCCTGCGGCTGCGAGTGGCTGTGTCTGGATACGCCATGATCGTGCCGCTGAGTTCGAAGACTCCCGCCTGACGAGTTCGCCCGGATGGATCAGATCTGGTGAGTCAGAATTGCCGGGTTTCGCGCTTGACAATTCATAAGCATTCGCTTATATATAATGCGTGCAGAGCGCTTCCGTGGCCCACGACAAGATCTTCCAGGCGCTGGCGGACCCTAGCCGCCGGGCGATCTTCGAGTCGCTCACGCGTGGCGAAGCGGCGGTGAAGGACCTCACGGCGCGCTTCGACATCTCACAGCCGGCAGTTTCACAGCACCTCGCCACTTTGAAAAACGCCGGCCTGGTGAATGGCCGGCGCGACGGGCGCTGTGTCTACTACCGGGTGGAGCCGCGGGGGCTGAAGCCGCTCATCAACTGGATCGCGCACTACCGCGCCTTCTGGACGGAACACGTGGATCGCCTCGAGCAACTGCTCGAGAAAATGGACCAATGACTCTCACCGACACGACCGCACCATCGCAAACCGACGCACTGTCGTTCGAATTCGATTTGCGTCACTCGCCGGAGAAGGTGTGGCGCGCGCTCACGGAGCCCGCCCTGCTCGCCGAGTGGCTCCTGCCTGCTTTCGATTACAAGTTGCAGCGCGGAGCGGAGTTCACATTCAAGACGCAGCCCGTGGGCGGTTGGGACGGCGTCGTGCAATGCCGGATCGCGGAAATCGAAACGCACCAGAAGCTGAGCTACGACTGGGGAGTCGGCGATATGGCCACCGTCGTGACCTTCACGCTCGCGCCGTCGGCGTCCGGAACCCGGCTGTCGCTGGTGCAGTCGGGCTTCAAGCCGGACCAGAAGAAGAACCTTGGCGGCGCGCGCTACGGCTGGAAGATGATGGGGGGCAAACTCGTCGACCTGCTCGGGAGGATCGCATGAACTGGAGCAAATGGATTCGGCAGCTTCACCGCTGGCTGTCCATTGTGTTCACGGTGACCGTCATCGCCAACTTCGTTGCGATGACTCGTGGGCAACCTCCGGCCTGGGTGACCTACTCGCCGCTGGTCCCGCTCTTCCTGCTTCTGTTCACCGGTCTGTACATGTTCGTGCTGCCGTATGCCACCAAATGGCGCAGCGGGCAGCGGACATCACCGCAAGTTGGAGAATAAACCGTGGCGACAAAACCAAAGACGAGTGACAAGGCAAAGCCGATGGCTAACATCGGCGACTGGCGCGAAGAGACCCTGGCCCGCATGCGGGCGCTGATCCTGGAAGCCGACCCCGAGATGATCGAGGAGCGGAAATGGAAGAAGGCGTCGAATAACATGATGGGGGTCCCGGTCTGGTCGCACGACGGGATTGTCTGCACCGGGGAGTTGTACAAGAAGGTGGTGAAGCTCACGTTCGCTCACGGAGCCAGCATTCCTGACCCATCGCACCTCTTCAATTCCAGCCTGGAAGGCGGCACGCGAAGGGCGATCGACATTCATGAGGGAGAGAAGGTCGACGGGAGCGCCTTCAAGGCGCTCGTGAAGGCCGCGGTGGCCCAGAATGGCGCGCCGGCGAAGAAACGGTAGACCCAAGCAGGCGGCCGCGTTGCCCGGCTGGGTTCCTGGCTCACCCTCCTGAGGATCCGCCTTCGCCCGCGAATAAGCTGGCCGCCGAATAGACATACGCATTCGCGGGGGGAGGCCGACCTCCAGGGAACGTTCAAGGAACGCATCGGGCGTACCGTCTTTCGGGGGATCGCGCCGAGGGTGTGGTAGATGGGCATGTCTGACTACAGGTTCCCTCGCAATGCCTGCTCCGCTTCGATCGCCTCGAACAGCGCCTTGAAGTTCCCCTTGCCGAAGCTCCGCGCGCCTTTCCGCTGAATGATCTCG
>DATBRO010000094.1:0-8387 GCA_036560265.1 Gemmatimonadaceae bacterium | reverse complement strand
TGTGAGTGCATGTCGTCGCCCACGAGCGCCAGGAGGCCGTCGGCCAGCTGCCGCGGATCGTCCGTCGTGTTGTCCAGCGTGAGTACGCGGTCGATGAGATACAGGGTCCGAGTGCGCTGACGGAGCTGTTCGCTGCGGCGGTGCAGCTCGATGTGCGCCTTTTCCAACTGCTCGACGGCGGTGCTCACCGTCGCTTCCACGGCGTCAGCGCGCCTCTTCGTGCGTCGCGCGTCCTCTACCGCGGCCGCCAGCTCGCGCTCGAGCTCGATCACGCGCGTCGGGTGCACGCCGGGCGCGAACTCGCCGCTCATCTTCATCAGCTTTTCCTCGAGGGTCGCGAGCTTCTTCTCGTATTCCCCGTGCAGCCGCTGTGTAAAGTCCTCGAGCGCGCGAACGGCTTCCTGACGCGCGTCGTTCTCGAGAAACCGCGCGTGCGCGAGATCGAAGAGCGCCGCCGCGGGCGCGAAGCGCTCCGCCGTGCGCGTGCCGAAGATCTTTCTCGGTTCATAGAGCACGAGCAGCGACGACAGCGCGCCGTCGAAGCGGAGTCCCCGCACGGCGAGTATGCCGCCCTCAACGGGCGTCTTGAGGGCGAACATCGGACCGTAGTCGTCGGACGCATCGCTGAAATCGACGAACTGTCCACCCGCCGTGATCGCGAGGCGCTCTTTGTTCGGGAGATGGTCGAGCGTCGTCTCGAGATCCTTGTGCTCGACAGAATTCGACGACACGAGGATGCGCTCGCGCATCATTGCGCGTCGCGCGTCAAAGCGAACCCAGGCGAGCTGCGCGAATCGATCCAACTCGGCGAGCGATTCGGCGAGCGCCATCAGCGCGCCTTCCACGTCCGTGGCGACGCTGAGCGACTGAGCGAGCGAGGCGAGCGTGCGCGGGGGCATGAAGGGCCGAAAAGGCGCCGCAAATTGAGGTGAACGGGCGACACAACCGAAGGTGAGCGCGCGCGCTACAGCACCTTCGCGCGCGCTCAATGTGAGGCCGTACGTTAAGCAATGTCAATCGGTTGAGACACGTGCAGTTTTCTTGACTTCACTCCCTGCTCCGGTAGTTTTCGAGCAATGGCGGAGCGCACCGTGCAGCTCGTTCTGCACTATGACGGCTCGGGATTCAGTGGATGGCAGCGACAACCCGAGCAGCGCACCGTCCAAGGCGTCGTTGAGCAGGCACTGGAGCGGTTATGTGGTCAGCCGACCGCCGCGCTTGGCTCGGGACGCACTGATGCAGGCGTGCATGCGCGCGGGCAAGCCGTCGGGGTTCGCGTCCCGGAGAAGTGGACCCCAGATGCGCTTCGGCGCGCGCTGAACGCCGTTCTGCCGGAAGACGTCTGGGTCGCAACCGCCTACGAGATGCGACCAGAGTTCCACGCACGCTACAGCGCCACGTCACGCCGTTACAGCTATTACGTCGGCACCGACGACGCCTCGCACTCGCCCTTTCGCCGGCACACGGAGTACCCCTTCGATTTCCCGGTGGACCGCAGCTCGCTCGACGCGGCGGCCACGTCGCTGCTTGGCGAGCACTCGTTCCGCGCCTTCGCCGTGAAAGGCACCGCGCCCAACGCCGACGAGCATCGCTGCGACGTTCGTCTGGCACACTGGGAAGATCGCCCCGGTGGATTGGTGTTCGAGATCGAGGCCAACCGCTTTCTGCACCACATGGTGCGGTTTCTCGTGGGCACGATGCTCGACGTCGCATCGGGGCGGCGGCCGCTGACCGACGTGACGAAGCTGCTCGACGCCGGCGACAATCAGGACGTGTCTCCACCCGCGCCCCCGAACGCGCTGTTCCTCGATGCAGTGCAGTACCCGGTCGAGCTGTACGTCGGAACATGATTCCGCGGCGCACAGTGCTCATCGCAATCGCCGGGACGCTCCTCGCTTGCAGGGAGATGCCGCAGTCGTCGGCGGCGCAACTTGGCGATTCCAGCGCCAGGACGGCAGCCACCGTCAGCGATAGTCGCCGCACGGCGATCACGCGTGCGGTGGAGCGCGTCGCACCCGCCGTCGTGACTGTTCAGACGGAGGCTCGCGAGCGCGTCGAGAGCGATCCGTTCTTCGATTGGCCCTTCGGCGGACGCTCGCAGTCATCGCGCGTCGTCCCGGGGCTGGGCACCGGTTTCATCGTGGGAAATGACGGCGTCATCGTCACGAACGCGCACGTTGTCGCGAACGCGCAGAGGGTGAGCGTCATGCGCCGCGACGGCACCGTGTATCCCGCGGACGTCCTCGGTACCGACGAGACCAACGACATCGCCGTCATCAAGATCAACGCGAAGAATCTGCCGGTCGCGACGCTCGGCAACTCGGGCGCCGTCCTCATCGGCGAGTGGGCGATCGCGATCGGGAATCCCTACGGATTCGTGCTCGGCAACGCCGAGCCTACGGTCACCGCGGGTGTCATCAGCGGCGTCGGACGCAATCTGATCGCGCGCGGCGAAGGGCCGGGCGCGTACCTCGACATGATCCAGACGGATGCGTCCATCAATCCCGGCAACTCGGGTGGACCACTGGTGAACGCCGACGGCGAAGTGATCGGTGTGAACAGCTCCATCTATTCGCCCAGCGGCGGGTCGGTCGGCATCGGCTTCGCGATTCCGGTCAATCGCGTACGCCGCGTGGTCGAGGATCTCGTGGCGCACCGCTCCATCCGTCGCCCGTGGATCGGCGTTCGTTTGCAGTATCCGCAGAGCGACAACATTCGTGAGGCAATCGCGACGGGCGCGATCATCGCTTCCGTGACGCCCGGCTCCCCGGCCGCCCGCGCGGGCCTGCAGCCCGGTGACGTGATTCTCCGCGCCGGCGTTCGCTCGATCCGCAACCCGTTCGACTGGGAGGCCGTGCTCCTCGATCTCCGCGTGGGGGAAACGGTGCCGCTTCACGTTCGCCGTAGCTCGCGCGAGCTCGACGCCACGGTGAACGTCCAGGATCTTCCCGAGGTCACCGCGCCGAAGGTGCAGGTGCTCCGCGAGTTGGAGCTGGTGACGGTGACGCCCGCCATTCGCGCGGAGCGCGGCATTCGCAGCGACGCTGGCGCGCTGATCCTTCAGGTTGGCCCGAGCACCGCCGATCAACTCGGTGTTCAGCCCGGCGACGTGATCGTCCAGATCAATCGCACGCGGGTCTCGACGGCGCAGGACGCGGCGAAGGCCTTGGATTACTACGGGGGGCGCGGGGGGGGGGCCATCCGCATGTTCGTGGAGCGGGGCGGCTCCATCTACACGACGGACTTCATCATCCGATGAGCGCGCCCGACACGTATTCCTCGCCGCTGGCCGAACGCTACGCATCGCGCGCGATGCTCGAGCTGTGGTCACCGCGCAAGCGATACGGTTTGTGGCGGCAGCTGTGGCTGGCGCTCGCGGAGTGTCAGCGCGACCTCGGGCTGGAGATTCCGGACGAAGCCATCGAGCAGATGCGTGCGCATCTCGACGACGTCCAATTTGACGTGGTAGCGGCATATGAGCGGCGGTTCCGCCATGACGTCATGGCGCACATTCACGCCTTCGGCGACGTCGCGCCCGCGGCAAAGCCGTTCATTCATCTCGGCGCCACCAGCGCGTACGTGACCGACAACGCCGATCTGATTCTCATGCGGCGCGGTCTCGGCCTGCTGCGCGGCAAAGCCGTGCGCGTCTTGCGCGCGCTGTCGACGTTCGCGAAGCGGTGGCGCGACGAGCCGACGCTCGGCTACACGCACTTGCAGCCGGCGCAGCCAACGACGGTTGGCAAGCGCGCGACGCTCTGGATGCAGGACCTCGTCCTCGACGTGCGCGATCTGGATCATCGCGTGGAGACCCTTCCCTGTCGCGGCGTCAAAGGAACTACCGGGACGCAAGCGAGCTTCCTCGAGCTGTTCGACGGCGACCATGAAAAAGTCCGCGAGCTCGAGCGGAGAGTGAGCGCGGCGATCGATTTCGCGTCCGCGATTCCCGTGTCCGGCCAGACTTACACGCGGAAGCTCGACGCGCAGGTGCTCGACGTCGTGGCGGGCTTCGCCGCGAGCGCGGCGAAGTTCAGCGGCGACATCCGCGTCCTGCAAGCGTTCGGAGAGATCGAGGAGCCGTTCGAGGAGTCGCAGATCGGCTCGTCGGCGATGGCGTACAAGCGCAACCCGATGCGCTGCGAGCGTATCGCGTCGCTCGCCCGATTCGTGCTCAATCTGGAAGCGAATGCCAATGAGACGCACGCGGTGCAATTCCTGGAGCGGACGTTGGACGACAGCGCGAATCGTCGTCTCGTGATTCCGGAGGCGTTTCTCGCGACGGACGCGATTCTGGTGCTGATGGAGAACGTCGTGTCCGGTCTGGAGGTGCATCCCGCGCGCATTCGGCGGCGTCTCGAGGACGAGCTGCCGTTCATGGCGACGGAGCGGCTGCTGGTGCGCGCTGTGCGCGACGGCGGCGACCGGCAGGAGGCGCACGAGCGCATCCGGAAACACAGCATCGCCGCCGCGCGCGCGGTCAAGGAAGGCGCGGAGCACAACGACCTGCTCGAGCGTCTCGCCGCGGACAAAGAGTGGAAAGTCTCCGTTCGCGAGATGCGCGAGGCGCTCGATCCGGCGTCCTTCGTGGGACGAGCGCCGCAACAGGTGGACGAATTTCTGCGCGAGGTCGTCTCCCCGCTGCTCGAAGGTGTCGACGCGGCCGAAGTCGAAGAGGTGCGTGTATGACCGCCGCGCCCATTTCGACGTTGGCGTCGCTTCCCTTGCGTCATCTGCGACGCGGCAAGGTGCGCGAGGTCTACGAAGTCGACGGGGATCGTTTGCTGATCGTGGCCACCGATCGTGTCAGCGCATTCGACGTCGTGATGAACGAGGCGGTGCCGCACAAGGGCGCGGTGCTGACGCAGATGACCGCCTGGTGGCTGCGTCGCTTCGAAGGCGACGTATACCACCACATGATCTCGAGCGATGTGGACGAGATCATCGCGGAAGTGCCCGCTCTCGCTCCGCATCGCGACGAGCTCGCGGGGCGCGCAATGCTGTGTCACCGCACTGAGGTGTTCCCGGTCGAGTGCGTCGTGCGCGGCTACATCTCCGGCTCCGCCTGGAAAGAGTACCGCGAGCGCGGGACGCTCGCCGGCGAAGCGCTGCCGCGCGGATTGCAGGAGAGCAGCAGGTTCGCCGAGCCGCTTTTCAGTCCCGCCACGAAAGCGGAGACGGGACATGACGAGAACATCACGCGCGACGAGATGGCGAAGATCATCGGTACGCCCGTCGCGCACGAGCTCGAGCGGTTGAGTCTCCACGTGTATTCGCTCGGACGCGACATCGCCGAAGAGCGCGGCATCATCATCGCGGACACCAAGTTCGAGTTCGGCAGCGACGCGCACGACCGGATCACGCTGATCGACGAAGTGATGACGCCCGACAGCTCACGCTTCTGGCCGGCAGACCGATACCAGCCGGGACGGTCGCAGCCAAGCTTCGACAAGCAACCTCTGCGAGATTACTTGGACGCGGAACGGCGCGCTGGCCGGTGGAACGGCGAGTACCCGCCACCGCCGCTCCCGCGTGAAGTCATCGAGGCGACCAGCGCGCGCTACCTCGACGCATTCCGCCACATCACCGGCCAGCACCTTTCGGAGATGGTGAAACCGTGAACTTCGCCCGCGAAGGTCTGGTGTTCATCGTCATCGCCGCGCTCATCGCGGCGGGAGGCTACGCGCTGGCGCTGAACCGCCGATCGTGGCCGCTCTGGCTCGTGGCCTTCGTTCTCACCGTCATCGCGCTCTGGGTCGCATACTTTTTCAGGGACCCTGAACGCGTCGGCGAGCGCGGCAAGCAGCTCGTCATCGCTCCCGCGGACGGGAAGATCGTGCAGATCGCCGAAGTGGACGAGCCCGAGTTTTTGCAATCCAAGGCACAGCGGATTTCGATCTTCATGAACGTCTTCGACGTGCACGTGAACCGCTATCCGGTCTCCGGCACCGTGCGGTACGTTCACTACAACAAAGGCAAATTCATCAACGCCGCCGCGGACAAGGCCAGCCTGGAGAACGAGCAGTCGTCCGTCGGCATCGAGACGGAGAGCGGTCGCATTCTCGTGCGGCAGATCGCAGGTCTGATCGCGCGGCGCATCGTGACGTACAGCAAAGTGGGCGAGAAGGTAGACCAGGGTGACCGCCTCGGCATCATCCGCTTCGGTTCCCGCGTAGACGTCTTCATTCCCGTCAACGCCAAACTTCGAGTGAAGGTCGGTCAGGCGACCGTTGCGGGCGTGACCGTGCTTGCGGAGCTGCCACTCCAATGAGGCCGGCGATCCGCACACCGAACGTTCGACGAGTCGTCGTATTGTTCCCGAGCGGCCTGACGCTGGCGAACCTGTTCTTCGGCGTCTTCGCGATCGTCACCGCTTCGCGCGGCGATTTCACGCGCGCGGGCTGGTACGTCGTGCTGGGCGGCATCATGGACGCGTTCGACGGACGCGTCGCGCGCGCGACGAATACCGGTGGGCGCTTCGGCGAAGAGCTGGACTCGCTCGTGGACGCGGTCACGTTCGGTCTTGCGCCGGCGCTGATCATGTATTTCGCGGTGCTCAATCGCGAAGGGTGGGATTGGTTCTGGTGTTTCATCTTCGCGGCGTGCGCGGTCCTGCGCCTCGCGCGCTTCAACGTCGAGCAAGCCGGAACGGCGAAGACGTACTTCCAGGGACTCCCGAGTCCGGCCGCGGGAATCACGCTTGCCACGTACTACTGGTTCAGTCAGTCGCCTCTATACGCGGAAACCAACATCGCGAACTGGCCGTGGCACCAGATGCTGCGCATGGTGATGGCGGGCCTGAGCTTTTTGATGATCAGCAACGTTCCGTATCCGGTGATTCCCGGCGTTGGGTTCCGCTCCACGAAAGGGCTGATCGGACTTGGCGTGCTCCTCGCGGGAATCGCGATGCTCGTGTTCGGAAAACTCGAGTACTTCTTCCCGATTGCCGTGTTGTACGTTGCCTTTGGTCTCTTCCGAGGCGTTCTGCTCGGTCTGATCGAGCGCCGTCAGAACGGTGCGAGTGCCGGATGGATTCCCGGAGGACGTCGAACCGAAGACGTCAGCGTCGTCGAGAGCGTCGGTGAAGAAGCTGCTCACCGGCGTCGGCGCCGCCGTCGTCGCAGCAGAGACCGCGAGCGCCTGGATCGCCCCGAGCACGAGTTGGGAAATTCGCCTCCCCCGAGTTCAACGAATCCAACGAGTCCACCGAGGTCGGATCGATCACAATGAGCCGCTTCAAAGTTGCCCTTCACATCGTGCCCAGGCGCGGCCTGCTGGATCCTCAGGGCAAGGCCGTCGCTGACGCGCTTCACACGTTGGGCTTCAAGACAGTGGAAGACGTGCACGTCGGCCGTCACATCGTGGTGGAGGTCAGCGCGCGGAGCGCGTCCGACGCGGAAAAGGATGCCCGCGCCATGTGCGAGCGACTGCTGGCCAACCCGGTGACCGAAGACTTCGAGATCGCCGGCGTCACCGGGGGGAGCACATGAAATTCGGCATCGTCACCTTCCCCGGCTCGAATTGCGACCACGACACGTTCCACGCCGTCGAGGACGTGCTCGGCGAGGATGCGTTTTACCTCTGGCACAAAGATCACGATCTCGCGGGCGCGGACGTCGTGATCCTTCCCGGAGGATTCAGCTATGGCGATTACTTGCGGCCGGGCGCTATCGCGCGCTTCAGTCCGATCATGACCGAAGTGATCGCACACGCGCGCCGCGGTGGTCCCGTGCTCTGCATCTGCAACGGCTTTCAGATCGCGTGCGAGGCCGGGCTGCTTCCCGGCGCGCTGCTTCGAAACGAGAGTCTTCGCTTCGTCAGCGAGCCCGTGCAGCTCCGCGTGGAGAATGCCGACACGATGTTCACGAATCGCTACGAGGTCGGCCAGCGGCTCACGATGCCGGTGGCGCACGGGGACGGCCGGTACACCGCCGATGACGAAACGCTCGATAAGCTGGAGGGTGAGGGCCAAGTCGTTCTGCGCTATGTGCACGGCGCGGGCGACGCGGACGAGTACTGGAGCCCCAATGGAGCCATGCGCGCCATCGCCGGGATCGTGAGCGCATCGGGGAACGTCATGGGGCTCATGCCCCATCCTGAACGGGCTGTCGACGCGTTGTTGGGGTCGAGCGACGGGATTGGAGTGTTCGAATCGATGCTAGCGCGGGTGGCAGCTTAAATGGGGAATCTCAAATGACTCCAAGACATTCGCAGGAAACGCCGAGCCGGAACGAGGACGAGTACTTTGCGAAGCAGGATGCTGAGCTCATCAAGCAGATGCGCTCCAAGCTCGACAGCGAGCGCGACGCGCAGGAGCGCAAAGCGCACTACATGAGGTGCCCGAAGTGCGGCGCCAATCTCAAGGAAGAGACGCACGGCCACGCGAAAGT
>DATBRO010000093.1:0-55469 GCA_036560265.1 Gemmatimonadaceae bacterium | reverse complement strand
CGGGCCGCGCACGGCGTGAGTCGTCGGCGGGCGGCGTCGTGTTTCGTCTGGCCGATGGTCGTCCTGTGTTCCTGTTGATTCGTGACAGCTACGGCAACTGGGGTTTTCCCAAAGGACATCTGGAGCGGGGCGAGCGCGCGGACACGGCCGCGCTGCGCGAAGTGATGGAGGAGACCGGGCTGCGCGCCGTCTCGGTCCTCGGAGCGATCGACACCATCGAGTGGCGCTTCCGCTTTCGCGGCACGCTGATTTATAAGAACTGCCAGTTCTTTCTGATGGAGTCCAACGGGGGGGAGACGAAGCCGCAGCGGTCGGAGGGAATCACCGCCTGCCGCTGGGCGACGATCGAGGAAGCGCAGGAACTGATCGGCTATGAGAACGCGCGCGCGGTGCTGCGACGCGCGCGCGAGATGCTCGCGACGCGCGATGCCGTCGCGCCGGCCCGCACGAGTTGAGATCAGCCGCGATGTCCGCAGAGCTCGCGCTTCCGTCCATCGTCGCATTTGCTCCGCGCGAGCGCACGCGTAGTCTGGTCAAAGCCGCGTTCCCGCGACGCAAGTGTCGGCTGGTGTTCGCGCGAACCGCGAGCGACTTCGCCGCTGCCTTTCGAGCGGAGCTCGTGGACGCGGCGCTCGTCGACGTCACGTCGACGCACGACGATACGTGGACGGTCGCTGCGCTCGCCCGTGAATTTCCGAGCGCGCCATTCTTCGCCCTCGTCTCGTTGCGCGCGGCCGAGGGGCCGGCGCTTGCGCAGTGCGCCGAGCTGGAATTCGCCGACGTTCTCGTGGAGGGAATCGACGACGGCTGTGCGCGCGACATGGTTTGCACCCGCGGCTTCTCCGCGCGGTTTGCGGTCGCGCTGCGCATTCCTCCGAGCTCGCTCTCGCTCAGGACCGACGTGCAGCAGCGCGCCTGGGAATACATCGTCGCCCACGCGGGTCGCCGTGTGCGGACGGTGAATCTCGCGCGCCGGCTCGGCGTCACGCGAGAACACCTGAGCCGCACGTTTGCCGCGGAAGGAGCGCCGAACCTCAAGCGCGTGATCGACCTCGTGCGTCTCCTGGCGGCCGCCGAGCTCGCGAAGAATCCGGGCTACGACATTCGGGACGTCGCCTCGGTGCTCGACTTTGCCTCGTCCTCGCACCTCTCGAGCACGGCCCAGCGGATCGCCGGAACGAAGCCGGCGTCGCTCGCGCGCCTGCGCTCGATCGATCTGATTCAGCGTTTCACGCGAGGGCATGGGCGCAGCAGAAGCTAGAGCGGCTCCTCAGGACGACACTGTCTGGTTCTCGTTGCTTACCTGCCGGTCCAGATAAACGAGGAATCCCGATAGCAGGCGATTCACGGTTTGAATCCGCGACGCGAGCTGCGCGTGGTGCGCGGCAGAGAGCAAGTCGGCTTGTCGCGCGATGGCTAGCGCCGTCTCCAGCCGAAGGAGCTCGCGTTTCGCGGCGCGATAGAGTTGCCGCTGCTCACCCGCCGCATACCGTCCGTACCCCTCGGCGACGTGCTCCGCCATCAGCATGGCGGTCACCATCGTGTGCTCGGTGATCGCTTTGATCTGGCGGCGATTGGTATGGCGCAGCGACCGGATGACGTCGGCGCCGAGTCCGACCGCCTCTTGCCAGACCCGGAGATCGCGAAGACCAAGACCCATGGGCGGAAGATGCTGCCCCGCCTGGACGGGCCGTCATCAAAAAAGGTGCGGAGACGGCCTTTCGCGCGCATTCTTCCAGGCTGCTTGCCGTGACTCCCCAGCTTGTGATATTTTTCACAAGCTCCCGTAGCGAGCATTTGTCCCGAATCCACACCGCCTCGTATGGCTACCGAGACCACACTCCGCCCCGGCGAAATCAAGGACATCCTCCTCCGCGAGATCGACGCCGCCGACCTCAATGAGCTGAACGTCGAGGAGGTCGGCTCCGTGCTCGAAGTGAAGGACGGCATCGCGCGCATCTACGGTCTCATGAAGGCCATGGCCGGCGAGATGCTCGAGATCACCTCGTCAGAGACCGGCAACATCATCACCGCGCTCTGCCTCAATCTCGAAGAGGACAATATCGGCGCGGTGATTCTCGGAGACTATCTGCAGCTCAAGGAAGGCGACGACGTGCGCCGCACGTCGCGCGTGCTCGAAGTCCCGGTCGGGCCGCAGCTCGTTGGGCGAGTCGTGGACGCGCTCGGCCGCCCTATCGACGGACAAGGCGACATCACTTCCAAGACCACTCGCAAAGTCGAATCGCAGGCGCCGGGCATCATCGTGCGTCAGCCGGTGAGGGAGCCGCTGCAGACCGGCATCAAGGCGATCGACTCCATGATCCCCATCGGCCGCGGCCAGCGCGAGTTGATCATCGGCGACCGCGGCACCGGAAAAACCGCGATCGCCGTCGACACGATCATCAATCAGAAGGGCCAAGGCGTCATCTGCGTCTACATCGCGATCGGGCAGAAGGCGTCCACGGTCGCCTCGGTCGTCGAGCGGCTGAAGCAGGCGGGCGCGATGGAGTACTCCATCGTCGTCAACGCCTCCGCGTCCGACCCCGCGCCGATGCAGTACATCGCGCCATACACGGGGTGTGCGATGGCCGAGTACTTCATGTACCAGGAAGGCAAGCCGACGCTCTGCGTGTACGACGACCTGTCGAAGCAGGCCGCGGCGTACCGGCAGCTGTCGCTCGTCCTGCGTCGTCCCCCTGGTCGCGAGGCGTATCCGGGCGACGTGTTCTATCTCCACTCACGCCTGCTCGAGCGCGCGGCGAAGATGAGCAACGACGCGTCCGTGGTGGATGGCAAGACGATCTTCAAGCCGGGCGGCTCCCTGACGGCGCTGCCGATCATCGAGACGCAGGCGGGTGACGTGTCCGCGTACATCCCCACGAACGTCATCTCGATTACTGACGGACAGATCTTTCTCGAGGCCGATCTCTTCTTCGCCGGCGTGCGGCCCGCGATCAACGTCGGCATCTCCGTTTCCCGCGTGGGTGGCTCGGCGCAAGTCAAGGCGATGAAGTCCGTCGCAGGCCGGCTGCGTCTCGACCTTGCGCAATATCGCGAGCTCGAGGCGTTCTCCTCCTTTGCGTCCGACCTGGACGCGAACACGAAGCGCCAGCTCGAGCGCGGCGCGCGCACCGTCGAAGTGCTGAAGCAGGGTCAGTATTCGCCGATGCCCGTCGAGCAGCAGATCATGATCATCTACGCCGTGACGAACGGATTCCTCGACGACGTCGACGTTTCGAAGATCCGTGACTGGGAGCGCGGCTTTCATGAATTCATGGGGTCGCAGTATCCGCAGGTCGGCGACAAGCTGCGCAAGGAGAAGACGCTGACGAAGGAGCTGGAAGCGGATCTCAAGCGCGGGATTGAGGCGTATAAGAAGCAGGCAGGAAGTGGGAAGTGAGAAGTAGGAAGTGACGGCCCACTACCCACTACCCACTACCCACTTTCACTTCCCACTAGTCAACCATGGCTAAGGGACGCGAGCTCAAGGGTCGCATCAAGTCCGTCGAGAATACGCGCAAGATCACGCGCACGATGGAAATGGTCGCGACGTCGAAGATGAAGCGCGCGCAGGATCGGGTGGTTGGCGCTCGTCCATACGCCAAAGCGCTGTCGGACGTCATCGCGGGCCTCTACTCGCCGGATCTCGCGGAGCGCTTTCCGCTCCTGCGCCAGCCAGCCGAACGCCCCAAACGCGCGGCGGTGTTGCTGCTCACGGGAAACCGTGGACTCGCAGGCGCGTTCAACTCCAACATCATCAAGGAAGCGCGCGGTCTCGTCGCGAAGCTCGAGAGTGAGGGCGCCGAGGTCGCGATTCACGCGGTCGGCAAAAAGGGGCTCGGTTACTTCCGGTACGTCGGGCGCAAGGTTGCGTCGAGTCGCACGGACATCGGCGACCAGCCGACCGGAAAACACGCGGCGGAGCTGGTGGACAGCCTGATGCAGGAATTCACGGTCGGGAATCTCGACGCGGTGTACGTGGTGTACGCGCGCTTCGTCTCGGCGCTCTCTACTCCCGCGACGAGTGAGCGCGTTCTGCCGGTGACGCCACCAAAACGCGAGAAAGGACCGACGCCGGACTATCTGCTGTTTCCGTCCGCGGAAGCGATTCTTGAAAAGCTGCTTCCGGCATACGTGCGCAACGCGGTGTATCGCGCGCTGGTGGAAACGATCGCCGGCTTCTACTCCGCGCAGCGCACCGCGATGAAGAACGCGACAGATAACGCGGGGGAGATGTTGAACGTGCTTCGACGCACCTACAACCGCGCCCGTCAGGCGCAGATCACGCAGGAGATCGCAGAAATCGTTGGAGGATCGGCAGCGCTTGAAGGATAGGTGCTAGGTCCTGGGTGTAAGGTGCACCCTGGGCCGATGTAGCACCTAGCACCCAGCTCCTAGGACCTAACATGGCAACCGCAACGGAAGAGAAAAACATCGGCAAAGTCGTACAGGTCATCGGGCCGGTCCTCGACGTCGAGTTCGAGGCGGAGAAGCTCCCGGAGCTGTACAACGCGCTCGAGATCAACACCACCTCGGACACCGGCGGCGAGATTCGCGTGACCGTCGAGGTGCAACAGCACATCGGACGCAACCAGGTGCGCGCGGTCGCGATGTCGACGACCGACGGCGTCGTGCGCGGCATGGATGTCGTCGACACCGGCGCGTCGATCGCCGTTCCCGTTGGCGCGCCCGCGTTAGGTCGCATTCTCAACGTACTGGGCGAGCCGGTGGACAACGGACCTCCGATTCCGAAGAGCGCGACGCGGTGGCCGATTCACCGCAAGCGTCCCGACTTCATGGCACTCGAGCCAAAGACGGAGATCTTCGAGACAGGCATCAAGGTGGTCGACCTGCTCGCGCCTTTCGTGAAGGGCGGGAAGATCGGTCTGTTCGGCGGCGCCGGCGTCGGCAAGACTGTCGTCATTCAGGAGCTGATCAACAACGTCGCCAAGGGGCACGGCGGGAAGTCGGTGTTCTGCGGCGTGGGCGAGCGCACGCGCGAAGGAAACGACCTGTATCTGGAGTTCAAGGAAGCCGGCATCCTCAAGGACGTCGCGCTGATCTATGGTCAGATGAACGAGCCGCCCGGAGCGCGACTGCGCGTTGGATTGAGTGGCCTCACGGTGGCCGAGTATTTCCGCGACAAGGAAAACGCGGACGTGCTGGTGTTCATCGACAACATCTTCCGCTTCACGCAAGCGGGCTCCGAAGTGTCCGCGCTGCTCGGACGGATGCCGAGCGCGGTGGGATATCAGCCCACGCTCGCGACCGAGATGGGTGATCTCCAGGAACGGATCACGTCGACAAAAAACGGCTCGATCACGTCCGTACAGGCGATCTACGTGCCCGCCGACGACATCACCGATCCCGCCCCCGCGACCGCCTTCGCGCACCTCGATGCGACAGTGGTGCTGTCGCGTGCGATCACGGAGCTCGGGATCTATCCGGCCGTCGATCCGCTCGCGTCGGGCTCGCGCATTCTCGACGCGCAGTTCATCGGCGCGCGGCACTACAAGGTCGCCACCGACGTGCAGAAGGTGCTGCAGCGGTACAAGGAGCTGCAGGACATCATCGCGATTCTCGGCATGGACGAGCTTTCCGAGGACGACAAGAAGATCGTCGGGCGGGCGCGTCGGCTTCAGCGCTTCATGTCGCAGCCTTTTGCCGTGGCCGAGCAATTCACGGGCATCAAGGGCAAGTACGTCAAGCTCGAGGAGACGGTCTCATCGTTCGAGCGGCTGGTGGCTGGCGAGTTCGATCAGTATCCCGAGCAGGCCTTCTTCATGGCTGGCGGCGCCGACGACGTGCTGGAAAACGCCAAGAAGATCCAGGGCTGACCGTGCTGCACGTTTCGGTGATTTCGCCGGAGGCGTCGCTCTACGAGGGCGACGCGACGTCCGTGGTCGCGCCGGCGTTCGACGGCGAGGTGGGTATTCTGACCGGCCACGCACCCATGATGACGCTCCTCGGCAAAGGCGAGCTCCGGGTCGAGGGCGGAGGTGGCGCCCGGAAGTTCGCGATCGAGGGCGGGTTTCTTCAGATCGTGAACGATCAGGTGCGAGTCGTCACCGAGCACGGGAAGGCCGTCTAGGCCTCGTCGCCTCCGGGTTCCTGGCAGATATCTGATATAAGGTATTGGTCCTGGCGTGCTGGCGTCGGACGAACCACGCTTTGAGAGCGCGAACCCAGGACGACGAGAGTTGGCGCGAGATGCACTACTAGTAAACAAATGTTACCACCGAGGCATCGTGGTAGGCATCACTAGCACAACGCTCTTGCAGCCCCGGCGCGCCGAAACTACGTTCGCTCCGGCTATAAATCGGTACGACCCGGCATCGCGTCGTGATGAGGTGTGACCCGGGCGGGGCGTGCCGAGGTTCAAGTTCAAGAAAGTGGCTCGGCCCCCTCACACTGGAGCCGTACTTAGCCCCTTGTCCAGACGTTCACCGAGACTGGCCTTGCAATCGCTGCGCGCGACGCCGCCGTCACGCGCAGTTGAAGTTTTTCTACGGCCGTTGTTCATGATCCTCAATCCTTTTCCTTACCAAGGATTTGACATGAGAAACACCACAGGTGCCCGAGCTACGCTTTTCGTTTTCGTGACCGCATTGCTCGCAATCGTGACGCCAGCGCGAGCAGAAGCGCAGACCGCGGTGATCAATGGCAGGGTGCTCTCCGAGTTCGGCAAGGGCGTGGATGGCGCAAACGTCTACATCAACGATCTCCAGCTCTCGGTGCGGACCAACGCCGATGGTAGTTACTCCATTACGATTCCGCCGGCTCGCGTACATGACCAGGCCGTGAACTTGCGAGTTCGTGCGTTCGGCTTTCAGCCGCAAACGCGTCCGATACGCATCTCGAGCGGCACGCAGACGGTGAACTTCTCGCTCGCGCAGGATCCGAACCGGCTGGCGGAGATCGTCGTCACGGGCGTGGTGGAGGGAACGGAGAGATCCAAAGTACCGTTTGCCGTGGCCCGCCTGACAACGGAAGACATGCCGGTTACGGCGCTCGATCCGCTGCGGCAGCTCGCCGGGAAGGTGGCCGGAATGCGAATCGCCCAGGTGAGCGGCCGGCCCGGCGCAACGCCGATGATCATGTTCCGTGGGCCGACCTCGATCAACGCGACAGGCCGCACCAGCGGTCCGCTGATCATCGTGGACGACGTCATCATGAACGTCGGCAGCCTCGAAGAACTGAGCGCGCTCGACATCGAGTCGGTCGAGGTCACGAAAGGCGCGGCGGGCTCCTCGCTCTACGGCAGCCGGGCGGCCAACGGCGTGATCAACATCAAGACGAGGCGCGGCACGGGGCAGGAGAGCATCCAGTTTACATCACGGAACGAGTACGGGATCAGTGACCTGAACAGCATCGACTACGGCCTGCCGACCAACCATCACCTGTCGCTGGACGAGACGGGGAAACGGTTCTGCATCCAGGGATCGGGTAACGTCCCATCGTGCGCCCGCACGGTCGACTGGATGACGGAAATCATGCGCATCAACAACGTGAATGCGGACACGACTCGCACGCCGCAAACGATCCAATACAACGCGCCGGGCGCGCTTGGAAACGGTGAGCTCCAGAACACCTTCCAGGCCAACATCTGGCCGGGCCGGTACTACAACGCTTTCGCGCAGGTTCTGAACCGGAATCCCGTCGCGCTCACATCGATCGACGCAAGCGGCCGCGCCGGCGCGGTGCGGTTCTTTGCCAGCGGCTCGTACCAGAACGAGCAGGGCGCCATCAAGGGGCTGCGCGGCATCCAGCAGCGCCGCGGCCGCATCAACCTGGACTACGACGCGCGCCAGGACATGACCGTCGCCCTCAGCACGCTGTTCGACAACGGGCTCACGGATCTCCGTTCCGGCGGTTCATCCAACGGCGCCATCTTCGGGCAGCTTCTCCGCGGCGCGCCCGCCGGTGTGGACTACACTCGCCTGGACACGTTGGGCCGGTACATCATCCGCGGTGGCGGTGGCGGCTTGCGCGGCAGTGGTAACGGTGCCGGAGGTCTGCTGTATGACATGCAGAACGACAATAACCACGATGCGCGGAATTCGAGCCGGTACCTCGGCAGCCTCACGAGCAGGTACTTCCCCGTCGATTGGTTCTCGCTGGAGGGAACGGTCGCGTATGACTACCGTGCGCGCCTAGACCGGACCTGGTTCGTCAAGGGCTACCGTACCACCAGCATCAGCGCCGCACTCAACAACGGCCAGATGTCCTCGAGAAACTCCCGTGAGGATGCATTCAACTCGGCCGTCACGGCCACGTTCCGCAAGGCGCTCAAACCCGATCTCAATGGCAAGGCGGTGCTGAAGGCGCTGTATGACCAGGACAAATACTTCGAGAACTTCGGGACCGGTCAGGTCTTCCAGGTGAAGGACGTCTACACTCTGACGAATACGCAACAAAACAAGAACGTGCAGTCTGAATGGCGGACCGACATCAATCAGGGATTCCTCGCCGGCGCGAACCTCGAGTACAAGGACCGTTACGTGCTCGATGGCACGTTCCGATATGACGGCAGCTCACGCTTCGGATCCGGCAACCGCTGGGCGCCGTTCAACCGGATTTCCGGTGTCTGGCGCGTGGCGCAGGAATCGTTTTGGAACGTGGGCTGGATGGACGACTTCCGCTTGCGCGCATCGCGCGGCACCGCGGGTGGTGTGCCGAGGTTCACGGCCCAGTACGAGACGTACAACGTGGCCAGCAGCGGCATCACGCTTGGCCAGGCGGGTAACTCGAAGCTGAAGCCCGAGACGACCACCGAGTATGAGCTCGGGACGGACTTCACGCTGATGAAGCGTCTGGGCGTGGATATCACGCACGCGCTTGGCACGACCAGGGACCAGATTCTATTCGTCAACACGCCGTCGTCGCTGGGATTTGCGCAGCAGTGGCAGAACGCAGGAACCCTGCAGAACAAGACTTGGGAGGTGGGACTCAACCTTCCGATCATCAACCGCCAGGACCTGTCGTGGAGCATGCGTGGGACGTGGGACCGCACTCGGACCGCCATCACCCAGCTCTTCGTGCCGTCTTTCTACATAGATGCCGGAACGTCCCAGGGCACAGGGAACATGTTCCGTATCACGGCGGACAGGGAGTACAAGCTCAACGGCATCGACCTGAGCAACGGCTTCCAGGTGAACCGCTTCGGCAACATCTACGGGCGCCGGTTCTACAAGTCGTGCACTGACCTGCCGACGGCGGCGCTCCGCGGCGCGTGCGGCAGCGGCGCGGCGGGCGACACCCACGAATACCAGATAAACGATCAGGGTTACGTCGTTTGGGTCGGAAACGGCAACAACTGGCGCGATGGCATCACCAAGAACCTCTGGCAAAGCATCCTGCCCGGTGCGGTGTCTCCATGGGGCACGCTTGCTCCGCTGGTGTTCGGCATGCCCATCGTTGCGAGACCTTTGAAGGGTGAGCAGGGCGAAGGGGTCGGATACAACCAGATCATCGGAAACGTCTTTCCCAAGTGGCGCTTCAGCTACAGCAACAGCGTTCAATACAAGCGAGTGTCTCTGTACGGCCTCATCGACGGCACGATGGGGCACAACATCTTCAACCAGGGCGAGCAGTGGGGCTTGTTCGACTTCAACTCGGCGAAGTTCGACAACCGGGGCAGGACCGTCGAGACGGCGAAGCCGACGGGGTACGGTTGGCGCACTGGGCCCGTCGAGAACGCCGGAATCGGCGGGTTCTATGACGTGCTGGGGCCGAACAACTATTCCGTGGAGGACGCGTCGTTCGCCAAGGTGCGGGAGCTCAGTCTGACGTACAAAGTCGGTCCGATTCCTGGCGTAGGAGGAGATTGGACCGTCGGATTCATCGGGCGGAATCTCTTCACGTTCACGGGTTACAGCGGCTACGATCCGGAAGTGGGGTGCGACGCCGGCATCGCGAGCTCTGGTGGCGCCTGCGGAGGCGGTGGCGCCACGAATAGTGGTACCGGCAACGCGCTCATCAACCAGGTAGACGCGTTTGGCTTCCCGACGCTCCGTACCTTCACGCTCTCTCTCTCGACGCGCTTCTAGGAGATCGTCTAAATGATGCGAATCCTGATCCGGTTTGGTGCTGTCGCCGCGAGCGCGATCGCCCTCGGCGCGTGCAATCTCGAAGTCCAAAACCCGAACTCACCCGAGACGAAGCGGGTGTTGGCGACGCCAACTGACGTCGAGTCGCTGCTCGCCAACTATTACCTGCGTTGGCACAGCGGAATGTACGGCAGCCTCGGGAACGTCTGGGGCATGGCCAGCGTGCAGGCGTTCGAGAACTACTCGAGTCTCAACAACAACCAACTGAACGCGCGCGCGGGCATCCCGCGCCCATCGAACGACAACTCGCCCGGCAATAGCGGCGCCGGCGAGAATCTTCGCGTGTATGCGGTCGAGAACGAGGTGGCGCGCGTCGCCTCGTCCATTCTTACGCAGTTCGACCAAGGGCTCACACTCGGCGATCCGGGGAGAAACTTTCGCGCGCGAGCATTCGGCGAGTTCCTCCGCGGAGTGGCGCTCGGTTACCTGGCGATGACGTATGACTCCTCGGCGGTCATCGCGCCGGGAATGTCGAACGAGGATCCGGGCCAGCTACGCGGATACGCGGAAGTGATGGACTCGGCGCTCGCGGCGCTCACTCGATCGATCGCGTACGCGCCGCAAGGGGCGGCGGCGTTTCCGCTGCCGGCAAACTGGATTCCGTCGTCCACGAGCTTCACCCTGGCGGAGTTTGTCAAGCTTGCCCGCAGTTACAAGGCGCGGTTGCGCGCCAACGTGGCCCGTACTCCCGCGGAGCGCGCGGCCGTCGACTGGACCCAGGTCATCGCGGACGCCACGAATGGGATCACGGCGGACCACGACAACATCACCAACCCCGTCAATGGCCCATTCAACTCCTGGGTATCGCAGTTTCACAGTTACGGCCTCTGGCATCAGATGACGCCGTTTGTCATCGGAATGGCGGACGTCTCCGGCGCCTATGATGGCTGGATCAAGACGACGCTGGATAACAGAAACGGGTTCCACATGGAGACGCCGGATCTGCGCTTCCCGCAAGGCACCACTCGTGCGCAGCAGCAGGCCGACTTTGCGGTTGCGCGCGACTGTAACGCTGCCGCGACGCCATGCAAGCGGTACTTCAGAAACCGGCCGGCGGGCGAAGATCAATTGGCGGGACTGGGTTGGGGTCTCTCGGAGTATGATTTTGTCAAGTTTCACTCGTGGAGAAACTTCGGCGACGCCGGCACCGCGCGAAGCGGCAAGCTTGTGTTCATGACGAAAGCGGAGATGGACCTCCTCGCGGCCGAGGGCTACTATCGGAAAGTCGACTACGCCAACGCCGCGGCGCTCATCAACGTCACCAGAACGCGCGGAATGGTTGGTGGGGTCGCGAAGGGCGGTGGCCTCCCGGCTGTCACGGCCACCGTTGATGGTGGCTTGAGCGGCGCGAACTGTGTGCCGAAGAAGCCGTTCGGGGAAGGTCCGAGCGCCACCATCACCTGCGGCGACCTGTGGGAGGCGTTGAAGTACGAAAAGCGAATCGAGACGGCCTACACTCACTTCGCGGCGTGGCTGTTCGACATGCGCGGGTGGGGCGATTTGGCGGTGAACACGCCGCTCGACTGGGCGCCGCCGTACGACGATTTGCTGGCCCGTGGCCGTGCATTCTCCGCGATCTATAACACCGGCGGCGGTGGGAACAACATCCACTCGGCTGCTAAAGGCACGTACGGCTGGTAAGCGACACGTGCGCGGCGTCGATTTTACCACGTTGATGTTGGCGGCGTTTGGTGTTGCTCTGGCGGCCTGCTACACGTTGCAGCCCGCCAGGGCAACCGACGCCCGAGTGGGCACGCGTGTAGCGTTCGACGTGAATGATGCAGGACGCGTTGCCCTTGGCGGCTCGATGGGACCGGAAATCTCCCAGGTCGAAGGGCGACTGATCAGCGCCGACAACGCGGAATATGATGTCGCAGTTTCCGCCGTGCGGTTCCTCGATGGCGGTGAGCAGGTTTGGCGCGGCGATCGAGTCCGAATCAAAGCTGAGTTCGTGAAGTCGGCGTACGAGCGGCGCTTCTCGAGCGGACGCACCGCGGCGCTCGGCGCGAGCCTCGTCGGTGGTGTTGCCGCATACATAGTCGGTCGCTCTCTCATTGGTTCTGGAGCTGAAGGCCCCGGAACCCCACGCGATTCGGGCGCTGCATTTCGCCGGCCCTGACAGGTGAATGTCCCAACCTCCTACGGAGTATCACGACATGCGACGTAATCTCCAGCTCTCACTGATATGGCTTGCCGTGGGCGCGGTGGGTGCATGTAAGCCGGACTCTGTCATAACGACGGATAACATTCCGACGGCTGGCGTCCGCTTCATCAACGCCGTTCCGGATACCAACCAGATGGATTTCCGTTTTGTAGACATTGTGGAGAACAATGTTCAGTTCCGCATCGTCTATCGGAACACTATCGCCATTTCTGGCACCGGAGCGGCAGCCGTTCCCGCTTCGACGCAGATTCAGTTCAAACCGGCGCAAGCAGGAAGCCGGCACTATCGCATCTTCCTGAACGATCCCGCGGGCTCGCAGGTGATCAACTCCACCGTCATCAAAGACGGGACGACGACTCTCGAGGCAGGAAAAAATTACACGTTCCTGCTCTGGGGTTATGCAAGTCCCACTGGGCCCGGCCGGCCGGCTGGCGCCCCCGCGATGAAGCTCGACATCATCGAGGAGAGCGTGGCTGACCCGGGAGCCCAAGTTGCCTTGCGCGTCATCAACGCGACAAAGGACCCGATCGACGTGCGGCGCTACGTCTCAACGGGGACGGCGCCTGCCACTGCGACCTGGGCCAACGTTGCCGGCCAGAGCATTGCAACGTACCAGACGGTGGCGCCCGACACCTTCCAATTCAACGTGCAACCGGCAGGTGGTGGTGCGGCGCTGTTTGCGGACTCGCGCGCGATGATCGGCTGTCCCGCCAACGATGGAAAGAGCGGCACCTTCCTTCCTTGCCAGGGGATCGTGGGCCCGGTCGATGCGCTGCCGGGTACAACGGTAGCCGGATCAGCGGTAACGATGATTGTCTTCCCACGCTCCGTTGCGGGAACTCCCGCTCCTCAGACCACGAGCGCGCCGAGCTACGCGACTCCACAGCCCTCGTTCATGTGGGATCGCAGGCCGCCGCGTCCTCCTGGCACCTGAGCATCCGCGCGTGATGTATAGGCCATCGGGTTGCGCTTTTCGCAACCCGATGGCCTTTTTGCAAAGACGGATTGTGACTAGGAGGCATGTATGTCAACTCGCAAGGTCTTCGGCGCGCTGATACTGACAGGCACTTTGCTGACCCTTGCTCCGAGCCAAATGTTGGGGCAGAAGAGACAGCGCGATCGCATTACGCGTCAAGAAATCCTCAATTCGGCCAAGCGGGATCTTGATCTCTTCGAGGTCATCCGGAGCGAGCGGCCGCATTTTCTAGAGGGGCCACGCGGCGCGCGCTCCATTGGAGGCGCCAGCGGCGTGGCACGGTTGGCTGTGTTCATAGACGGCAGGCGCGAATCCGGCGTCGACATGCTCAAGTCCATCGCACCGACTACAGTCGAAGAGATCCGGTACCTGGATCCGACGGCGGCAGAAAACGAGTACGGGCCCACGGCGAGCGGAGGAGCGTTGCTGATCAAGCTGTTCCGCCAGCGCTGACGTTTCCGCCAACACGCACCGGTAGTTTCAAACGATGAGTGGTCCTCCGCCCGCTACGGCAGTCGCTTCGCCCCGTCGCGCCGCGATCCTGTCGCCGACGATAGACCTGCTCCTCGTTGGCGGTTTGTCTCTCATCATCCTCGTGCCGTTGCTCGTGAGCGGCCGCTCTGATCTCGTACTGATCGGAGTGGGGGCGCAAGCGTGGATCGCGGCGGCCATCAACATGCCGCATTTCGTGGCGTCGTACCGAATCGTTTACCGCAGCCGTGACATGATCCTGCGGCACAAGTGGGCATCGATCTACGTGCCCGCGATCCTGCTCGTGTACATGGTCGCCGCGCTGTGGGAGGCGCAGCGCTCGCCTGTGTTCGTCATCGTGCTCGTCGCGGTCAGCAGCGCCTACCTGGCCTGGCATTACACCGGTCAGGTGTGGGGGATGATGGCGTCGTTCGCGTACTTGGAAGGCATCCGATTCGACGATCGTGAACGCTTTCTGATCCGGACGAGTCTGCGGATCCTTTTGGCTTGGCATGTCGTGTGGTTCCTCTACACGCAGCTCAGGGATCCCTCGATGGTGAAGCCGGCGTATCTCCTCATCAGCTCGGGGACTCTCGTGGCGTTGGCGCTCGGTGCCCTCGGCCTGCTGAAGATGCGCCGCCGCACCGGCAAACAACCGCCGGCGCGCGCGTTGGTAGCTTGGATCGCGATCTTCGTATGGTACGCCGCGATGGCGCGTGATCCAAAGGCCATATTCTGGATTCAGATCTTCCACGCGCTTCAGTATCTCGCCTTTCCGATCCGCGTAGAGATCAACAGGTCTTCGGCAGATGCGCCACGGTCGTCGTGGAGCGTTGCCACGCACATGGTTCTCTACGGCGTCGGGTTGCTGGGCGTCAGCTATGTGGTTTCCCGGGTCGTTCCGGGAACGGCCATGAGCATCGTCGGCAATATCTTCGGCGAGGAGCCGGGGAAAGTGGCGCCCGTGCTGATCCTCACCTTCATCAACATTCACCACTATTTCACTGATGGAGTCATCTGGAAGATCAGCAATCCCGAAGTGCGCAAGGAACTCTTTGCGCACGTGCAGCCGGCGAGCGCGGGACGGCCGGCGGTGGCCGCGCCCCCAGCAGCACCGGATCCCATGAAGCGGAAGCAGCGGGCAAGCGTCAAACATTGAGCTGCCGTTTCGCACAGTTGGTCGCGCTGACGGCGAGTACGTCACTGATCGCGTGCGCGCCGAAGCCGCTACCCGCATGGCACAATGAAGCGGGCTATCGCTGGCGAGAGCTCGAGGTTCCGCGCGGGAAGCCGGGCTTCACGAGAATGGAGACGAGTCGCACCGGCATCGATTTTCAGAACACGGTGAGCGATTCGCTGCTGCTGCGAAACCGGATCCTTGGTCAGGGCGCCGGCGTGTGCCTGGGCGATGTCGATGGCGATGGGCGTATAGACATCTTTCTCGCGCGGACCGAGGGATCGAACAAACTTTATCGCAACCTGGGCAATTGGCGGTTCGAGGACATCACCGAGCGCGCGGGCGTCGGAGCGCCGGATCGGTATTCCACGGGGTGTGCTTTCGCGGACGTGACTGGCAACGGCGCGCTCGATCTCATCCTGCTCGCGACGCGTGGCCCAAACGCAATCTTCCTGAACGACGGGCGCGGCCACTTCACCGAGCGTCGCGACCTCGGTCTTGATGCGACCGGCAACGGCGGCACCACCATCACGATGGCGGATGTCGACGGAGACGGGCGCCTCGACCTCTACGTGGCCAATTACAAGCCGTACAACATCGACGATTCCATTCCGCCGCAACAGCGTGATCCCAGTCAGATGGTTCGCCAGGTTGGGCCAAGCCGTTTCGAGATTGTTCCCGAGCACCGGCACGATTACAAGCTGGTCATGCGTCCGGACATGGGTGGCCTCAGAGTCACTCAGCGTGGTTCGCCGGACGAGTTCTATCTCAATCGCGGCGGCCATTTCGAACGAGTTGCGCTCACCTCCGGCCGCTTCAGTGGTGCTGACGGTCGTCCTCTCGCCGATGAACCCGAGTCCTTCGCGCTCGACGCAAAGTTCGTCGACGTGAACGAGGATGGCGCGCCGGATCTCTATGTGGCCAATGACTTCGAAGACCTGGATCAACTCTGGCTGAATGACGGCCACGGAAATTTCCGGCTGACGGACTGGAAGGCCCTGCGCCGAATGAGCAACTCGGCAATGGGCGTGGACGTCGCCGACGTAAACGGCGATGGCCTGCCCGACATCTTTGTCGTCGACATGCTCAGTAATGACAGCCGGCGTCTCAAGACTCAGATTCCGACGCACACCGCGCTGCCCAAGAGGCCGGGTGATGTCGAGACCCAGTTGCAACAGCAGTCCAACGCTCTGTTCCTCAACCGTGGGGACGGCACGTTTGCGGAGGTCGCGGCGTACGCGGGCGTGCAGGCGACCGGCTGGTCCTGGTCGACGATGTTCCTGGACGTGGACCTCGACGGATGGCAGGACATTCTCGTCACCAATGGCCACCTCTGGGACATCATGGATGCGGATACTCAGGAGCGACTACAGTTCCGCCCGAGCGACGTAAACTGGCGGCGGCTGCGATGGGAATTCCCGCCGCTCCGCCTCAAGAATGTCGCCTATCGCAATCGTGGAGACCTGACTTTCGAGGATGTCAGCGAGCGCTGGAACTTCGGAGCGGAGGAAGACATCTCGCACACGATGGCCGCGGCCGATCTCGATGGCGACGGTGACCTCGATGTTGTCGTCAACAGGTTAGCGTCGCCGGGACTGGTGTTGCGCAGCGATGCGTCCGCGCCGCGTGTCGCGGTGCGCCTGATTGGAGACCTTCCCAACACGCGCGCGGTCGGCGCGAAGATACGCCTGCTAGGCGGCGCGATCCCCACCGAGGAGCGGGAAGTCGTCGTGGGCGGCCTGTACATGTCACACAGCGATTACCTGGCGACCTTCGCGATGGGCAAGTCCGACAGCGCAACGCTCGTCATCGATTGGCGCGACGGTCGCCGCACGACGATGAGCGTGCGACCAAATCGGATGTACGAGATCACGGCGGCTACCGCCACGTCGCGGACGCCCCTGCGCGCGACTTCACTCGCACCGCAGCCGACCCTCTTCGAGGACGCGACACCCGCGCTCGGCGGACACACTCACACGGAACCGATGTTCGACGACTGGGAGCGGCAGTACCTGCTTCCAAACTCACTGTCGCAGTTGGGTCCGGGCGTGACGTGGTTCGATTACGACCGCGACGGTTACGAGGATCTCTTGATTGGCTCGGGGCGGGGCGGGCGTCTTGGTGTGTTCCGCAACGAGGGCGGTCGATTGGTGCGGCAAAAGGATTCGGGCCCGGTTGCCGCGGCGGATTACACCAGCGTCCTCGGTTTGGCATCGAACGCAGGCAGCCGCCTTCTCATCGGCATTTCGAGCTGGGAAGGCCAGCCGGTGCCCAATGCGATGGCGGTACCAATCTCCGGACGCTCGATCGCGACCAACGCGGACACGCTCGTGCCGAGAGGAGAGTCGTCGACGGGACCCATGGCACTCGGCGATTACACCGGAGACGGTCGCCTCGATCTATTCGTAGGCGGTCGTGTCATTCCGGGAGCGTATCCCCGGAGTGCGTCGTCCGCTCTCTTTCGAAACGAGAACGGAACGTTCGTGCTCGATTCTGTGAACTCCGCGCTGTTGCGCGATGTCGGTCTGGTATCCGCGGCCATGTTCGCGGACATCAATGGCGATGGACATCCGGATCTGATTCTCGCGCGCGAGTGGGATTCGATACTTCTGCTGCTCAACGATGGCCACGGCCGCTTCGCGCGCGCTCCCGAATCCTGGGGCCTCGGCCGGTGGACGAGCCGCTGGAATGGCCTTGCGGCCGGAGACTTCGACGGAGATGGGAGACTGGACCTGGTGGCAACGAGCTGGGGACGCAACACCATGACACAAGCGGACAGCTTGCGACCGCTCGTCATGTTTCATGGCCCGTTCGGATCTGGTGGCGAGGAAGAGATGTTATTGGCGCGGGAAGATCCCCGCGTGAGAGGGCTCGCACCGCTCAACAGCTACGCGCGACTGCGAGTCGTCATTCCCGATCTCGCCAGCCGGGTGAGGAGCTTCCGCGACTATGCCGACGCCACGGTAGACCAAGTGCTCGGCCCATTCATGCGGCAGGTAAAGAGAAAGGAAGCCGTCACCCTCGATCACATGGTTCTTCTCAACCGGGGAAATCACTTCGAGGCGGTGCCGCTTCCCCTGGAAGCGCAGTTTGCTCCGGCGTTCTATGCGGGCGTCGCGGACTTCGACGGCGACGGCTTCGAGGATGTTTTCCTCAGCCAGAATTTCTTTCCGACCGCGCTGGGCATTCCCCGATATGACAATGGGCGTAGCCTTCTTCTGCTGGGCGACGGAAAGGGGAATTTACGTCCGATGTCTGCTCAGCAGTCCGGCCTGTTGGTCTATGGCGATCAACGAGGAGCGGCTTATGCCGACTTCGATGGTGACGGCCGACTCGATCTCGCGGTTTCGCAGAACGGCGCGGAGAGCCGACTGTTTCACAATCGCGGAGCGAAACCCGGACTTCGTGTCAGGCTCGAGGGTCCGTCTGGCAATCCGGATGGCGTCGGCGCGCAGATCCGAATCGAGTACGGCACCCGGAGGGGCCCCGTGCGCGAGGTCCAGGCAGGGTCGGGCTACTGGTCTCAGAATGGCGCGGTTCAGGTTTTCGGACTCTCGGGGACGCCGACAGCTGTATGGGTGCGTTGGCCAGGAGGCGACGAGATGCGCGCGCCCGTGCCCGCAGGGGCACGCGAGATCGTAGTTCAATTCGGCCGACTCAACGGTACCGCACACCAATTTTGATGGTACCGGCTGGCGCTCGCATAGCGATCGCACTGTCGGCCACATGCCGAAGCCATCCCATTATCGGCGGCGCGTCCGTCATGAGGATGACGCGATTGGCGACGCGCCTTGCGTCTTCGTATTTGCCGACCGCGAGTAACGCCGCGACCAGATCCGGAATCAACTCTGTTTGTTCTGGAAATTGTGCCACGCTGAGGCTCAACTGTTCGAGAGCGGCTGTGTCTCTGCCAATCAATCTGAGATGCCGCGCGAGGCGATTGCGAAGCCACCACGGCTCACGAGCCAATTCAATGGCGCGTTGATAGGCCGCAATGGCCTCATCCGTGCGACCCAGATCAAACAGTGCGTCGCCGTACGCGTGTTGTACTCGCCAACTTCGAGGTGCGTCATTCACGCTCGCCAGCGACAGCGTCTGAGGGTCGTGCCAGACACGCTGCCGCAACACACTTCGCGCGATCCCAGCGAGCAGGAGAGCGCCAACGCCGGCGGTGAGTCCGACGCGGCGCCAATTCAGAGGTAAGCGCTTCCGCTCCAGCAGGTAGTCGGCGGCGCCTCCTACGGCCAACAAGAAGCCGATGCTTGGCAGAAACAGCGTCCGCTCGGCGATCAGAATGCCTGTGGGAAAGACGACGTTGCTGACAGGAAAGAGCGCGATGGCACTCCACACGAGGCCGAAGGAGACGATGGGAGCGCGACGACGCGCGAACCAGCCAACGGCAATCGCTCCCGCGAGCAGCAGGAGCCCGAGCGCCTCGCGTGATCCAAAGGCACGCGATCCGAGGAATTCCGCGGGCGAGTAATCGGCGCGCAGGTGTAAGGGCCATGCGAGCAGCCGGAGCCACTCCGGTACTATCTGCAACATCGTCACCGCCCGGCCGGCGAGCGTCAGCCCGACGAGCGCCTCCGCGGTGTCGGCTCCGATCGGGTTCCCGCCGAGGACAGCGACTCGTGTGAGCATCACGACAACGGCCACGAGCGCGAGAGCAGCGTAACCTTTCCACAGACGACCGACACGCGCCCGCAGCGGGCTTTCATCGATGAGAAAGAACTCAGCCGCAAGGAGAAAGGCCGGGAGTAACAAGCCCTGCTCTTTCGTCAGAGCGGCGGCCGCATAAACAGCGGCGAGCAGCGCCCAGTCTCGCCTTGGGACACGACCGCCGTTGCTGCGACGTAGGTCGAGATATCGCGTGACTGTCACCGCCGTGAAGAGCGCGAGGATGATCTCGCTCTGACCTACTGCGAGCGTCACTGCCTCGACGTGCACCGGGTGGACTGCGAAGAGGAGGGCGACCGCGAGTGCAACGGTTGAAGAACAGAGACGCGAAGCCAGCTTGAACACCGCGACGCTGGCTGCCGCATACAGGGCGCAGCTCGCCAAGCGAAAGACGATGGGCGCCCCCGACCCCAGGGCATATTGCATCGCGAGCAGCAGCGACGCGACCGGTCGATAGAGATCCTGCGGATACGGTGGTGGCCAGTATGGGGAGGTCAGGATTTCGCGCCACCGGGCGAGGCCGTGCAGGCGAGCGCTGTCCTGGATCAGCGCGACGTCATCCTGCGTGAACTGGTTCAGAATCCCGGCGACACTCGTCGCGAGCGCGACCGCGATGACCGAGAGAACAGCGGGTGCCGCCCTCGCCGTTCGGTTCAGGTGCCGGGGATTCGGCTCCAAACGACGATCGTGCCGCACGTCGTCATCGAGCCCTGAGAGAACTGCATCGGGGTCGTTGACGGTCCGTGATACAGCTCGAGTCCCTCGATGGTGCTGAGTGGGAGATCATCGATCTCCATTCCGGGTGCCTGCTGGCCATCGATCCAGATCATCGGCATACAATCACGACGCATAACCGACGAGGACATGAAACGCACGCCCTGGCCGCCGCGCAGTCGCACTAATCGAATGCCCGGTGTTGTGCGAAGGATCTCGCTGGGCCGCGAGGCTCGTTTCTGCTCGATCTCCTCACGCGTGAAGTATGTCCCGACGCCGCGCGTCCTCCGCCTGTAGAACTCCTCGATCCAGAATCGCTGGCGCATGGCTCGCTCGGAAATCTGTATTCCCTCGAGGGTTGTGAGCCGTGCTATCTCGACGATCACGCTGTCGACAGTACCCGGGGCGACCAAGCGTGGGACCGTCGTGGGCTCGTAGCCAATGCGCCGAATCGAGACGACGATCTCACCCGGCGGGAGCTTCGCGAGCCTGAATCGTCCGTCACCGTCCGTCCTGGTCAACATGCGAAGCGCAACGACCGCGATGTCGGCGTCACGAATCGGCGTGCCGGCACTGTCACGGACGACGCCGGTGAGCGTTCCACGTTCCTGCGCAGCCGACGTGCTGGCTGCCACTAGAGCGGCGCCAACGCCTGCCAGCATGATCCGGCTGAACAGCGGCCTAGGCATGCTTCCCTCGAAAGCTCGGGACCGAAGTATCCATCCCAAACTACGCCTGTATTGACTGGGCCGCCACGGCCGCTACGGCCGTTACGGCCGTTCTGGAGCCGATTCTCAGTCGGCCCCGTCTCGCGCCGCAGCGTGGCGCACGGAGCTTGCTCCTTAGAGGTGCATCGCCTTCGAAGGGATGAAGATGTTTGGGAGGGGGTTGATGGGACTCACCGCCATTGCGGCAAGCGCGACCGCGCAAGTGCCTGCTACTCCGGTACTTCAAAATGCGTTTGCTAACCCTGGGCTCGCCGTAGCAGCCAACTTCGGCAGCGGTACAGGACAAAGCTTCTACGGCGCCGCAGCGGCCTGGGGCCTCGGGGGCGTTGGGTCGGGCAAGCTGCAGGTCAGCGGAGCGGCCGGGGCAGCGCGAAGCAACGGGGCAACACGAGGCGCCTACGGCGGCCGACTCGCAGCCTCCGTATGGTCGAGTTCCGGCGGTTCGCTAGGCGTCGCGGCATTCGGAGGCTTGGGCGGAGCCCCACGGACGCAAACCGCCGGAGTGATCACGAATCCTGCCGTGATGTCCGTGCCGGCCGGCCTCACGCTCGGCTATCGACACTCCCTTGGCACGAGTCGCGGGCTGTCGGCGTACGTGTCGCCGTTCTACCGCTGGATGCGGACGGACAGCGGAACCGTCGTCTCGCGCGCAAGCATGCGCATGTCCCTCGGACTCGACTTCGCCTTCTCGCCGTCGTTGGGCGCGACGTTCGGCGCGGAGCTCGGTCAGAGCAGTGGAGGATCGGCGGCGAGCGCCGGCATCTTTGGGGCCGCGATCTCGTTCGTGCCCGGTAGGCGTTGAGCGATGCCCAAGAAGACGCTGCCACCGATCCTGGTCGTCGACGACAATCGCGACAACGCCGACATCATCCGCGAGTATCTCGAGATTCGCGGATATCCGATCACGGTCGCCTCCAGCGGTGAGGAGGCGCTCGCGCTCTTCGAGACCGTGAAGCCGGCACTCGTGCTGCTCGACGTGATGATGCCGGGCCGCGATGGGTGGGAAGTGTGTCGCATCATGAAGCAGCATCCGCAGCTTGGGCGCACCGTGCGTGTCATCATGGTGACCGCGCTCAACGAGCTGGATGACAAACGAGAGGCGCTTCAGACGGGCGCCGACGACTATGTCGAAAAACCATTCGATCTCGCCACGCTGGCCGCGACGGTGCAGCGGAATCTTGCGATGCAGCGCACGGCGAAAGCGTCCTAGAGACGTCCGCACTGCGTGCTGACTAGCTCCGTACTCCTCACTGACTCCCAAGACCAGTTGATCGAGGCCGCCGTCGAGCGCCTCGAAGGCTGGCGCGTGGAGCGGCGCTCGTCCGCGGAGCTGCCGGCCGCAATCGGCACGGTGCCGGGCGCCCGCGCCGTCTATGTGTGCACGAACGATCCGACGCTGTTGCGAGCGACCGTCGAGCGCGCGCATGGCGCGGGACTACCGGTGGTCGTGGAGTGCGAGAACGAAGCCGAGCGGCGTCGAGCGGTGGAGCTGCGCGCCGAGGAGTGGGTGGTGCGGGGCACGAACCCGGATGAAATCGCGGCACGGTTGCACGCCGCGCTGGCGCGCGGAACGCCGACGGCCGCCGGACTCAACGATCGCGTCGAGCGCGTGGAATATGAGCGGATGCTCCACGATTCGCTCACCGGCCTCCCGACGCTGCCCGTGATGATCGAGCGCTCGCGGCAGCGATTCAAGGAGCGCGGCGAGATCGTCGTGCTCTACTTCAACTTCGTCCGGTACTCGAAGATCGAGGAGATCTACGGTTGGGAGAAGCTCGATGCGGTGCTCGAGACGACCGCGGCGGCCGTGCGGGAATTCCTCGATGACACGTCGCCGAATCCGTCGCGTCTCATGGTGAGCTTCACGAACGACGACGATTTCATTTTCTTCCACGTGCCCGCGACCGGTGTGCCGGCGGCAACCGAAGGCGAGATCACGGAGATGGTCTCACGTCTCCAGCGCCACGTGCAGACGCGCATCGAAGCGCACCACGGCGAAGAGATCGCGGCGCTCTTCGACATCTACGTGGGACGCGCCCACGTGTACTACAACCCCAAGATCCGGCTCGAACGGCTGATCTACCGCGGCATTCGCGAGGCGGCCAACGCCGCGCGGAGCATCGAACAACGCGAGCGGGCGCGGAAAGTCGCCGACCTCCGGAGCGCGCTCCGCGAGCGCAGCGTGTACATCGACTATCACCCGATCGTGTACGCCGACACCGAAGAGATCTTCGGCTATGAGGCGCTCGCGCGCGGCGTCATGCGCAGCCTCCGCAGTCCGGAAGTCATGTTCGAAGTCGCCGAAGAGGCGGACCTCATCTGGGAGCTGAGCCGGCTGTGCCGAGGGCGCGCGCTCGAAGGCCTGGAGAGCCACCTGCGTCCCGGCGAATTGCTCTTCATCAACGTCGACCCGCACGACTTCACCGATCCGCTGTTCGGCGAGAAAGAAGTTGCGAATCCGGAGCGGGTCGTGCTCGAGATTACCGAGCGTACCGCGATCAAGGACTACCCAAAGTTCCGCGAGCGATTGGGAGTTCTGCGCAAAATGGGGTATCGCTTCGCGGTGGACGACGCGGGAAGCGGCTACGCGGGTCTCGGCTCCATCGCGAACCTCGAGCCGGATTTCATCAAGCTCGACATCTCTCTCATCAACGCGATCGATTCGAACTTCATCAAGCAGAACCTGGTGGAGACGATGGTGAAGTTCGCCAACGATCACGGCGCCATGGTGATCGCGGAAGGCGTCGAGCGCGCCGAAGAGTTCATGACGGTGCGCAACCTCGGCGTACATCTCGTGCAAGGATTCTTCCTGCACCGGCCAAGCTCCGCCGCCGTGCCGCCGATGATGCGGGAAGTCGTCAAGACAGCCGCCAGGTCGGCTTAGGCCAAGAGCCTCTCGACGAGTCGCAGCGAGCGCTCGGCCGCGCCGCGCCCGCGTTCCACGGCGGCGCGCGCCTGCGCTCCCGTCTCACGTCGCGCCTCGGAATTCTCGAACCAGTCGAGCAAGGCGTGCTCGATATCAGCCGCATCAGTGGCGGAGCGGGCCGCGCGCGCGGCCAAGAGCATGACGGCGTCGCGACTCCGATCATGGCGCGGGCCGAACAAGACCGGCGCGCCGAACGCGGCTGGTTCGAGCACGGAATGAAGGCCGGCGTCATGAAATCCACCGCCGACGAACGACACGTCGGCGAGCGCGTACAGCTCACCCAACACGCCGAAGCGATCCACCAGCACGACGTCGGCGGTCGCCGATGCGTCGTCCACCCGGGCCAGGCTCAGGTGATGCTGTGCGGCCCATCGCAGAATCGACGCCAGATGCTCGGACGCAGTTTCGTGCGGCGCGATGACGAGCCGTAGCCGCGGCACGCGCTCTCGAACGCGCGCGAAGGCTTCGAGCAACGGCGCCTCATCGCTAGGCCACGTGGAGCCGGCGACGAGTGTCGGACGGTCATCGGCGAGTTGCGACTGTAGGCGCGATTCCGGATCGACGGACTGCGCGCGCTGCCACACCTGATCGAATCTGGTATCACCCGTGACCTCGATGACCTCGGCGCGGACGCCGAGTTGAACCAAGCGGTCGGCGTCCGTCTGGTCGACCGCGCCCACGGCATCCAGTGATGCATACGCGTCGCGCAACAACAAGTGAGCCGCGCGACTCCGTCGGCCGGAGCCCGCGCCGAGCGTGGCGCTGATCATTCCGAGACGTACGGCTCGTCGTTCGGCTTGCCGGACGAGCTCCGGCCAGACATCGAGCTTGCTGAACACGAGTGCGCGCGGCCGCAACGAGTCGAGCGCGGCACCCATTTCGGCTCCGGAATCGAAGGGCAAGTAGTCCCGGAAGTCGACCTCCAGAGTACGCGAGAACTCTTCGGCACTCGGCGAGAAGAACGTGTACGCGAGCTGCACCTCCGGCCGACGCGATTTCATGAGCGTGAGAACCGGTCGCGCTTGAAGCCCCTCGCCGACCGACGGCGCATGCATCCACAAGAGCGGGCGCGAGGGATCTCGGTTCGCGTTCGCCCAGTTGACATACCGCCGCCGGATTCCGCGTCGTGCCCTGACCGCAATCGCTGCCTTCGACGCGCCCGGTGGGACCACCGCGGATGCGACGGTCGCGAGCTTCGCGGCGACCGCGTACAGCATCCGGGCCAGGAATCGCACGCTTATGGGGGGGGCGTCCGAGCAGTCTTGGCGAGGGCGCGCTGGATTGCCGCGCGGAAAATCGCAATCGACTCTGCGCCCTGGATCGGTTCGTCACCCACGAAGAACGTCGGGGTCGAGCGCACGCCAGCCGACTGGCCGCGATCATGGTCGGCGCTGATGAGGCGGCGCATGACGTTGCTGCGCAGGCACTCGCGCCAGTCGCCTGCGTTGACGCCGGCCGCTACGGCCAGCGAATCGAACAGCGCCGACGCGTCTCCCCCCACCATCGAGGTCCAGCGCGGTTGCGTCTCGAAGAGCGCGTCGTGCATTTGCCAGAACCGATCCTGCGCCGCAGCGCACATCGCCGCTTCAGCCGCCGGAAGGGCATGCACGTGTTGTCCCAACGGAAAGTTCACGTAGGCCAAGCGCACGCGTCCGGTCTGGATGAACTCCTTCTGAAGGGCGGGGTACGTCTCGTCGTGCCAGCGCTTGCAAAAGGGGCATTCGAAGTCACTGATCTCCACGAGCCAGACGGGTGCGGCGCTGTCGCCTAGAATTCGCGCTCTGTCGGCCCGCTCGAGCATCGCGTTGATCCGCGCGGAATCTGACGCCTGCGACGCGGCGGACGCCCCTCCGGCCGGCGTGCTCCTGGCTCCGCCATCCGACGGCCGGCACGCCGCGACGACCATGGCCCACAGCAATAGCTGCTTCATTGGCAGAAACATATGAGCGACCGTGTCAGCAGCGCCACTAAGCAGGCACAGCTTCTGCGCTAACATACATGTACATGGGAACGATCCTCACCTGGTACCAAAGCGGCGGCCCTTTCATGGTGCCGCTGTTGATCCTCGACGTTGTCGGACTCGCAGTCCTCATCGAGCGATTCAACCACATCGTGCTGCGGTCGAAGATCAACGCTCGTCCGTTCATCGAGCGTGTGATCTCGCTCGTGCGTGCGGACAAGCTGGATGAGGCGTTGACACTCTGCGCCGAGAATCAATCGACCCTCCCCGACCTTGGCCTGATCCTGCTGCGAAGCGGTACTCGCGACGAACAGGACTTGCTGAACATGGCGGAAGCGTCGTCGCTGACGGTGATCCCGGACCTCATGCGTCGTCTCGCGTGGCTCCCGACGTTCGCGATCGCCGCCGTGCTGCTCGGCTTTTTGGGCGGCATCGCGAATCTTCACGATGCGTTGATGCAATCGGCACGCGTCACGACGGAGACGCGGGTGGCGCTGCTCAGCGGAATCGCCTACGCGTTGCGTCCGCTAGGCGCGGGCGTGCTCAGCGCAATTCCGTTCGTGATCGGCCACGCGTATCTGGTCAACGAATCGCAGGCGATCGTCAGCCAGGTGGAGGAGTTCTCCGCGCGATTGGTGAACGCGCTCACCGACCGACCTGACGTGAGGCTGGGTCACAGGTAGTGTCAGGCTGACATCAAACGGGCGCCTCGCTAGACTCTCGTCCGTGCTCCTCCCCGTTCTTCTCTTCATCCTGTCACTCGCGGCGCAGATTGGGCAGATCCAGCTGCCCAAGCCGGTCGGCTACGTCAACGACTTCGCGAGCGTCATTCCGGCGGACGCGGCGGCGCGCATCGAGCGCATCATACAGGATGTGCGCACAAAGTCCGGCGGCGAGATCGTCGTCGTCACACTTCCCGACCTCAAGGGCCGCGATCCCGCCGATGTCGCGCTGGAGATTGGCCGGCAGTGGAAGGTCGGCAAGGCGGGAGGACCGGGCGATCGCGCACGGAATACCGGCGTCATCATCCTCGTCGTTCCAAAGGAGACAAGCTCCGACGGCCGTGGTCACGTTCAAATCGCAACAGGTTTTGGCGCCGAAGGATTCATCACGGATGCGACGACCGGCGCGATTCAAGACGAAGCGATTCCGCTGCTCCAGCAGCGCAACTACGGCGGCGCGATCGAACTGATCACGACGCGTGTCGCGCAGCGCTTCGCGAACGAGTTTCAGTTCACGCTCGACACAACGCTCACGGGCTATCAGCGCGAAACCGGCCGCCGCGCCTCGGGCAATGACTTCTGGCGCGTGATCGGCGCCATTCCACCCTTCGTCTGGCTGATCTTGTTCTTCTTCGTGCTATCGATGCTGAGTGGGTCGCGGCGGCGCCGGCGTGGCTGCGGTGGCGGTGGTTGCATTCCCATCATTCTTCCATTCCCGACAGGTCGTGGTGGTTGGGGAGGCAGCGGCGGGGGATTCGGTGGATTCGGCGGTGGCGGATTTGGCGGCGGTGGTGGTGGCGGATTCGGAGGTTTTGGCGGCGGTGGCGGATTCGGCGGAGGCGGCGGAGGAAGGTCCTGGTGAACTATGGCTAAGATGACCCTCGAAGATCTCGTCACGCAGCTCAGGGCCGCGTTCGGGCCCGAGTTGCGCGCCGTGGTGCTGTATGGCTCAGCCGCGGCGGGAGAGCACCATCCCAAGAAATCAGACTACAACACGCTCGTGCTCGTCGAATCACTGCCCGCGAGCCGTCTCCAGGCGGCGTCCGCCGCGGTGCGCGCGTGGGTCGATGACGGCAATCCCGCGCCACTCACGCTCACCATCGACGAGTGGCACGGCTCGGCGGACATCTTTCCAATGGAGTACGCGGACGTCCTCGACAGGCATCGCGTCCTGTTCGGCGATCTCGTCACGGACGTGCGCGTGAATCCTGCCCATTTGCGCTTGCAGCTCGAGCACGAAGCGATGGGCACATTGCTGCAACTGCGGCGCGGCGCGCTCGCCGCCGGCAATGATGCAAAGGGGCAGCTCGCGCTGCTCGAAGGCAGCTCGAGCACCATGATGGTGGTGTTCCGAGCCGTGCTCCGGCTGAGTGGTGAGGTACCGCCGCGCGACTACGTCGAGCTCAGTCAGCGGGTCGCAACGACGGCGTCGATCGACGTGACGCCGTTCGTGCAAGTCATATGGCACAAGCGCGGCGAGACGAAAATTCGGAACCAAGACATCGCACACGTCCTTGCGGGCTATCTGTCGGGCCTGCAACAGCTGGTGCACTATCTCGACAAGTATTCTCAACGCAAAGCGTGAATCTCACGGCGACCATGGACGTAGTGTTCTCGCACTCTCACCGTACGACCGAAAGGAGCTTTGACATGCTTCGTCGCTGGCTCGTGGTGGCGCTGGCTGTTCTGACGACCGGGTGCGGCTACAACAGAATCCAGAAGTTGGACGAGACCGCGCAGGCGTATCAGTCACAGATCGAAGTTCAACTGCAACGCCGCGCCGACCTGATTCCGAATCTCGTGCAAACCGTGAAGGGCTACGCGCAGCACGAGGAGCAAGTGTTCACGCAAGTGGCTCAGGCGCGTTCCGGCTTGCTCGGGGCAGTCAAATCCGGAGACCCCGAACAGATGGCCAACGCGAACGCGCAGCTGACCAGCGTGCTCGGCCGACTGTTTGCCGTGGCCGAGGCCTATCCGAATCTCAAGGCCGACCAGAGCTTCATAAGACTGCAGGACGAGCTCACCGGAACGGAGAACCGAATAGCGGTGGCCCGCAGCGACTACAACGCCGCGGTCAACGAGTACAACGCCTACATCCGGCAATTCCCCGCGGTCATCACCGCCAAGATCACGGGCGCGAAGCCACGGAAGTACTTCACGGCCGCAGCAGGCACCACCGAGGCGCCGAAGGTCGACTTCTCGAAGCCGCCGACTAAGACGCCGTAACCGGTTTCGGAAAGAGGGGAGCGCCCTTCCGCACACGCCATCCGGTCGCATCGAGCTTCATCAGCGTCGTGATTCGCTGATCCTCGATGCGGCCCGGCGCGCCGAGCTGCTGCCAGAGATCCTGCGACTTTGTCGGGACGAACGGGTAGAGCATCACCGCCTGGCGAGCGAGCGAGCGCATGAGCGTGCCGAGCGTCGTTTCGAGCGCCGTGCGCGTATCGGGCGATTTCGCGAGCACCCACGGCTGCATCTTCTGCACGTATTCGTTCCCTCGCGTGACGCTGGCCATCGCATGTCGCAGCGCTTCGTGCAGGAGAAAACCGCGCGAGCCGTCCATAGCCGAGTGATACGCCTGGACCTCGACCGCGTCTGCTCGATCGACCTCGGTTTCCATGGCGGCGGGCACGGTCGAGTGACAGTACTTCTCCACCATCGCGATCGCCCGACTCGCGAGGTTCCCCCACGAATTGGCCAATTCCGAATTGTAGACCTGCTCGAAACGTTCCCAGGAAAAGCTGCCGTCGGCGTCGAACGGAACTTCGCGGAGCAGGTAGTAGCGGAACGCGTCAGGGCCATAACGGTCGATCGCTTCATGCAGGTCCAGCGTGACGCCTGCCGACTTGCTGAAGCGCTCTCCGCCGAGAAGGACGAACCCGTGCGCCCAGACTCTCTCCGGGAGCGGCAACTCGGCCGCCTGGAGCATTGCCGGCCAGATGATGCTGTGGAACCTCGTGATGTCCTTCCCGATGACATGCAGCTGCGCCGGCCAACGATCCTTGTAGTCTTTCGCCGGGAAGCCGGTCGCCGTCAGATAGTTCGGCAACGCATCGAACCAGACGTAGGTCGTTTGCGTTTCGCCGGTAGAGAGCGGCGAGGGGAACGGCACCCCCCATGTGAAACGCGAGCGGCTGGCCGAGATGTCTTCCAATCCGTACTCGAGAAGCGCGAGCATCTCGTTGCGACGCGAGTCAGGTTGTAGGAACTCGGGTCGCTCCGTGAGCAGGCGCTCGAGAAATCGCTCGTACTTGCTGAGCCGGAAAAACCAGTTGCGCTCCTCCACCCACTCGAGCTTGCGCGTTGGGTGAAGGACGCAGCGGCCGTCCTCGATCTCGGAGTCCTGCTTGAACGCTTCACAGCCCACACAGTACCATCCGCTATACGAGCGCTCATAAAAGTCGTCAGGGTTGTTGTCGAAGATGCGTTTGATCAGCGCGCGCACGCCTGCCTTGTGACGCTCCTCGGTCGTGCGAATGAACTCATTGTGCGAGATACCGAGCGTTCGCCACATCTCCTGAAAGCGTTCGGCGATCTCGTCGGCCTGCTGCTGCGGCGTCAGCCCTCGCTGCTCCGCCGCCTGAGCGACTTTCTGTCCATGCTCGTCCATGCCGACGAGAAAATGGACCTGATCTCCGCGCAAACGACGGTACCGCGCAATGGCGTCGGCGCCGATCTTCTCGTACGCGTGCCCGATGTGAGGTTCGCCGTTCGCGTAGTCGATGGCCGTCGTGAGATAAAACTTGCTCACGCCGGTCCTCCAGTGGAGGGCTTCGGCGGTCCGCCACCGTTCCCTCCGCGACGACCTCCGCGATTTCGTCGGCCCCCGCGCCGCCCGCGGCGACGGTGCGGCCGACGATCCGACGCAGCGTCCGGGACCCCGCGGGTTTCGGAGGCTTCGGGGGCTTCGGGGGCTTCGGGGACGTCGGCCGGCGCTTGCGACTGTCGTTGCGTCGCGATGCCTTCCTCCGACGGCAGCTCGCCTTCGGCCTCGTCGTCCGCGGCGACGATCACGTCTTCCGTGTTCTCGGTCTTCTGTGCCCGGCTGGATGTCCACGCGTCGGTCTGGGCCGGCGTCCGCGTCGGATCGACGCGCTCCACCACCGCGGGCGTAATCGTACCGCCGGTGGCTTCGGTTTCCTGGAGCAGCTGCGACAGTGGAACGGTGCGCGTCTCTCCCTCCGAATCCCGGAGAACGACACGCTCCCGGAAAATGTCGTTGGAGATGACACGCTCCTCGCCGACGGCCGTGCGAATCGTCTTGCCTTCCTTGGGGAAACGACGCCGCGCCTGCACATAGAACTCGTGCTCGTACCGCAACGAACACATGAGCCGGCCGCACGCGCCGGAAATCTGTGTCGGATTGAGCGAGAGGCGCTGGTCCTTCGCGACACCCAGGCTCACAGGCCGTAATTCAGGAAGCCACGAGGCCGAGCAATACTGACGTCCGCACCGGCCGATGCCATCGAGCCGCTTTGCTTCGTCACGGACGCCAATCTGTTTCAACTCGATGCGCGTTCTGAACGCCGCGGCGAGCTCGCGCACGAGCGTCCGGAAGTCGACGCGCTTCTCTGCCGTGAAGTAGAACGTCAGCTTCTTGCGATCCCACTGCCACTCGGCGTCGGACACCTTCATGACGAGTGCATTGGCCCGCACGCGTTCCATGGCCTTACGACGCGCGTCGTCGTCCTGCGATCGCAGGTCGTCGTGCTTTCGCACGTCATCGCCGGAGGCCAGGCGACGCGCCTTCTTGGTCGGCGCGTCCTCGCCCGTGCCGTGCGGGGTCCCGCGATTACGCTTGAGCGCCAGCTCGCCGACGGAATGCACGTGACCGAGATCCTCGCCGCGATCCGCCTCGACGATGATCGCGGAATTCACCGCTGGTATCTCCTCGGCTTCCCAGAGATAGAACTCGCGGCGGTTTCCCTTGAAAGCCACTTCGATGACGTGCGACGCCATGCTATTCCAGGAACTGCCCCATGCGCAGATACTTCTCGCGCCGCCGGCGCACCAGCTTGTCCGGCTTGTAGCGCCGTAGCTCATCGAGATGCCGGAGCAGAACGTCGTGGACGGAGCTGGCAACGGCCTGGTGGTCGGTGTGCGCGCCACCGCGCGGCTCCGGGATGATCTCGTCGATGACCTTGAGCTCGAACAGGTCGGGTGCGGTGATGCGGAGTGCCGTCGCCGCTTTCTCGCGCATCTCGGGGCTCTTGCCGTCCTTCCAGAGAATGGCGGCGCAGCCCTCCACGGTGATCACTGAATAGACGGCGTTCTCGAGCATCAGCACGCGGTCGCCGACGCCGAGCGCGAGCGCTCCACCGGAGCCCCCTTCGCCGATGATGGTCGCGATGATCGGCACCTCGAGCCGACTCATCTCGAAGAGATTACGGGCGATGGCCTCGGACTGGCCGCGCTCCTCGGCGCCGAGTCCCGCCCACGCGCCCGGGGTGTCGATGAAAGTGAGCACGGGGACGTGGAACTTCTCGGCGAGCTTCATCAGCCGGAGCGCTTTCCGATATCCCTCCGGATGCGGCATCCCGAAATTGCGGCGCAGGTTCTCTTTCGTATCCCGGCCGCGCTGATGCCCGATGACCATCACCGTTTCGCTGTCCAGTCGCGCCCAACCGCCGATGATCGCCGCGTCTTCGCGAAAAGACCGATCCCCGTGCAGCTCGATGAAGTCCGAAAAAACGAGCCGGAAGTAATCGTCCGTCAACGGCCGCTTGTTCGAGCGGGCGACCTGCACGCGCTGCAACGGCGTGAGGTTCTTGTAGATCTCTTCACGCAGCTCCGTGAGCTTGCGCTCGAGCGGCGCGATCTCCTCGGCGACGTCGAGCTGGCGATCTCCGGCGAGCTTTTTCAGCTCGTCGATCTGTCGTTCCAGCTCGAGAATGGGCTTTTCAAAATCCAGTGTGGCCGTGGCCATACGGATATGTTAGGTGCCTCAGCCAGCGCGGACGAGATGTACCCGGTCCGGACCGAGCAAAGCCCGTAACTCCGTTAGGGCTGCGTGTGAGGCCGGTAGGCGAAGCGAACGGGAGCGCAACCGCGTACCGCCGTTGCCATCGCGCCAGCGAACTTCGAGCGCCGGAGCCACTGTGCTGCCCGTCGAATGCGTCTCGATCACGGCGCGCACATCCCGTAATACCTCCGAATTGACGTCGTTTCCGTCGCCGATGGTAATCGCGACTCCGATCTGTCCGGAGAACGCGAGCTCCGCGAACGGCGTCACCGACTCGATGATGAACGTCGGGGACTCGGCGTCGCGATCGCGCTTCGAGTATCCGCCTTTGAGCAGCACGGGGATGTCGGTTCGGATACGGTCGGCAATCGCGGCCCACTTTTCGGGGAAGATCAGCACTTCGCTGGAGCCGGAGAAATCCTCGACCGTGAGGCGCGCGAACTCCGAGCCCGAGCGCTTGCTGATCTGTCGTTTGACCGCCGTAATGACGACGCCGAGCGAAATGGGATCGCCGGTCCACGAGCCGAGCTGGCCGACGGTGTGCGACGCGAAGAGCTCACACTCGAGTTGATATGGCTCGAGCGGATGACCGGAGATGTAAAAGCCGAGGATCTCTTTTTCCTTCGCGAGACGGCGGGACTCGGTCCAGGGAGTGACGTTGGGGAAGCGCGCGGCGGAGCCGCGCGCGAAAACCCGTTCTGGGCTCTCGGCGGCCGCGCCAAGCACGGCCGGTGAGTTCTCGGCGAGCAAGTGCGCACCGTCGCTCATCATGTCACCGAAGAGCGAGACTTGGCCGCTTTCCTTTTCCTGTTGGCGGAGCGACGCCTCGTGCAACGCCGTGTCGAGCGCTGCCCAGTTCTGCGCGCGTTCCGCGCCGAGCGAATCGAGCGCTCCCGACGCGATGAGTGCCTCGAACACGCGTTTGTTGCAGAGACGCAGATCCACGCGCTCGCAGAGATCGAACAGATCGATAAATGGTCGCTCGGTGCGCGCGGCGAGAATCGAGTCGATCGCCGAGTGGCCGACGTTGCGGATCGCGCCGAGTCCGAATCGCAAGCGCTTGTCCCCAATCACGGTGAACTTGTACCCGGACTCGTTGACGTCCGGCGGCAGCACCTCGAGGCCCAGCTCACGCGCTTCGGCGATGTACTTGACGACGTTGTCCGTATCGCCGATCGACGAAGACAGGAGCGCCGCCATGTATTCCGGCGGGTAGTGCGCCTTCAGCCACGCCGTGTTGTACGAGATGATCGAGTACGCGACCGAGTGCGATTTGTTGAAGCCGTAGCGACCGAACGTCTCGATCTGCCCCGCGAGCTCCTCGATGACACGGCGGCTGTAGCCGCGCGCTACCGCTTTCTCGACGAATTTCCCCAGCTCCTGCCGGATGAGCTCCGCGTCCTTCTTCCCGACCGCTTTGCGCAACACGTCGGCTTCGGCCAGCGAGATGCCCGCGAGCTGCTGCGCGATGCGCATCACCTGCTCCTGATAGGTGATGACGCCATACGTCGGCTTGAGGATCGTCTCGAGCTCGGGTAGCGCGTACGACACCGCTTCTTCCCCGCGCTTGCGCCGCTGGTAGACGCGGTGCATCCCGGCGTCCAGCGGGCCGGGCCGCATCAATGCGTTCGACGCGACGAGATCGTCGAACCGGTCGCAGCGCATCCCGCGCAGCATGTCCGTCGCGAGCGGCGATTCGAACTGAAACACGCCCACCGTGCGCCCGGCGCGAAGCATCCGGTACACCTCGGGGTCCTCGAGCGTGATCGCGTCGAGATCCAGCGCCTCGCCGTGCCGCTCGGCGATCATCGCGAGCGCGTCATGAATCACGGTGAGCGTGGTGAGGCCGAGGAAGTCCATCTTCAACATGCCCGCCTTCTCGAGGGCGTTCATGTCGTACTGGCTGATGACGACCATGTCCTCGTCGCTCTCGCCGTCTCCCCGTCCGCTTCCCGTCGCGGTGCACACGGGCACGTAGTCCTGCACCGGCCCAGGCGCGATCACGACGCCGGCCGCGTGGACGCCCGTGTGCCGGCTCAATCCCTCGAGCGCGATCGCGTAGTCGAGCAGCTGCCGGTAGCGATCGTCGTCGCCATAGAGCTTGCGGACGTCGGTGATCTGCTCGACCGCGTCTTTGACCGTCAGGAAATAGTTCGGCTGGTTCGGGATGAGCTTTGCGAGCGCGTCGGTCTCGGCCGGCGTGAAGCCGAGCACGCGACCGACGTCCTTGATGGCCGCGCGCGATTTCAGAGTGCCGAAGGTGACGATCTGGCAGACCGAATCGCGTCCGTATTTCTCGCGCACGTACTCGATCACCTCGCCGCGCCGCTCGAAGCAGAAGTCGACGTCGACGTCGGGCATCGAAATACGTTCCGGATTCAGGAAGCGCTCGAAGAGCAGGTCGAACGTCAGCGGATCGACGTTCGTGATCCGAAGCCCGTACGCCACGAGCGAGCCCGCGGCCGACCCACGGCCGGGTCCCACCGGGATGCCGCGGTCGCGCGCCGCACGAATGAAGTCGGACACGATGAGGAAGTAGCCCGCATATCCGGTCGTCGTGATGACGGAGAGCTCGTAGTCAAGCCGCTCCTTCACGTGCAGTGGTAGCGGATCGCCATAACGGTCCTTCGCGCCCTGCGTCGCCAAAGTCGTGAGCAGCTCGTTCTCGCTCGCGACGCCGGCCGGAAGAGGAAACGACGGGAGATGGTACTTTTTCTCGAGCGACACCGAGACTTCATCCGCGATCCGGAGCGTGTTCTCGAGAACGTCCGCACGGTCGGGGAAGCTCGACGCGATCTCCTGCGCGGACTTGAAGTACAGCCCGTTGTCGTACCGCAGGCGGTCGCGATCGGCGCGGTCCTTTCCGAGTCCGATGCACAGCAGCACGTCGTGCGCGTCGTGATCGTCGCGCGTCAGAAAGTGCGCGTCGTTCGTGGCGACGACGGGCAGCCCCACGTCCTTGGCGAGACGGAACACGCGCTCGTTGAGCTGTGCCTGCCCTTCGGAGCTGTGCGCCTGAACCTCGAGGTAGTAGCGACCCTTGAAGACTTCGGCGTACCAAGCCGCCACCTCGCGCGCGCCATCGAAGTCGTCGGAGAGCAGGTGCGTGGCGATCTCGCCAGCCATGCACGCCGACGACACGATGATTCCTTCGTTGTATTTCTCGAGGAGCTCGCGGTCCATGCGGGGCTTGGTGTAGAAGCCTTCCGTGAACGCGAGCGACGAGAGCTTGACGAGATTGCGATACCCGACGGCGTCGCGCGCGAGCAGCACGAGGTGATAGTAGGGCTTCCCGCCCGATGCGGTACGGCCGCGCTGGCGCCGATCGCCCGGGGCGACGTAGGCTTCGATTCCGATGATCGGCTTGATCTTCGCCTGTTTCGCTTTCTCCTGGAAATCCCAGGCCGCGTGCAGATTGCCGTGGTCTGTGATGGCGAGGGCGGGCTGCTCGAACTCCTTCGCGCGACGAATCAGGTCGTCTACCCGGTTGGCTCCATCGAGCAGAGAGTATTCCGAGTGACAGTGGAGATGGACGAAGGACATCGGATGGAAGATAGTGGCGGACACGCGGCTTCGGGAGACAAAAACCACGAGTCACGGGTCGTGCATCAGCACGCGTCACGAGTCATGCGCCGGCTGGCGACGCGAATCGTCCGTCATCGCGCGTTCAAGTGGTTCGTGATCGCGTTGTGCGCGCTCGCGATCACGACGCTGCTGTTTCTGTCCGCGACGCGAACGGGCCGGTATCTGGCACGGGCGGGCTGGGAAGAATCCAAGATTCTCTGGCGGCGCCGCGCCATCGCGAAGCTCGTGGCCGACACCACCGTCCCGGCGGCAACGCGCAAGAAACTTCAGCTCGTCCTCGACGCGCGCGCGTTCGCGGGCGGGGCGCTCGGCCTGAAGGTCGGACGCAGCTTCACGACGTTCTCTCCTCTGGAGCGCGACACGCTCGTGCTGGTCCTCTCCGCCGCGTATCGCGATCGCCTGGAGTACTACTACTGGTGGTTCCCGATCGTGGGGAGGGTGCCATACAAGGGCTGGTTCGATTTCGCCGCGGCGCAGACGGAGGAACGGCGTTTCTATGATCGCGGCTTCGACACGTACCTCCGACCCGCGTCCGCATTTAGCACGCTGGGATGGTTCAACGACCCGCTCGTCTCGACGACGCTGCGCGCCGACACGTTGTCGCTCGCGAACACGGTCATCCACGAGCTCACGCACAACACCTTCTACGCAGGCGGCCAAGCGGAGTTCAACGAATCGTTCGCGAACTTCGTGGGAGCGCGTGGCTCCCGGGAATTCTTCCGTTCGCGTCGCCAGCCAAAGGCGGTCGCGGAGGCGGATGCGCGATGGTCGGACGAGAAAGTGCTGGCGCGCTTCTGGAAACGTCTCCACGCCGACATCGACTCGGTGTTCAAGGCGCATCCCGGACAGGCGGCGGTTCCGATCAGGCTCGCGCTGCGCGACAGCGTCTACCGCGCGACGCGCGAACAGCTCGTGTTCCGCATTGGCCCCCAACTCCGGACGATCGCGCCGCGGTACCTCGAGCGCGTACGTCTGGACAACGCGGCGTTGCTCGCGCGGCGGATCTATCTCACCGACCTCGACCTCTTCGACTCGGTGTACGTGCGCGAGGGCCACGACACGCGGCGCGCGGCACAGCGCATCATCGAGCTGGCGAAGTCGGATCCGAAACGGCCGTACGACGCCTTACGGCGCTGGGTCACCGGGCCGCGTCGTGCCAAAGCGACCGCGCAATAGCGCGAAGAGATCCACCTTCTCCGATTCGGTCGGCGTGTGCGCGGGGGCAGGGGGAGGGGGAGGCATGTCGTCGGCCGCGGCAATTGCGACGCGCTGCATCTTCTCGCGCACTCCCCGATCGATGAAGCGCGAGAGCTGATCCATGGAATAGTCCGCACCGCGTCGCGTGGAGTAGACATTCACCGGATACGCCACGGACAGGTGATTGCGCGCGCGCGTCAGCGCGACGTACATCAGGCGGCGCTCTTCCTCGAGCTCGTCTTCCCGCTCCGTCGCGCGCGCCATCGGGAACCATCCGTCGACGGCCCAGATCAGGAAGACCGCGTCCCACTCCTTGCCCTTGGCGCTGTGCGCCGTGCTGAGTATCAGCGCGTCGTCGTCTTCCTCGCCGCTGCCTTCAGCCAGGTCCTGCGTGTTCTGCGGCGGCTCGAGGGCGATCGTCGACAGAAAGCTCGACCGACTCGGGTAGCCGCTGGCGATGACGCGCAGCTGATCGAGGTCGGCGAGCCGCGGCTCGGGGCGATCGTACTTGTCGCGCAGAAGATCGTCGTACAGCTGACGAATGAGGTCGATCTCGGCCGCCACGTTGTGCTCCGGCGCTGGCCCATCGGCTCTCGCGGCGCCGCGCAAGCGCCGCAGGAGCTGTGACAAACGATGATGCGCGTCGCGCGCGCGTGGCGGCGCCGTCCAGTGGGTCAGCGCGTCCGGATCCCAACCGCGCTCGGCCATGGTCGCCATGAGCGCCCGAGCCGTCGTGTCGCCGATGCCGGGCATGAGCATGAGGACGCGATACCAGCTCACTTCGTCGCGCGGGTTGTCGAGGACGCGCAGAAACGCGACGACGTCCTTCACGTGCGCCGCCTCGAGAAACTTCAGTCCGCCCCACTTCTCGAAGGGAACGTTGCGGTTCGCGAGCTCGATCTCGAGGTCGGCGGACATGTAGCCGGCGCGGAACAACACCGCCATCTCGCGCAGCGGGATGCCTTCCTCGTGCAGCTCGAGCACGCGATCCACGACGAAGCGCGTCTGCTCGTGCTCGTCGCGCACGGTCACCAGCCACGGTTGCTCGCCCCCGGCCCGCCGTGTCCACAGATTCTTGGTGAAGCGCTCGGGCGCGCGCGAGATCACCGTGTTGGTGACGTCCAGAATCGGCTGCGTCGATCGATAGTTCTGCTCGAGCGTGACGAGGCGCGCGCCCGCGAAGTGGCGCGGGAAATCGAGGATGTTGCGCTGCGTGGCGCCGCGGAACGAGTAAATGCTCTGCGCGTCGTCGCCGACGACCGTGATGTTCTTGTGCGTGCGACACATCCCGCGCAGAACGCGACTCTGGAGCTGGTTCGTGTCCTGGTACTCATCGACTAGCACGTGGTCGTACATCCCCGCGATGCGCGTGGCGAGGTCCGGCGAGTGCTCGAGCATCAGCGCCCAGCAGAGCAGCAAATCGTCGTAGTCGACGAGCGTGCGCTCCTGCTTCCGGCTGATGTACTCCGCGAACACGCGAATGATCTCCTGTGTGTAATCCAGGAATTGCGGCACCTCCTCGTGCAGCATGTCTTCGACGGGAATTTCCGTGTTGACGTGCCGGGAGTAGATCCAGTGCAGCGTCTCCTTTTTCGGAAAGCGTTTCTCTTTTTTTCCGACGCCGAGGTTGGCGCGTGCCATCCCCATCAGATCGACGGAGTCCCCCTGATCCATGATCGAGAATTCCGAGGGCAGTCCGGCCTTGCGTCCGAATTGCCGAAGCAGACGATGGCCCGTGGCGTGAAAGGTCCCGCCGTGCACGCGAGTACTGGCCGTTCCGACGAGCCGCTCCGCGCGCGAGAGCATTTCGTGGGCGGCGCGGCGCGTGAACGTGAGGAGGAGAATGCGCTCCGGCGCGACGCCGCGATCGATGAGATGCGCCACGCGATACACCAACGTACGCGTCTTCCCCGTGCCCGCGCCCGCGATGATGAGGAGGGGACCGTCGCCGTGCGTCGCGGCAGCGAGCTGCTCCGGATTGAGCTCCGCGCTGAAGTCGCGAGTGGCGTGCGCGACCTCGCGTTCACGGCGTGGATAGATGCGGAGCTCATCCATTACTACAGGGGAATTGGGAAGGGGGAACGGGGAAGAGCGCAACTACAATAACGGGAAGTGAGAAAGGGAAGGGGAAAAGAGAAGGGACAGAGTTCCCAGTTCCTCCTTCCTCGTTCCCCGCACTTCATTAGCACGCGTTATGCAAACATACGTTCCGGTACGGCTTCCTGGTGCCGTCAACCGCTCGAACGCCCGGGGCAGCCCGTCTGGTGGATTCGCTTTGTCGAACCTGCTGGAGGGGCGGCCCTGAGCGCGTTGTGGACTAGGATGACGTCGTGAGTGTAACGCGGGCGTCGAGCGCCGCCGGCTCGAACGAGCGCGGCTCGAGGCCGAAAACCCCAGCGGCCGCGCGAGCGACGATGTCTCCCACTTCGCGCAATCCGATCGCACGTCCAAGCTCGCGCTGCACGGACGTCATCGCGACCTCGGGGATCCCGCACGGCACGATCAAGTCGAAATACGAGAGCTCCGTCGACACGTTGAGCGCGAAGCCGTGCCAGGTCACCCAATCGCGGGCGTGGACGCCGATCGACGCAATCTTTCGCTCGCGCGTCCAGACGCCGGTGTACTTCGAAACGCGCTCGCCGGTGATTCCCAGCTCTCCGAGGGCTCGGATGAGAATCTCCTCCACCTGACGCAAGTACCAGTGCAGATCCTGTTTGTGGCGCTTCAAGTCGATGATCGGATATCCGACGAGTTGACCGGGACCGTGAAAGGTCACGTCTCCGCCGCGCTCCACCTCGAAGAGCTCGACCCCTCGCTTGGCGAGCTGCTCGGGAGTCGCCAGCACGTGCGCGTCCTTGGACGCTCGTCCGAGCGTGACTACGGGAAGATGCTCCACGAGTAGCAGCACGTCCTGATCGACGTCGCCGCTAATGCGCGCGCGCGCAACCGCGCGCTGGAGATCGAGCACTTCTCCATAGGGCCGCTGGCCGAGATGGACGATCCAAAGCTCGTGCTCAGGCATGAATCATTTTCCCCATCGAATCCAGGGCCGCCTCGGCGACCGCTTCGGACAGCGTCGGGTGCGCGTGGATCGCGAGATCGACCTCCTCGACCGTGTACTCGTTCGTGCGCGCGACGACGAGCTCGTGAATCAGTTCAGTGGCGTGCGCGCCGACGATGTGCGCACCCAGGATCTCCCCGTATTTGGCGCCGCGAATGACCTTGACGAACCCCTCGGTCTCGCCCGAAGTGCGGGCGCGTCCGTTCGCCGAGAAGGGGAACTTGCCGACCTTGTAATCGATCTTCTTATCCTTGCACTGCTGCTCGGTGAGTCCGACCGACGCCACCTCGGGGTGGCAATACGTCGCGCCAGGAACGTTCGTGTAGTCGAGGACCTGCGTGTGATGCCCCGCCAGGACCTCCGCGACGATGATGCCCTCGCGCTCTCCCTTGTGCGCGAGCATCGGTGGTCCGGCGACGTCACCGATGGCGTAGATGCCCTTCACGCTCGTCTCCATCCGCTCGTTGATCTTGATGAATCCACGATCGGTGAGCTGGACGCCCTGCTCCTTGAGCCCGATGTCCTCGATGTTCGGCGCGCGACCCGCGGCCACGAGCACGATGTCGGCCTTCACGTCCTTCTTCGCACCGGCTTCGATCGTCATGGACACCGATTCCTTGGCGACTTTCACGTTGGAGATCTTGGCGCCCGTGGCGACGTCGATCTTCCGCTTCTTGAAGGCGCGCTCGACTTCCTTGGACGAGTCGGCGTCCTCCACCGGAAGAATGTTCGGCATCACCTCGACGAGCGTGACCTGCGATCCGAACGCTGCGAACACGTCCGCGAACTCGCAGCCCACCGCTCCGGCCCCGACGATCACGATCGACTTGGGCGCCTTGTCCAGAATGAGCGCTTCGTCGGACGAGATGACGGTCTTCTTGTTGAGATCGAGGCCAATCTGCGGCAAACCTTTCACGCGCGATCCGGTTGAAATCACAAGGGCCTTCTTCGCCTCGTGCTTCTCGTCTTTACCCTCGGCGGTCTTGACGCTGACGGCATTCTTGCCAGCGAGCTTTGCGGTGCCCTTGATCCACGTGATCTTGTTTTTCTTGAAGAGGAACTCGACGCCTTTGGAGTTCTGGGTACTGACGGCGCGCGAACGCTTCATGGCGACGCCAAACTCGAGCTTGACGTCCCCTGGTGTGACGCCGAACTCCGGCGCCTTCTTCATCTTCTCGGCGAACGACGCCGCTTCGAGCAGCGCCTTGGCCGGAATGCAGCCCCACAGCACGCATGTCCCGCCGAGGCCTTCACGCTCGACGACCGCGGTGTTGAGCCCGAGCTGCGCGCAGCGGATCGCGCCTACATAGCCGGCGGGGCCGCCGCCGAGAAATATCACGTCGAAAGAAGCCATGGAGGATGGAGTTTAGTACACCAGCATTAAGGGATTCTCGATGAGCCGGCGCAGCGTTTGGAGGAAGCGAGCGCCGACCGCGCCGTCCACCGCGCGATGATCGCAGCTCATCGTGACGCGGACGCGCTTTCGAGTCTGTAGCTCGCCATTCACGATCACCGGATGATCCTCGGCGGTGCCAACGGCAAGAATGGCGACCTCCGGCGGGTTGATGATTGCCGTGAATTGATCGATCTGCATCATGCCGAGATTGCTGAGCGAGAACGTCGATCCCGTGTACTGCTCCGGTTTGAGCTTTCTTTCCCGCGCAAGCTTGGCGAGCTCCCGCGCTTCGTGCGCGATGTCGCGGAGGGCCTTGCGATCCGCATCGAAAATCACCGGAACGATCAGTCCATCGTTCGTGGCCACGGCCATGCCGAGGTGTACCCGATAGTGCTCGCGGATCTTGTCGCCGAGCCAGTGCGCGTTCACCTCGGGATGCTGTGCGAGCGCGGTTGCGACGGCCTTCAGAAGAATGTCGTTGATCGAGACCTTGAATTCGTCGCCCAGCTCCAGCATCGCTTCGCGCATTTCGACGACGCGAGTAAGATCGAATTCCGCGGTGAGATAAAACGTCGGGATGGGGCCGATCGATTCCGAGAGCCGGCGCGCGATCGTTTTGCGGATCTGCGTGAGCGCAATATCCTCGAAATCGGCTTCCCCTGATGCACGACTCGTGACTCGTGGCGGAGTAGGTGCCTGCGCCGTGCCGCTCGCTGCAACTTGCTCGATGTCGCGCTTGATGATGCGGCCGCCGGGCCCGGAGCCCTGAACGCCCGAGATGTCGAGTCCGCGCTCGCTCGCGATGCGGCGGGCGAGTGGAGAGCTGCGTGTTCGGCCGCCGTTGCCTTTATCGGGAAGCGGGACGCGGGAAGCGGGAGGCGGCTCGCGGGAAGCGGGAAGCGCTGAGCGGGAAGCGCCCACTTTCTCTTGAGGCGGCAGCGATGCTTCGCCCTGAGATTTCTTCGGCGACTCGGATACTGCCGCCGTGCCGCTCTTCTCCTCTGTTTGCGCGACGGCTTTTTCAGGTGCAGCGGCGCTTCCCGGTTCCCGCTTCGCGCTTCCCGCTTCCGCCAGGAGTGCGTCGATGTTTTCGTCCTTCCCTGCGATCACACCCACGAGCTGGCCGACCGGCTTCGACTCTCCCTCGCCGATCAGCCGCTTTCGAAGAATGCCATCGCCGCGCGCGACGAGCTCCATGATCGCTTTATCTGTCTCAACCTCCGCGAGCGTGTCGCCGCTCTTTACAGCGTCGCCTTCGTTCTTCAACCATTTGACGAGACGCCCCTCTTCCATCGTGGGCGAGAGCGCTTCCATGAAGATCTTCGTCGCCATGAGCTACCCGGCTATTCGAGGTACATGACCTTCTTGACCGCCGCGATGGTCTTCGCGGCGTCAGGCTTGGCCAACTTTTCGAGATTCTTGGCGTACGGCATTGGTACGTCCGCTTGATGGATGCGCACGACTGGCGCGTCGAGATCGTCAAAGCATTCGCGCTGGATGTAGTCCACCACCTGCGCGCCGATGCCGGCGAGCTCCCATCCCTCTTCCAGCACGATCGCGCGATTCGTCTTCGCAACGGACTTCTTGATGGCGTCGACGTCCATCGGTCGCACGGTCCGGAGGTCGACCACGTCGACGCGAATGTCCTGCTTCGCGAGTTGATCCGCGGCCTGCATCGCGACGAGCGCCATCTTGCCGCTTGTGACGATCGTGCAGTGCTCGCCCTCACGCTTCAGATCCGCCTGCCCGATCGGGATGACGTACTCGTCTTCGGGCACCTCGCCCTTCGTGTTGTAGAGCATCTCGCCCTCGAGCACGATGACCGGATTGTCGTCTCGAATCGCGCTCTTGAGCAGCCCTTTCGCGTCATACGGCGTCCCCGGCGTCACGACTTTGACTCCGGGCATATGTGCCAACCACGATTCGAACGACTGCGAGTGCTGCCCGGAAAGCTGCAACGCCGCGCCGTTCGGACCGCGAAACACCATGGGAATCGGAAACTGGCCGCCGGACATGTACAGCATCTTTGAGGCGGAATTCAGGATCTGGTCGAGCGCCAGCACTGCAAAATTCCACGTCATGAACTCGATCACGGGGCGCAGCCCGACCATCGCTGCGCCGACGCCGACACCCGCGAAGCCATTCTCCGTGATCGGCGTGTCGACGACGCGCATCTCGCCGAACTCCTGCAACAGTCCTTTCGAGACTTTGTACGCGCCCTGATAGACGCCGACCTCCTCGCCCATGAGGAAGACACGATCGTCCCGCTGCATCTCCTCTCGTAAGGCTTGGTTCAACGCGTCCCTATACGTCACTACCGGCATTCTTTACGTGCTCCGAGGTAGTGAAAGGGAATCCAAGTTTTGAGTTTCCAGTTGTGCAGTTGGCCAGTTGGGAAGTAACTGCGCAACTGACGGACTGAATGACTGAACACTCAGGACTTGGATTCCGGTTAGGTGCACTCGGACTCTCTTAATCGGCGGCTACAGGTTCGGCTACAGCGTCACTCGTTGTGTCTACCAGGACGTCTTCGTAGAGAGCCTCCGGTGGAGGCTCAGGACTCTTCTCCGCGAAATCGATCGCGTCCTGCACTTGTGCCTTGATCTCGTCGTCGAGCTTGTGAAGCGCGTCCTCCGTCAGCTCACCCTTTTTTTCCATGTGCATGCGAAGCAGCACGATCGGATCGCGCTGCTGCCACTCCTCCAGCTCCTGTTTCGTGCGGTACGTGCCGCTGACGGCGTCGGACATGGAGTGGCCCATGAATCGATAGGTCCGCGCCTCCAGTAGCGTGGGGACAGATTCTTTGCGCGCACGGTCGACCGCCTCTTGAACCGTCTTGCGCACCGCAAACACATCCTGCCCGTCGCACTGTGTTCGCGGCATGTTGTACGCGGCGCCCCGCTCGTAGATGTCGTGTACCGCGGACGCGCGCTCGAGCGCGGTACCCATGCCGTACCGGTTGTTCTCGATGATGTAGACCACGGGCAGCTTCCAGAGGCCGGCCATGTTGAGCGCTTCGTGAAACGCGCCGGTGTTCACCACGGACTCGCCCATGAAGCAGATGCAGACCTGGTCCCCACCGCGGTATTTGATTGCGAACCCAACTCCGGTGGCCAGCGGAACGTGCGCCCCGACAATGCCGTGTCCTCCGAGGAAGTTCACATTCCTATCGAACAGGTGCATCGACCCGCCCTTCCCGCGCGAGCAGCCGTCTACCTTTCCGAACAATTCCGCCATGACCGCCCGAGGCGATATCCCCCGGGCAAGCGCTTGGCCATGGTCGCGGTACGTCGTAATGACGTAGTCGTCGGGCCGAAGCACGGACAGCGTCCCGGTGCTCACCGCCTCCTGTCCGATGTAGAGGTGGCAGAAGCCGCCGATTTTGCCGAGCGCGTACGCCTCCGCAGTGCGCTCCTCGAAACGCCGCTGGAGCAGCATCGAGCGCAGCAAATCGATGTTCTTCACACGCCCGCGGCCTGAACTTGTTCCCATGCGTGATAGCTGGAACGCACCAGTGGGCCGGATTCCACGTGCCTGAAGCCCATCTCCATTCCCACGTCGCGCAGCCAGCGGAACTCGTCGGGAGTCACGTAGCGATCGAGCTCGATGTGTTGGTCGGAAGGACGCAGATACTGTCCCAGCGTGATGATGTCGACGTCCGCCTCCCGCAGATCGCGCAAGACGGCGACGACCTCTTCGTTCGTCTCGCCCATGCCAAGAATTATCCCTGACTTGGTGGGAATGTCGGGCGCCGTCGATTTGGCGTACCGAAAGATCCGCATCACCCGCTCGTAGCGACCGCCAGGGCGACACTTCTTGTACAGTCGCGGCACGGTTTCGGTGTTGTGATTGTAGATCTCCGGTCGCGCCTCGAGGACCGTGCGAATCGCGTCCTCGTCGCCCTGAAAGTCCGGCACAAGCACCTCGACGGAGCAGTCGGGGACGCGCTCGTGGATCTGTCGAATCGTCTCGGCGAACGCCCACGCCCCGAAGTCCGGCAAATCGTCGCGATCCACCGAGGTAATCACCGCGTGACGGAGCTGCATGGTCGCGACAGCTTCACCCACGCGTTCCGGCTCGGTCGGGTCGAAGCGCGCGGGACGACCATGCGCTACGGCGCAGTAGGCGCAGTTTCTGGTGCAGACGTCGCCGAGGATCATGAAGGTCGCGGCGCCGTGCTCCCAGCACTCACCGACGTTGGGGCAGTGCGCTTCTTCGCAGACCGTATGCAAGTCCAACGACCGCATCAGCTGCTTGAGGCGCAAGTAGTTGGGGCCGCCGGGCGCGCGCACTTTCAGCCACGCCGGCTTGCGCTCGGGTAGCGTCTGGACGCGGTGGCGTCCGAGGATCTGATACAGTTCGGTCACGGAGGGCTTAATCTATCCGGCCTGTTTTGGGGCGGTAGCTTGAGATAACCGTGCCAGGAACAACTTGCCGGTTAGCGGGTTATCCTCAGGTCGGCCATGGCGATGCGCGGCTTTTCTGTGTACGATCTTGAAACTCCGACGAATCCGTTGGCGTACGGATGGCCAGAACCGTTTAGAGGAATCTCAGAATGCTTCGTACTGTCTTCATGATCGGCCTGTTCGCGCTGCTTGGCTTGTTTGCGCTGAAGCTCGCCTTCGGACTCTTCGGATTTCTGTTCGCCATCCTGTGGGTGTTGCTCTGGCTGGCGATCAAGATCGCCATCGTGGGTTTGCTCGTGTACTTCGTGATCCGGATCGTGAGTCCCGACACCGCGCACCGACTCCGCTCCCGCTGGTCCGGTCCAAGCATGTAGCTCAAACTGTCAGAGAGACTCGAACGGCCGCCCTCAAAGCGGCCGTTTTCTTTGTCCAAACCGCAGAACGCAGATGAACGCAGATGGGCGCAGCTGAACGCAGATACTGCAAGAGCTTTGGTTTGTTCTTCCTGGCGCGATGATGTGTCGCGCCAAGCAACCAATACAATGCTGTATCTGCGTTCAGCCGCGGATATCTGCGTTCATCTGCGTTCCGCAGTTCCTTGGCGCGAAGAACTATCCGAGGCGATCCAAAACCGCCCAAACGAGTAGCGGCACCATGAGCTCGTGATGCCCGGTGATCTCGTAGCCCTTCCCGCTGTGCAGTGTGGGGCGTTGGACGACGTTCATGCGCGGGCGGTAGTGGCGTTGCATGTCCAAGTCGCACGTGACGAAATTCTGCGGTTTTCCGTCGTGCAGGTTGCGAGCGATCGTGAGCGCCTTGAGGAACACCTCGGGCATGATCACCGCGCTGCCGAGGTTGAGCACCACACCGCCGTCGTGCAGGCGCTCGAGACTGTGTGCGAGCCGTCGAAAGTCCCGATGGCTGGTATCGCCGATCGCGGCGCCATTCGCGCTCGGATGCTGATGAATGATCTCCGCGCCGATTGCCGCGTGCACGGTCACGGGGACGTCGTTGCGACGCGCGCTCAGCAGCACGGAGAGCTCGGGGTGCATGAGCTTCGAGCTCTCGAGCGCGACCGCGAGTGATTCCCCCATGCCCTGGCCGCGCGTGCTCCCGGCGATGAACGCCTCGTTCATCTCGCGCCCGGTCTCGTCGGCCATTCCGAAGGTGCCGTCCTTGAGACCGGCAGCCACATCCTCCGACGTCCCGCCAAAGCGCGCGATCTCGAAGTCGTGAATTGCCGCCGAGCCATTCATCGCTACATGTGTGATGACCTGTCGCTCGATGAGTGACGCAAGCAGGGGAGCAAGCCCGGTCTTCACGATATGTCCACCGAGCATCACGACGACAGCGCGTTTTTTTTGTGCGGCTGCCGCAATGGCGTCGACCAAACGACGGAAATCGCGCGCGACGAGAATGTCCGGGAGCGACGACAGGAACGCGCGGAACGAGCGATCCTTTCCCGGTGGCTTGGCGAATTCTTCGGCGCTCACCTTGTTCGCGCGCCGCGTCACGGGGACCGTGCGCACCTTCGCCAGGTCGACTTCGTTCTTCTGAGAGTCCGCTCGCTTCGAGCCCGGCGAGCGCCGGCTCACTGCTTGGCGAGGGACGACGAGTCCGCCGTCAGTGTCGCCGGACGATACGACTTCAAGTACAGGTTCAACGACCCGAACTTCAGGTGCGATTTCATCTGGACCATGAGACGCCTATCGTCGTCTGTGAGCCAGACTTCGGCGCGCCCATTCTCCGAGAAGACGCCACGAGCCTTGATGATAGGGCGAATCACGACGGTGGCGAACCTCCCCGCCGGAACGGAGATCGTGTCACGCCGCAGCACTTGAATACGCACGGGATTGCGATCTGGCCGAAAGTAGCGCTCGAAACTGTATTCCTTGCCGATCTCGAGGGGAATGGTGCGCAGGAAATACAGGAACGATCCGTCGTCCAGCGGCAGAGTGACGGTCGGTTCGGGATCTCTGCCGTTCTCGATGTAAACACCGCGGTCCGGGAAAATCTCAAATTGCCGCTCGCGCTCGTTCGGTCCCTCATCCAGCTCCTGACGATGGCGCAGCGACGCCAGGGTTTCGGTGTCGATCCAGCTCTCCATGCGATCGTCGACGCGGAATCCGATGACGCCCCCTCGCACGCGAAAGAGCGTATGCCACGTTTCGCGGCCGCGAATGGTGTCGACACCCACGACTTCCATGACGCCGCCGCCGACGGAGAAGGGCCCGTATTTGACGGAATAGTCGGCGCGCTCGCCGAGGCCAAAGGGAACCGCGGCGCGCCTTGGCGCGTGAACGACCGAGTCGTGCGCGCGCACGACTGAGTCTTGCGAGATCACCGCCGCCGGGGAGGCCAGCGCGACCAGCGCGAGAACTATGCGGCGTGCTCGTGTCACGAGGTCACCGCCTGCGCGGCGCGCAACGCGCGTGCCGAGCGATACATGGCCAGCGCGTGACGCCATGGGCGAACGCGGCTCGCGCGCGGGCGCAGTTCGTAGCGCGGGCTGAAGGCCATGGATTCGACCCGCCGAGCGAACCGACTCACACGGACGAGCAATTCCACGTTCGCGGACCAACCATCGGAGCGCGCGATGGGCTTGTCGCCGACGTCCTTGAGAAGATCGCGCAACACCGAAATGCGATAGACGCGGAGCGTTCCGAACGGGTCCTTCACGTCCGGCAGAGTGACGAACGGACGCATGATCAGGGGAGCGACGCGACGCAGCATACGCACCGAACCCGGACACGACGGCGTGATTTCGCGCGCCGCGACGACGACGTCTGCTCCACCCTCGAAGCGTCGAATCAGCTCGGGGAGGTCCTCGGGCCGATCGGTGAAGTCCGCCTGCATGGTGATCAGTCCGTCGCGCCGCGGATACCGCGTCCGCTTGGAGACCGCGCGCACCAGCTCGTCGAGCGCGCGCGCATAACCGAGGTGTTTGGAACCGCCGAGCACCGTCAGCGGCAGCACCTCTGTATAGGACTGGAGCGTCTCGGCCGTCGCGTCCGTACTTCCGTCGTTGTAAACGACAATTTCGTACTCGCGCGCGAACTCCTGCATGACGCTGCGGAGGCGCCAAAGCAGAAGCCCGACGGTGGGCGCTTCGTTGTAAGCGGGAATGCCGATGTACAGCAAAAAAAACCTCTACAGGCGATCTGTGGGGGTGCCCGAAAGCTAGGTAGGGAGAGAAGCGCCGCGCTACCAACGGGTAATACACGGACGGACCGACCGTTGTTCGCGCAACTGCTTCACGCCCTGTTGTTTTGCTGCTTGCGGCATAGGCTCGGATGCCACTAGCCTCCGGTACTTTTGCAGCCCACCTGACGACGAACACGGGAGTAAAAATGCAGCACCGCTCGGTGCTCGGACTCGTGATGCTCGCGGCGTGCGCGGGATCCCCGACCGTCCGGGGTCCTGCCCCAATGCTGTTGCCAATCAGTGCAGAGCAGTTGCGCCGCGATCTCAGCGTGTTCGCGTCGGACTCTTTTGCGGGACGCGAGACAGGAGCTCCGTCAGCGACGCGCGCCGCCCGCTTTCTCGTGGATCGGATCACGTCGCTGGGCCTGGAGCCGGCGGGCGACAGTTTTTACGTGCAGCGTGTCCCGCTGATCAAGGACAGCTTCGGCCCCGGAACTCGCTTCACGGTAACGCAGGGGCAGAGCACCAGCCCGCTCGCGCTCGGCCCCGACGTCGCGCCGCTTCTCGACGTCGGTCCGGGGACGCCGCCGCCCCGCCGCAGCGGAGAGGGCGATCTCGTCTTTGCCGGCTATGGCATGAGCACGATGGGTCGAAACGATTTTCGTGTCATCACGGAAACGGGCAGAGTGATTGTGATGGTCCACGGTGCCCCGCCAAACGTCACGGATTCGGCGGCTCGGAGGCGATTGGAGTCAAGCGAGGAGTTCAGCGAGCGCTTCGTACGAGCGCTGCAACTGCGGCCGGCGGCGATCATCATCCTCATGACGCCACGCACTCGCGATCTCTACGAGCAACAACTGCCGAGCATTCTGCGCGGCGTTTCGTCGCCGCCCGGCGATCAAACAACCTCCGACTCGCAGCGTCCGCTACCGATGATTCTCATCGGTATGGCGCGCGCGGGCTCCTTGCTGCTGCCGGCCAACTGGCCGAACGACGATGCGCCGCAGCCGCTCGTCGGCCGCCGGTTTTTCGGCCGGGTCGAGATGCGTCACGAGCCCTTCACGGCCTACAACGTCGTTGGCATCGTGCGTGGGACGGACCCTCGCCTCAATAAGACCTACGTCGCGTTCGGCGCGCATCTCGATCACATCGGCATCCAATCGGGAATGTCTCCGGACTCGATCGCGAATGGTGCCGACGACGACGGCTCGGGAAGCGTGACATTGCTCGCGATCGCGAAGTCGATGATGGCTGCCCGTCCCAGGCGCTCGATTCTCTTTGTCTGGCACACCGGTGAGGAAAAGGGGCTGCTCGGCTCAGCGTACTTCACCGACCATCCCGCGGTGCCGATCGATTCGATCGTGACCCAGATCAACGCCGACATGATCGGCCGTCGCGGTGGCCCCTCGGCGAGCTTCGATTCGCGAGTGAGCGGAGCCTCCGCCGTCGACCGGCTCTACGTGGTCGGCCCGAACGCGGCGCCGAACAATCAGAGCAAAGTGGCCGGCGCAATTCTCGACACGGTGAACGCACGCCAGCTGCGTCCCCTGCGGCTCGATCATGAAATGGATTCGGCGACACATCCCGACAAGATTTACGAGCGCAGCGATCACTTCAATTACGCGCGCAAAGGGATCCCGATCCTCTTTTTTACGACCGGGCTTCACGAGGACTATCACAAGGTTTCCGACGAGCCACAGAAGATCGACTACGAAAAGATGGCCCGCGTGGGGAGCCTGCTGCTCGAGCTCGGAACCACGATAGCCAACCGGGAGGCGCGTCCCCGCTAGCGCTGCTAGCACTGATAACTGTCGAGTGCCAAAGGTTTTACTCCAGGCGGCCTGGACCGTCAGACCTATGAGTCCTGCCATCGCGACCCTTCAAACCGGCCCCGGGTATGGATTCCTAGGAGGAGCGCAGATGATCCTCGCCAATGCTCGACATCGGTTGTCACGGGAAGACGCGCAACTAGCGGTGCGTCTCGTCGCGCGCGACTCCATCGACGAACTGGAGGCCGCGCAGCAGCGGCTGGTTGACGAAGGCCTCGACGCAATCCTCGATGATCAGCGCCTGCCATCCGCGCTGCTCCACTCGCGGTTCGGCGCCTACGCGTCGCTACCGCTGTTTCTCTACGTCACGGTGCGCCATGCGTTGCTTCGCGCCGGAGAGCGCGACAGGGCACTGAGCGACTACCTCGCCGCGGTGCTGCTCGCGTTCGGGGTGCGCGGTCGCGCGTCGCGCGTGAGCGACGCGGACGACGAGATGTACGACACGCTCGCGTCGCTCCTCGAGGACGTGAACGACCGCGACCCGCGCCGGGCCTTTCTCGTTCGCGTGCATCTCGGCAACCAGGCGTTGTGGATCGCCGGATTGTTTCCGGACTACATCGAGCAGCGGAAATGGAAACGCGGCGGACCCGATCTCGGCTACTTCGAAGAGATGGGGCGTCGCGGATTCGAGCTTGCCGCGGAGCATCGCATCGCGGAGCAATACGGCATGGCCGACGTCTACGCGGCAGCTGCCGCGAGATTCGGATTGCTGCGTGTCGCGCTCAACACGCTTTCGGATACGCTGCTTTTTCCGAACGTGAACACGCCGGAGCGGTTGATGCGGCAGGTCGAGGACGAAATGCGCTGGAAGCTGGCGGGATAGACCGTTCTCGGCGGCCGCTAAACGGCCGGTGGGCAGCGTGCCTAGCTGTTGACACGCTCTGCGAACGCGCGAAAGAGACCGCGATCCCATTTTTTGGCGTCGCGCACGAGCTCCTCGGGATGCCACTGCACCGCAAGCATCCACCAATCGTCTCGCGCCCACTCGGCGCCCTCGATGATCCCGTCAGGCGAGCGCGCGGTAACGCGCAACCCGTCGGCGACACGCGCCAGCGCCTGATGGTGCGAGGAGTTGACCGTAATGCGGGTATCGCCGACCGCGTCGGCCAGCTTCGACTGGCGGTCGATGCTCACGTCGTGAACCCGCATTTTGCGCTCTTTCGACTGGTCGTGGTTGATCGTCGTTGGGCACTCGGACGCGATGTCCTGAATCAACGTTCCGCCCAGCGCGACGTTGACCACCTGAATGCCCCGGCAGATGGCAAACGTCGGGATGCGCCGTTCGTGCGCCAGACGCACCAGCGCCAGCTCGCATTTGTCGCGCGGGCGATGCGGCGTGTCCGTTTTGGCGCCGGTGGCGGCGCCGTACTCCGCGGGATCCACGTCTTCGCCGCCGGTGAGCACGACTCCCTTCACGGCGGCGAGCACGGGCCCGAGCTCCAAGGGCTCCATGGGTGGCAGAATCAGCGGGATGAGACCCGCCGCGCGTACGGCGTCTACGTAGGCCTCGTTCAGCCGCACGCGCATCATGCCGCCGATGTCTTTCGTGGTGGACGTGAGGGCGACGATTGATGCGGTCATTTCCGGAGCAACGAAAAGAGTTGCGGGTATATCAGACGACAACGTATGGTAAGGTCCCTCCACGCGAAATGGCTTCGTGTTCGAGCAGCTACGACGATCGCTAAACGAATTACTGGAACGCGCCACGAAGCCCGAGGACCGCCGCGAGGTTCTCGTGCGGATGAAGAGCACGTTGGTCCAGGTCAAGCTCGGGGTCGATGACCTGCGGGACGGACTCGCCCAGTCGCGACGCAAGCTCGAGACCGAGCAGCGGGAGCTCGCGACCGTTCGGCGGCGCAAGGAGCTCGCCACCGGCATCCAGGACGCCGAAACCGTCTCGATCGCGGAGCGCTTCGAGCGGCAACACGAACAGCGCGCCCGCATCCTCGAGGAAAAGATCATCATCCAGACACGTGAGCTCGAGATCGCAGAGCGCGAGCTGGAGGAGATGAAGGCGGAACTGCGCAAAGCGATGTCTGGCGTGCCGTCGTCCGCTGGCGCGGAATCGCTGGACGATCCGCTCGCCGAGCCCGGCGAGAATCCCCGGGTGCGTGAGGAAATTGATGCTCTCGCCCGCGCGCGCGCCCGCGCGGACCGCGATGCGGATGCGGCGCGCCGTCTCGAGGAACTGAAACGCAAGATGGGCAAGTAGCGCCGTGCGAGCCCGAGCAGTCGTGGTGATGTTGTGCGCCGGGGTGTCTCCCGTGGCCGCACAGAAGACGGCGGGCATGGTGGCGTGCCGCGGCCAGCGGATCGACTCCATTACGATCGACGCGCAAGCGCCGACGGTCTCCGGCCTGAGGCGGGTGCCGGTCATCGGGAACGTCGTTCGCGAGACCCACGTCGTAACGCGCGACAACATCATTCGGGGATTTCTACTGCTGCACGTGCGGGAGCGGTGCTCGGAGCTGCGCCGTGCGGAATCCGAGCGTATCCTGCGCGCGCAGACGTTCATCGCGGATGCGTCCATCGAGGTGCTCGCGAACGATCGGGGCGGCGTCGATCTCGACGTCCATACGATCGACGAAGCGTCACTCATCGTCAGCGGCTCCGTTGCCAGCGGCGCTCCCTCCGTACGCGGTGCCAGATTGGGGAGCGCGAATCTCTCGGGTCTCGGCATTGCGACATCCGTCTCGTGGCGCTACCAACCGGCGTTCGACGACCGGCTGGAACTGCGCGTGACCGACTATCAATTCGCCGGGCAGCCCTACGTGCTTTCACTCGGGTCGGTGCGCGATCCGCTTGGTCGCGACGATCACGCGGAGATGACGCTGCCATTCCGCACTGATCTACAGCGGTACGCCTGGCGAACGCTGATCGGCGAGAGCCGCAGTCATGCGCAGTTCATCCAGCGGGACAGCGGACGTCTGGCGCTGGGCTATGGCAGGGAATACGCGGAAGCCGGCGGCATCGCACGTGCGGGGCCGCCGGGCCGTCTCAGTCTCTTCGGTTTTTCATTCACCAACGAGCGTGCCTGGCCCGACTCCTCGCCACGATTGGTCACCAAGACGGGATTTCGTCCCGACACCGCGAGTGCGTTCGCCGGCCACTTCATGGAGACGCGAGCCGCGCGAGTCAACGCGCTGATTGGGTTGCGCGGAATCCGATTCATGCGCGCGCGTGGGTTCGACGCGCTGCGCGCGGTGCAGGACGTTCCGATTGGCTTGCAGATCGGCACGCTCGTCGGACGCGGTGTTCCTGCGCTTGGCGCGAACTCGAACGACCTCTTCGTCGCCTCCGATCTCTACGTGGGCATGGGAACGCCGAGGCGGACGTACCGGCTGCAACTCCAAGGGGAGGGACGGCGCGCGCGCGGGAGCAAGACGTGGGACGGACTCGTTGGGAGCGGCCGTCTTGCGCGCTATTCGCGGCCAAGCGACAGGCGGACACGGGTGATCAGTGCCGAATGGAGCGGGACGTCGCGCGTGCTCCTGCCACACTCGCTGTCGCTCGGCATTCCCGACGGTGGAATCCGCGGCTATCACAACACAGCCATCGTCGCCAGCCGGCGCGGCGTTGCGCGCGTGGACGAGCAGTTCTATCTCGGCTCGCCGTTCTCCTTTGGCGACTTGGGCGTCGCCTGGTTTACGGACGCGGGGCAACTATGGAAAGGCGATCTGCCGTACGGCGCAACGACACCCGTACGCTACTCGGCTGGTGCCAGTCTGCTACTCGCGATCCCGATGCGCTCGACCCGAATGTGGCGGCTGGATTTCGCCGCGCCGCTGAATCGCGAACCGGGCGCAAGTAAGTGGGAGCTGCGGCTGGGACACTTCGACCGGACGTCGTTCTTCTGGCGCGAGCCCGGCGACGTCGATGCCGCACGGGCGAGGGCGGTGCCAGCGAGCATTTACAACTGGCCGTGAGGTGGAGACGCCGCGCCGAAGGCGCGGATTAGCCGTGGCTGCGCCACGGATTCGCCGCCGCTACGCGCCGGACTGGCGGCGCTGGCGCGCCGGATTCGCAGTAGATCTACTATCAATCCGCGGCGAAGCCGCGGCCAGTCCGCGCAGAACGCGGCAGGTCCGGCCGCAGGCCGGCTTGATCCGGCGCGAAGCGCCGGCGGGTTACTTCACCCCGTGCATCAGCTTCTGGATGAGCGGGGCGGCAAGGAACAGCACCACGCCTGACGCCATCAGCGCGTAGAAGCCGAACGTGTAGCCGCTGAGCGCGGACGTCGTGGTCATCCCGCTCTCGCCGCTCAC
>DATBRO010000092.1:0-5752 GCA_036560265.1 Gemmatimonadaceae bacterium | reverse complement strand
AGGTACATCTCGGTCTCGAGCCGCGTCCCCGCCATGCCGATCGGATCGCGGATCCCGGTGTTCTTGTCGACCGTGTACTCCTGCGGAATCGCGTGGAGCAGCTCGCGCTCCGCGGGAATCGCCTGGGCACGCGCGACTTCGTTGGCGCGACCAACGTCCGACTTGTTGATCTCGTCACCGCTCACCGCGACGATCCCCTTACTTATCATCGCCTGCACGTGCTCGCCCGCGATCCCCGAGTACACCTCGTGTACCTGGACACCCGCCATGCGCTCGGCGTCCTGGATGGCTTTGCGAATCGAACGGGTGGTCTCCTCGATGTCGGCGACGACGCCACGTCGCATTCCGGTGGTGCGCGCCTGGCCGACGCCGAGCACTTTCACGGACGGATGCTTGGGGAGATCGCCGACGACTTCGCCGATGATGGCGGTCGTCTTCGCGGAGCCGAGGTCGAGGCCGGCGACGAGGCGGTCGGGATTCATTGGAGTCGTGCGATCACTTGGTCTCGGTAGCGCAAATCGAGCTCGATCGCGCGCAGCCTCCGCCGCGCGAGATCGTGCTCCACCAATTCTAGGTCTTCTAATTGGTGCAAGGTAATGTCGGCGAGGGTACGGACGGGGAGCGAGTCGAGCACGAACAGCAACTCGCCGCCCCCGACCCCACTGTTCCCACCGGCGCCGTCGCCTTCCCGGCGCACTTCACTCACGCGGCGATACAGATCGGGAGCCGCCGTCCGCACGACGCCCAACAACCTCAGTATGGCGCTATCCGCACTGACGAGAATCGGCGCGTCGACATCGGCCGTCGTTGGGTCGATCGGAAGCGACACCCCGCGCTCGTCGTACGCGCGAAAGCCGTTCGCGGTCGGCACCAGCGCCACCGGCATGTGCTCCACGAGCCGCACCACCAGCGTCCCCGGGAGCTTGCGGTCCACTGTCACCTCGCGCACCAACGGATGTCCGGCGACGCGTGCTTCGAGTGGCCCGGTCGGATCCCAGACCGACGCCAGCGTATCGACTCTCAGCCGATCGAGAATGTCACGCGGCGGCACATAGCGGGCGCCGACGACTTCGACGTGGCGAACGCGAAAAAACGCCATGCGACGCAACAACAGTGGCGCCCAGAGCGGCGACAGGAGAACGAAGAACGCGGCGGCTGCGATCCCGACAGGCAGCGCCCAGCGTCGTTTCGCTCCCGGAGGCGACTGAAGCCTCGCGGGCTTCTGGGGCTTCGCGGGCTGAAGGGGTTTCGGGGGCTTCGTGTCGCCGACGTTCACGCTGCCCGGCGCAATCGAGCGAGGAGCTCCGGTCCCGTTCGCGTGATGTCGCCCGCGCCCATCGTGATCACGACGTCGCCGTCGCGTACGCCGGCTGCGAGCGCGTCCGCGAGCGCTTGTCGTTCGCCCTGCCACGCCAGCTTGCGTTTCTCCGAACCGAACGCCTGTACGATCAGATCGGACGTCACGCCGGCGATCGGTTTCTCACGCGCCGCGTAGATCTGCGCGAGATACACGCTGTCGGCGGCGACAAGCGCGCAGGCGAACTCGCGCGCGAAATCGCGCGTCCGCGAGTACAGGTGCGGCTGAAAGGCGACCACCAGCCGCCTTCCGGGATATCGGGCGCGCGCAGCCGAAAGCGTGGCGGAAATCTCCGTCGGATGATGGGCGTAGTCGTCAATGACCGTCACTCCGCGCTCGTCACCGAGGTGCTCGAAGCGACGCTCCGCGCCGGTGAAGTTGGCAAGGCCGTACGCGAGTCCCGCGAACGGCGCTCCGAGCGCGAGCCCCGCGCCCACCGCCGCGAGAGCGTTGAGCACGTTGTGCGTGCCGGCGACACGGAGCGCGATCGACCCGAGAAGTTCGCCGTCGTAGTCGACGGCGAACGCCGCGCCGGCCACCTCCATCCTGACGTTGAGCGCGCGCAGACGCGCGTCTTCTGATGCGATGCCATACCGAACGACTTCAGTCGCGCTCGGCGTGGGTAATCGCGAGGCGCCCTCGTGATCGTCGCACAGTACGATCGTGCGCGCACCGCGCACGAATTCGGCGAATGCGCGCTGGATGTCCGCGAGATCCCTGTAGATGTCCAAATGGTCCGCTTCGACGTTGGTGACGATCGCGACCGTCGGCGACAGCGCGAGGAAGGAGCGGTCGTATTCATCCGCTTCCACGACGTACAGCCGGTCGGAGCCGACGCGCAAATTTCCATTCCAGCGCGAGACGCGTGCGCCGACGAGAACCGTCGGGTCGCGACCCGCGGCGGCCAGCGCCTCCGCGGTCATCACCGTCGTCGTCGACTTGCCGTGCGTCCCGGCGACGCCAATCAGCTCGCGACCTCCGCCGGACGTTGCTTCGCCCAGCGCCTCCGCGCGACGTATCACGGGAATTCCGCGCGCGCGCGCCTGCTCGAGTTCCGGATGATCTTTCGGGACGGCCGATGTGACGACGACGGCGCGCGCGTCCGCGACGTGGGTTGGATCGTGTCCGGTCGCGACGGTGATCCCGAGCTTTCGCAGATCGTCGACGCCCACCGGATTGATGTCGCAGCCCGTTACGCTGACGCCGCGGCGCACGAACAGTTCGGCGAGCGCGCTCATTCCCGCGCCTGCGATGCCTACGAAATGGACGGGACGCCGATCGCTGGAATCCAGGAGCACGCGCGGAATATATCCCGTAGATGCGCGCAGATGAACGTTTTAGCGGAAATCGAACAGCTGATCGCAGATAAACGCAGATGCACGCCGATTTCCGCAGATGATCGCGTTGTTTCCCGCTGCGATGGTCTCTCGCGCCACGGAACAAAACCCGTCGCAACATCTGCGTTCATCCGCGTTCATTTGCGTTCATCTGCGATCTGCCGTTGACGTGCACGCATCCGCGAGCGCGATAATGCGCCGAGCAATTTCCTCGGCTGCATGCGGGCGCGCGCGCGATGCGGCGCTGCGAGCGAGCGCAGTGAGGCGCGGCGAGTCGTTCAGGAGATCTCCGATTGTGCGCCCGAGTCGCTCACCGCTGAGATCCGACTGGGACAACTGCACCGCCGCGCCGGCCGTCGCCAATGTTTTTGCGTTCTTGGTCTGATGGTCGGCCGCGGCGGTCGGCAGCGGAATCAACACCGAGGGGATGTGCCATGCGCAGAGCTCGGCGATGGTCATCATCCCGGCGCGCGTCACCGCCAGATCGCTCGCCGCGTAGGCGTCGGCGATTGGCGAGAGGTACGGCTGGATCTTGACGCTCGGCGACGCGAGAGACGCGAATTCCTGGAAGGTCGCCTTGCCCGTTGCCCAGATCAGACCGACGCCGGCGGGAAGTCCGGTTTTCACCCAGTCGGCGACTGCCCGATTGATCGCGAGCGATCCCTGGCTGCCGCCGTAGACCAGTACGACGCGGGTGGCGTCGGCCAAAGTCCACGCTCGTCGCGCCACGTTTCGCTCCGGGCGCGGTTGCGGCGGCGGCTCGATCGGAGCACCGGTATCGATCAACGCATCAGGCGAACGGACGCGCAGATGCCGCGCGGCTTCGGGGATGGCAAGGTAGATCTCGCGCGACCAACGACTGAACAACCGCGTCGTCAAGCTCGGCAGCGCGTCGCTCGCCTGCTGGGCGATCGGAATGCCGTGCACGATGGCGTAGGCGAGCATCGCGCCCGCGGCGTACCCGCCGGTTCCCACCACGAGAGCGGGACGCTCGTCGCTCACGACGCGCCGGATCCCACGCCAGGCCGTGGTCATGCCGACCAGCGTACGCCAATTGTTCCAGAATGTCGCGCGGTAGAGCGGATGGAGGTCCAGTAAAACGTGTGGGAAGTGGGTGGTGGGAAGGACGTCACGCTCGACGCCGCGTCGGGCGCCAACGAAGAACGGCTGAATGTCGGGACGAAGACGCTGCACGGCGCGAGCAATCGCGAGTCCGGGGTAGAGGTGCCCACCGGTCCCGCCACCCGCGAACACAATCCTCATGAGGGCGCGGCGAACGGATTGGTGGCGCTCACGCCCACCACGCGTTCTCGGCTACTTCCGATGTTCACCAGGACGCCAGTCAGGAACATCGTGAGGACGAGGTTCGAGCGCCCGTACGACACGAATGGAAGCGTGAGTCCGGTCGTGGGAAGCAGTCCGACGACGACACCGATATGCAGATACGCCGTCAGCACGGTCGTGAACGTGAGCCCGACCGCCACGAGCTGTAGGAACCGCGACCGCGCGGCACGCGCAATCCGGAAACCGAACAGCGCGTACGCGGCGAACGCGATGGTGAGGCCGGCGAGGCCAATGAAACCCCACTCCTCGCCGACGTTGCTCGCGATGAAATCGCTGTAAGGATACGGCAGGAATCCGTACTGCTGGCGTCCCTCTCCAAAGCCATTCCCAAGCAGGCCACCGGAACCAACAGCGACGAGCGATTGATGCAACTGGTAGCTCTGCGCGGCCGGCGCCGCGCCCGGATCGAGGAACGAGATGAGTCGCAAGGCAGCGTACTGCACGCGTTGCGCCTCTTCCCAGAGCCACGGAATCGCCAGCGCGCCGATGAAGAGGAAGTGCGCGACGCGAACGCCACCGGCGAAGAGGACGATGGCCATGAGGAGCGTGTACAGCATCACGACGGACAGGTCGGGCTCCGCGGCCGCGAGGCTGCAGAGCGCCAGCAGCACGACCATGAACGGGAGCAACCCCTTTCTCAGTCGCTGCAGCTGATCGCCCTTCTTCACCACGAGCATCGCCGTCCATACGACGATAGCGAACTTGCCGATCTCGGAAGGCTGAAGAGACGTGCCGAACAAAAAGCGCTTCGAACCGTTGATGCGAGGCGCGACGCTGTTGGGAAGAATGAGGCACAACAGCAGTGCCGCGAGCGTCATCCACATCAGGGGCCACGCCCACTCGCGCCAGCGCTCCGCGTCCATCTTGGCGGCGAGCATGAAGGCAAGGACCCCCGCGGCGACCCCGGTCAACTGCCGCCCGAGGAAATACGTCCCACCGCCGCTCCCGCGATCCGTGATCGCCACGATGGCGCTGGCGCTGTACAAGACGGCGAGTCCGAAGACGAGCAAAACCGCGGAAATGAGCACCATCGAGCGAGCTTCGGGGCTCATGCGCCAGCGGTCACGCACGTCGCTTCGCGCGAAGTCCCGCGCGGACATCGCCGCCGTCGACGTCACGACCGTGCGACGAGTCGCTTGAACTCGGTCCCGCGTTGCTCGTAGTTGGCGAACATGTCGAAGCTGGAACACGCTGGCGAAAGGAGAACCGCGTCACCCGGCGCGGCCGATCGGCGCGCGCGCGCGATGACGTCGGAGAATTTGGTGCCGCCTTGCTCGACGGGTACGACACCGTCGAGGTCACGCGCGATCTGCGTCGCGGCCTCCCCGTACGCGATCACTTTCTTCACGGTTCGGGTGAGCTCGGAGCGCAGCCCGGTGTACGCCTCGCCTTTGTGCCTGCCGCCGAGGAGGAGGACCGTCGGGCGCGTCATCCCGCGTAACGCCACGAGCGTGGACGCGACGTTGGTCGATTTGGAGTCGTTGATCCAGACGACGCCACCCGTTTCAGTGACGACCTCGATCCGGTGCTCGAGGGCGCGAAATGATCGGAGGCCCTGCGCCAGCTTCTCGCTGCTTTCGGCGCCGCGGTATCCCGGATCCGCGAGCATGACGGCGAGCGACGCGCACAGGGCGTTGGCCACGTTGTGAGCGCCGATGAGCTGGAGCTCGGACCGCGCGATCAACGGGCTCCCGAGCACGACGAGCTTGTCGGT
>DATBRO010000091.1:0-10374 GCA_036560265.1 Gemmatimonadaceae bacterium | reverse complement strand
TTGCGGCACGATTTCCCAGGCGCGGATGGTATCCGGGAGCACGCCGTGCCAGCGTCCGGTCGTCGAGTCGAACACGGAGCTGTCGTTCACGACGAAGAGCGACTCCGCGCGGATGTCGAGCCGCACGTCCTTCGGAGCGAGCGACGTCGCGTCGAACACCGGCAGCACGTACGTCTTGCCGACTCGTGGCTTCTCCTCCAGCGCAACCGCCAGCGGCACGAGCGTCGGCAGCAGAATGGGGCCGCCGAGTTTCAGCCGCTGCGTATCAGGCGCGGCGCCGGTGCCCGTGGCGACCGTGAATTGCAGCAGGGTATCGCCGACGACCTGACCCTGGACCTTCACCGGTCCCTCGTCCGCCTCGAGGGCCACCTCGAACTTTTTCAGGCGTAGCGTCCGCGAGAGCGTCACGTTGGTTCGCGCTTCGACGCGGTGCGGCTTGCCGCCGACCGGAATGTCCGCGACGAGATAATCGCGTTGTTCGATCATCGCGGTCGCCGTGTCCAGCGTGGACGACGCGAACCCGACTTGCTTGTCGCCCTGCATGACGGCGAAGAACACGGCTCCCGGGGTTACGCGAAGAGCCGCCTCCGCGAGCCGCTCGATGTGGGGACGGAAGTACTCGCGACGAACCAGCATGCCGAGGCCGCCGATCCACGCAACGAGAATCGCGAGCGCGGTGAGAGTCCGCCTCCCTCCTTTCACGACGCACCTCGCAAGCGTGACCGGACCACCTGTTCCTCCAGTCCTGTCTCCGCGACGATCAACACCGACGCCGGATATGCCGAGCGACGCATGTGCTCGGTGAGCACGTCGACCATGATGTCCGCGCTGTCCTCAATGTCCAGATTACCCGCGCCGAGGCCGAACGGCGCGATGGCGAGCTCGCGAATCTGAAACGCGACCGCGCGCTGGAGCGCGCTCATCAGCGCGAGTCGCACAGTCGCGCGCGTCACCGGCTCGTCGTCGCTGGAGACAACGCCGTGAATGAGCAGCTCGACTGGAAGGTCGCCGGCATTCGTGACGACGGCCGCGCCGACGGGAAGCGGTTGAGCAAGGCGCGCCTTGTCGGCGAACGCGGCGCCGGCCGCATGCTCGAGACGGCGCATGACGGGCGTGGTCGCCCCCAACATCGCGTTCACGGGGCGCACGATCGCCTCTCCCTCATAGAAAGCGAGGTCGTCCACACGCACGTCGATCATGGCGACGGCCCCTCCTGCCGCACCTCGAGCTCGTCCACCGCTTCCACGTCCATCTCCCTCCTCCTCCCCCTCCTTCTCCCCTCGCGGTTGCGTCACGTGAGAGAGAGCGAGGTCTCTCCGTTGATCCACTCGAGATACTTCTCGAGCCCGGTGTCCACGGACAGAACGAGCAACTCGGGCACTTTATAAGGATGCAGCTCCTTGAATGCCTCCTGCAGGGATTCGACGCGCGCCGAGCGCGTCTTCAGCAGGAGCAGCACTTCACGCTCATCCGAGATCTTGCCTTGCCACCGATAGATCGAGCGCGCGCCGGACACCAACGTTCCGCAGGCGATGAGCCGGCGGTCGAGCAAGGCTTTGACGAGCGTCACCGCCTCTTCGTCGTTCGAGACTGTCGTCAGCACCACGATGGCGTCAGTGTGCGGCATGGTCCACCGGCGGAGGGAACCGTACGGAAAGGGGGATGGAGGGACGGTCTAATCTAACTCCCGTACTCCGCGACTTGTCTGCCCCGGTCTGTGCTTTCAGCTTACTCAGGCTATGGCAGAAGATGCGCTGTTCATCCGGGGCGCCCGGGAGCACAACCTCAAGAACATCGATGTCACGATTCCTCGCGACAAGCTGACGGTCATCACGGGGCTGTCCGGGTCGGGGAAATCGTCACTCGCGTTCGATACGATCTACGCGGAAGGTCAGCGCCGATACGTCGAGTCTCTCTCCGCCTACGCCCGGCAGTTCCTCGGCCTGATGGAGAAGCCCGACGTCGATTCGATCGAAGGCCTGTCGCCCGCGATCTCGATCGAACAGAAGACAGCCGGGCACAATCCGCGATCGACTGTCGGGACGGTCACGGAAATCTACGATTACCTGCGCCTGTTCTTTGCGCGGGCGGGGACGCCCCACTGCCCGAACTGCGGGCGGCCGGTGCAGCGGCAGAGCGCCGCGCAGATCGCGGAGATCGTTCTCAGTTGGCCACCGGACACGCGCATCGAAGTCCGAGCGCCGCTGGTGCAGCAGCGCAAGGGCGAGTTTCGCGAGCTGTTCGAGTCGGTGCGCAAGCAGGGATTCATCCGCGCCTATGTTGACGGCGAGCTGGCCGAGGTGGCGAACCCTCCGAAGCTGAATCGCCGGCAGAACCACTCGATCTCCGTCGTCGTCGACCGGCTCGTCGTGCGTCCGGAGGATCGGGCGCGTCTTGCCGATTCGGTGGAGACGGCACTCAAGCTGGCCGAGGGCCTCGTGGAGGTCGCCAACGTCGAGCCGGCCTCGCGCTCGGTCGAGCTGTTCTCGGAGAAGTATGGTTGCCCGGTGTGTGGCATCTCGCTGCCGGAGTTGGAGCCGCGTCATTTCTCGTTCAACTCACCGTTCGGCGCGTGTCCCACGTGCGGCGGCTTGGGAACTCGCCGGCGCGTGAGCGAAGAGTTGATCCTTGGCGACGCGCGGATCTCGCTGCTCGAAGGCGTCATCATTCCCTGGGGCGAGCCGCAAGGCTATTTGCGAAAGGTGGTGCTCCCGGCGCTGGCCCGTCAGTTCAAGTTCGATCTCAACAGCGCCTGGGGCGATCTGCCACAATCGGTCCGTCGCGCGATCCTGCACGGCGATCCAGCGCACAATTGGGAGGGCGTGCTCTCGAACATCGAGCGCCGTTACGCGGAAAGCTCTTCCGACTCGGTCCGCATCGAGCTCGAGGAGTACATGATCGAGGTGCCGTGCGACGCGTGCGGCGGGCGGCGGCTCAAGCCGGAAGCGTTGGCCGTGACGGTCGCGGACCGCAACATCGGCGAGATCGTCGAGCTGGCGGTCACCGACGCGCTCACGTTTTTCGCAAGCGTGCCGGTGCGTGAGAACGGCAAGCCGGGGCTCGACCGCGAAATCGCGGCGCCGATCCTCAAGGAAGTCCGGGAGCGGCTGCAGTTTCTCGTGGACGTCGGCCTCGATTATCTGACGCTCGGGCGCGCGGCGGAGTCGTTGAGCGGTGGCGAAGCGCAGCGCATCCGGCTCGCGACACAGATCGGCTCGCGATTGGTGGGGGTGTTGTACATCCTCGATGAGCCGTCCATCGGCTTGCATCAGCGTGACAACGCGCGGCTGCTCGCGACGCTCGAGCAACTGCGCGATCTCGGCAACACCGTGATCGTCGTCGAGCACGACGAGGAGACCATTCGCGCGGCGGACCACGTCATCGATCTCGGCCCTGGCGCCGGGAAGCACGGCGGCCATGTGATCGCGACCGGTTCCATCCAGAACATCGTCGACACCCCCGACTCCTTGACCGGACGGTATTTGGCGGGCGAGAAGGAGATTCGCGTTCCGAGCTCGCGGCGGCCGCGCGACAAGCGGCGCGCGCTCAGGGTCGAAGGCGCTCGCGAGCACAACCTGCGGCGTCTCGACGTGGAGATTCCGCTGGGACTATTCGTCGCCGTTACCGGCGTTTCGGGGTCGGGCAAGTCCACGTTGATCGAGGACATCCTCCACAGATCGTTGGCGAGGCACTTCTATCGGGCACGCGTCATCCCGGGTGCGCACGATCGCATAACCGGGTATGAGCACATCGATAAAGTCATCGACATCGATCAGAGTCCGATCGGGCGCACTCCGCGCTCGAATCCGGCGACGTACACGGGGCTGTTCACGCCGATTCGCGAGCTGTTCGCGGAGCTCCCCGATGCGAAGATCCGCGGCTACGGCCCGGGTCGCTTTTCGTTCAACGTGAAGGGTGGGCGGTGCGAGGCGTGTCAGGGCGACGGTCTCGTGAAAATCGAGATGCACTTTCTGCCGGACGTCTACGTGCCTTGCGAGGTGTGCAAGGGAAAGCGGTACAATCGCGAAACGCTCGAAGTACGATTTCGCGGCTTGAACGTCAGCGACGTGCTGGAGCTCACGGTCGAAGACGCGCTCGCCTTCTTCGAGAACCAGCCGCGCATCCGGCAAAAGCTGGAGACGTTGAACGACGTCGGACTGGGCTACATCCATCTCGGACAGAGCGCGACCACGCTCTCCGGCGGCGAGGCGCAGCGCGTGAAGCTCGCGACGGAGCTCTCCAAACGGGACACCGGTCGCACGTTCTACATCCTCGATGAACCGACCACCGGGCTGCACTTCGAGGACGTGCGTCTGTTGCTCGAGGTGCTGCACCGGCTCGTCGATCGCGGGAACACAGTGCTCGTCATCGAGCACAACATCGACGTGATCAAGACGGCGGATTGGATCATCGATCTTGGCCCTGAAGGCGGCACGCGCGGTGGCGCGCTGGTGGCCGCAGGAACGCCGGAAGACGTGGCGCAGGTCGAGGCCTCGTACACGGGCAACTATTTGCGCCCGCTATTCGAGAAGCGGCGGAAACGGAAAGTGGGCTAGTGGGCAGTGGGTAGTGGGCGGCTGGCCCACTGCCCACTTCTCACTCCCCACTAGCTTCAACACATGGTCTCTCTCCTCGACATCATCGGCCCCGTGATGGTCGGCCCCTCGTCGTCGCACACGGCGGGCGCGTGTCGATTGGGCTTGCTCGCCCGCTGTCTCGTGGGCGGGACTCCGCAGCGCGCGCGCGTCGAGCTGCACGGCTCGTTCGCGCGGACGGGCGAGGGACATGGAACGGACAAGGCCATCGTCGCCGGTTTGATGGGATTTCGCCCGGACGACGAGCGCATTCGCGCCGCGCTCGAGATCGCCGAGAAGGAAGGCCTACAATACACGTTCGAGAAGACGAAGCTCGGGGAAGAGGACAAGGTGCATCCGAACAGCGCGCGCATCACGGTCGAGCGCGGCGATCGCCGCTCCGTGATGCTCGGATCATCACTCGGCGCGGGACGGATTCTCGTCACCGAGATCGACGGCTTCCCCGTCGAAGTCTCTGGGTCCTACCACACGATCGTGCTGGTGGCGGAAGATGTTCGCGGCTCCGTCGCGCGAATCGCCACGATTCTCGCGGAGGATCGACTCAACATCGCCACACTGCGTCTCACGCGAAAAGAGCGCGGTGGCGACGCATTCATGGTGATCGAGCTCGACGAAGCCCCCGACGAAAAAGCACGCGACGACATTCGCGCGCTGCCCTGGGTGCGCTGGGCGTACCGGCTGGACAAGGTGAGCGCCTAGCATGTATCGCTCGCTGCGGGAGGCGATTCGGGACGCCGAGTCGCGCGAGATCTCGCTCGCGCGTCTCGCGCTCGAGGCGGAATCGAAGGACCAGGGACGTCCCGTCGCCGAGATCCGCTCCGCGTTGAAGCGCGCGCTGGACGTGATGCGCGGGGCGATCGCCCAGGGACTCACGGGCGACCACAAATCGGCGTCGGGTCTCGTGGGTGGCGACGCGGCGAAACTGCGCAGCGGTCCTCCCGGTCCGCTCGCTGGAACGCCTTTTCGCGACGTCCTCGCGCGCGCCCTGGCCGTTCAGGAGATCAACGCGGCGATGGGCGTGATCGTGGCGGCGCCGACGGCCGGTGGCGCGGGCGTTCTTCCCGCCGTGCTGACTGGCTTGGCGGACGCCAAGAACATCGGCGACGAGCAGCTTGTGGACGCACTCGCGACCGCTGGGCTCATCGGCGCTGTGATTGCCGAGCGCGCCTCACTCTCGGGCGCGGAGGGCGGCTGTCAGGCCGAGACCGGCGCCGCCGCCGCAATGGCCGCGGGCGCGGCCACCGAGATGTTGGGAGGAACGCCGACGCAGGTCGGACACGCGACCGCGCTGGCCCAGCAGGGGACGCTCGGACTCGTTTGCGATCCGCTCGGCGGGCTCGTTGAGCTGCCATGCGTCTTCCGGAACGCAACCGGCGCGGCGATCGCGCTCGCCGCCATCGAGATGGCGCTCGCCGGGATCACTTTCGCGATTCCGGCCGACGAGGTGATCGATACGATGGGCGAGATCGGGCGCGACATGGACGTGCGGTACCGCGAGACAGCGGGAGGCGGCTTGGCCGCCACGCCGACCGGGCGGAGACTGGCGCGCGAGCGGTTGGTGCAGATCAAGAAAGCGTAGTACCTTCTCCGGTGAAACGTCTGTCCCACGGATTCGTAGGAACTACAAGACGCAACGACGGACTGCCCCATGGTCACCAAGGAAGACATCGAAGGGTTTCTCGAGCGACTCAGCGCCGAAGGCGCGAGCTCCCGCGAGGTCGAACCGGGGCTCTGGGTGGTGAAACCTGGTGGCGCGCTCGACTTCGACGTCGTCGTGCACTTTTCCCCACCGGTGGTCGTGCTGCGTGTGAAGGTCATGGAGCTACCCAAGGACGCGAAGGCCGCCTCGGAGCTGAGTCGTCGCCTTCTGGAAATGAATGCATCGGATATGGTCCACGGTTCCTACGGTATAGAACAGAATTCGGTGGTGATTACGGAAGCGCTGGAGCTGTCGCATCTGGATTTTGAGGAATTCCTCGCCGCGTACGAAAGCATCGCCATCGCGCTCGCATCGCATCTTCGGGAGATTGGATCGTTCAGTCCCCGACGCGCGGCAACGCCCGCACGCGTCGCGACTGCGCGGACTGCTTCGAGCAAAGGACACAGCGGAAACGCCGGGCGCGGCGGGAATAGCGGAAAGAGTGGCGGGAGTGCACGCGGCGCGCGCGGCGGAAAAGGCGGGCGGGGGCGCTGACCATGGGTATTCTCGACAGACTCTCGCAGATGCTGCGGTCGAACATCAACGATCTGATCTCTCGGTCCGAAGATCCCGAGAAGATGTTGAATCAGATTCTCGTCGATATGCGCGGGCAGCTGGTGAAGGCGAAGCAGATGGTCGCGGCCGCCATCGCGGACGAGAAGCGGCTGCGCGATCAAGCCGACGTGGAATACAAGCAGGCGGCCGAGTGGGAGCAGCGGGCCATGCTCGCCGTGAAGGAGACCCGAGACGATCTTGCCAAGCAGGCGTTGGTCAGGCACAGCGAGCACATGTCCCACGGCCAGCAGCTCGAGCAAACGTGGGAATCCCATCGCCTCGAGACCGAGAAGCTCAAGAACTCGCTGCGCGACCTGAACGACAAGATCGAAGAGGCGAAGCGCAAGAAGAATCTCCTCATCGCTCGTCAGCGCCGCGCGCAGGCGCAGCAGCGCATCCACGAGACGATGTCCTCGATGTCCGAGAAATCGGCCTTCGAGGCGTTTGCGCGGATGGAGGAGCGCATCGATCAGAACGAGCGCACGCTCAAGGCGTCCGTCGAGATCGAGGAGGAGTTCACCGGTGATCGGCTTCAGCAGGACTTCAAGGCGCTGGAAAAGGGCGCCAGTGGAGCGGCCGTCGACGAACGTCTCCTGGCGCTCAAACAAAAAATGGGAGTGCTTCCCGCTTCGACGGGCACGCGCGGCCAACTCGGCTCCGGGAAGTCGCGCGACGCGGAGACCGTGAGCGCCGAAATCGAGGACGCGGGCACCCACGAGGTTGGGGAGGAGAAGAAACGGCGTTGATCGGCGAGACGATTCGGCGCGTCCGGTTCGCGCCGATTCTCACAGCGACCATTCTGACGATCCTGCTGTTGGTCCTCGTCAAGAACGTCGCGAACGTCCTCGTTCTTCTTTTTCTCGGCATTCTGATCTCGGTGTACCTGCGCGGGTTGGCGGGTGTCATCGAGCGCCGGCTTCACATCCCGGACCGGTTTGCCTACTTCGCCGCGCTCAGTATGACGATCGCCGCGGTCGCCGGGTTGTTCTGGGTGCTCGTGCCGCCCGTCGTCGAGCAAACGCAGCAGCTATTCACCGTGCTGCCCGACTACATCGCCGGATGGGAGGCTGGACTCGAACGCTGGATGGTGAAGTATCCCGGACTTCGTGAGATCGTCGGCCCGGGCGACCACCGGATCTTGCGCGCCATCTATGATCGCATCGCGGAGACGTTCGGCGACGTCGTGCCACGTGCCTTCGGCCTGGTGCACGGTGCGATCAATGTCTTCGCCGTCGGCGTGATGGGGATCTATCTCTCGCTGCAACCGACATTGTACCGCGAGTGGATGATCGCGCTCTTCCCGCCGATTCATCGGGACCTCGTGCGCGACGTGCTCACCGATCTCGGCGTCACGCTCCGCGCCTTCATCGTGGCGCAGTTGACCGCCATGTTTGTGCTCGGACTGCTGACGGCCATCGGCCTGTATGCGCTCCGCGTCCCGTTCTGGCTGCCGTTCGGCGTCTTCACCGGACTGGTTGCCATCGTTCCGTTCTTCGGCACTCTCGTGTCCACGACGCTGCCCGCCCTCTTCGTGCTCAATGGCACCGGATTCGGATCGCTCGAGCCGTTCGGACACTCCGTACTGGTGATTCTGCTCGGCGTCGTGATTCACCTCATCGAGGGCAACCTCGTCTCGCCGCTCGTGATGTCGCGTAGAGTCGACCTTCCGCCGGTGCTGACGATCATGTCGGTGCTCATCATGGGTACACTCCTCGGTGGCATGGGGCTGGTCGTTGCGGTTCCGACACTCGCCGTCGTCATGGTGATCGTGCGCCGCATTCTCATCACGCGGATCTATGAAGGGCAGGGATTCCGGCGTACCACGCGCGAGCGGCCGTTGCTCCTTCGTGTCCCCGCGCCCGGCGGCGGAGTGCTCGTACCAGTCACGGTGCCGGTGGACGTGATCGCGCTCGCGGAGCGGCGCGCCCTCGGCACGGGCTGAGATCGCATGGCGGGGCGTTCCGACACCGAGGGGCCGAGGCAAGAGACGCGGCCGCAGTTTCGTCTCTACAACACGATGACACGCCGCGTCGAGCCGTTCGAGCCGGCCGACGGCAAGACCGTCCTCATGTACAGTTGCGGACCCACGGTCTACAACCCGGCGCACCTCGGCAATTTTCGAACATTCCTGTTCAACGATCTGTTGCGACGGACCATCCGCCTTCGCGGATGGGGCGTTCGCCAGGTCATGAACCTGACCGACGTCGACGACAAGATCATCAAACGCGCGAGTGAACAAGGGAAGAACATCCGCGAGATCACGGAGCCGGTAGCGGAGATCTTTTTCGCGGATCGCGACTACCTGCGCATCGAGAAGGCGGAGGACTATCCAAAAGCCACGGACTACATCCCGCAGATGATCGACCTCGTCCGGCGTCTCGTGGAGCGCAACGTCGCGTATCAGGCTGAGGACCGCTCCGTGTACTACGCGATCGGCCGCTTTCCGCACTATGGCCGCTTATCGCGCCTCGATACGCGCGAGCTGAAAGCCGGCGCGCGTGTGGCGCAGGACGACTACACCAAGGAACACGCTCAGGACTTTGCGCTCTGGAAGGCCGCGAAGCCGGAGGACGAAGGGGCCGGAGCCGCCTGGGACTCGCCGTGGGGACGTGGCCGGCCCGGCTGGCATCTCGAGTGCTCCGCGATGGCGATGGATCTGCTCGGCGAGACGCTCGACGTCCACACCGGCGGCATCGATCTCATCTTTCCGCATCACGAAGACGAGATTGCGCAGTCGGAAGCCGCGACGGGAAAGCCGTTCGCGCGGTGCTGGTGCCACGGCGCGTTTCTGCTCACCGAGGGCGCGAAGATGGCCAAACGACTCGGCAACGTTTCAACCGTGAAGGAACTTCGCGAGCAGCAGATCTCGGCTGCCGCGATCCGGCACTTTGTCTTTACGACCCACTACCGCAAGGAGCTCAACTTCTCCGAGGAAGCTCTGGAAGCGTCGATGGAAGCGGTGCGTCGCGTGGGAGAGTTCGCTGAGCGGCTGGAGGACGCCAGTGGCGGCACGGACGCGCTCGCCGCGGCCGCTGAGCAAGCGCAAGGGGATTTTCAGACGGCGATGTTCGACGACCTCAACGCACCAGAAGCGCAGGCGGCGCTCTTCACATTTCTCAAGGCGGCGAACCGCGAGCTCGACCGAAACGGGACCGACCGGCGCGCGCTCGACAGCGCCCGAAGCGCTTTCAAGTCAATGGATAGCGTGCTCGACATCGTTCCGGAGCGAGGAGCTGCGTCTGCGGAGTTCGCCAAACTAGTGGAGGAGCGGATCGCGGCGCGCAGCGCGGCGCGCGAACGTCGTGACTTTGCGGAAGCGGACCGGATCCGGGCGGAATTGGCGGATCTGGGAGTCGCCGTGGAGGACGCCGGAGGCGGGACGAAGTGGAAAGTCGTTCGCCCGGTCGGCACGAGCTAACTTCGCTTGGTGTCGCGCCTTGACACGTTTTTGGAAGCTGGCTATCCTACGAGTCTCGCAAAAACAAGCCACGTCGCTGACGTAGCTCAGATGGCCAGAGCAGCCGC
>DATBRO010000090.1:0-11404 GCA_036560265.1 Gemmatimonadaceae bacterium | reverse complement strand
CCGCCGCCGCCGCGGCCTTCGCGAGCGGGCCGGTCGCTAGTCCCGGTGCTCGCCGTGCCGCCATCGAGCGCCGTCACGTTCTCGGCCTGCGGACCCTTCTGCCCCTGCCCAACTTCGAACTCGACCTTTTGCCCTTCCTCGAGCTTGCGGAACCCACCGCCCTGGATCGCGGAGAAGTGCACGAAGCAATCTTTTCCGCCGTCGTCCGGCGTGATGAAACCATACCCCTTCTCAGCATTGAACCACTTCACTACTCCTGTCGTGCGCATTGACTCTCTCTCTCTCCCCTGGCGGTGTGCCCTTGAGCCCGCCTAAGTGCGGACCCTTCCTGAGCGCTTCCTGTGCAGCTTTTGCTCCAGTACATCTGCTCGGCGTCGAACGCACTAATGTAGCGAAAACGGGGTCGGGCGCGGTATGCTATCACCGCTGTCCGGTGCCTTTGCCTTCAGCCCAAACCACGCCATGACATCGTCTTTCGCGAGTCGAGTCCTGCTGCTGTCGCTGGCACCGGCGGTCCTCACCGGGCAGACCGCGACCGCTCGTAAGCCCGCGCTGGATCACGGGTTCTCCACCGAACGGCTGGCGCGGGTCGACGGGTTCCTGCAGCAGTATGTGGACAGCAATCGTATCGGGGGCGCTGTCGCGTTGGTGCTGCGTGACGGGGACGTCGTTTACCAGCGCGCCGTCGGGTGGGCGGACAGGGAAGCCGGACGACGCATGACTCCGGACGCGATGTTCCGGATCGCGTCCCAGACGAAGGCGCTCACCAGCGTCGCGATCATGATGCTCGTCGAGGAAGGGAAAATCGCGCTGAACAATCCCGTGAGTCAGTTCATCCCGGCGTACGCGAGAACGACCGTCGCGATACGGAGCGACTCGGGCCGCCAGATCGTGTTGGCAATGCGGCGCATCACGATTCGCGATCTGCTGACGCACACTGCCGGCATCTCGTACGGAGTCGATTCCCTCCTCGCTCCGCTGTACGCCGCCAAAGGGCTCGGTCCGGAAGCCGGCTTCGGCTGGTATACCGCCGACAAGGACGAACCGATCTGCGCGACGATTGAGCGGCTCGCGACCCTCCCCTTCATGCGGCAACCGGGCGACGCGTGGGTGTACGGATACAGCACCGACATCCTCGGCTGCGTGGTCGAGCGCGCGTCGGGCGTGCCGCTCGACGAATTCATTCGTGCGCGCATCACGCGGCCACTGGGAATGACGGACACCTATTTCTACGTGCCCGCCTCGCAGCGCCAGCGTCTCGTGGCGGTGTACGCGACCGATTCGCTGAATCACGCGACGCGAGCGCCCGATGGTTCGCGTGGACAGGGACACTATGTGGACGGCCCGCGTCGCAGCTTCGCGGGCGGCGCCGGACTCGTCTCCACCGCGCGCGACTATGCGCGTTTCCTCCAGATGCTGCTCAATGGCGGTGAGCTGAATGGCGTGCGGCTACTGTCGCCGAAGACCGTTGATCTGATGACGTCGAACCAGGTTGGTGCGCTGTTCAATGCCAGCGGTCAGGGTTTCGGCTTCGGCTTCTCGATCAACGAGAAGCTTGGCGTCGACAACACAATGATGTCCGTCGGCACGTACGGCTGGGGCGGCGCATACGGCAGTCAGTACCGCGTGGATCCCAAGGAGCGCGTCGTGCTCGTGTTCATGATCAACCAACTGCCGAATCGGAGCGACGTCGCCGCGAAGTTTCCGAACGCCGTGTACCAGGCCCTCGTGAAGTGACGAAGTCATCCCGAGCGCAGCAGGGATCTGTAGTTGACAACCTCTATCGCGGCGGCGGCAGCCGGCGCGAGACGATTTCCTCGAGTACGACGCCACGGTCATGCTCGCCGATGAGCTCGTGCGAAAGCTCGGCCAGTCGATCGGCCAAATAAGTCAGCACCTTTTGCCGGCGTCGCACGGCGTAGTGGAAGCTCGTTCGAGCGATGCTGTACACGGTGGCCAGCCACGCCGGGATCATGAAGGCAAGCAGCGGCGGTGCGTGTAAGGCACCCGCCGTGAGTGCGACGATCGGGCCCATTCCGCCGCCACCCATCCCGCCACCGATTCCGCCGAAGATCGCCCCAATGAGAGTGCCGAGGTTCTCCTGGACGGTGATGCGCGTCTTGCCGCCTCGCACCGTGACGGCGACCTCGATGCTGCGCATGCCCGACTGGCCCTTGTTCAACACCCAGGAGAACGAGTGTCCCAGCTGACTCACCTGACCCACTTCGCCGACGATCGTTCGAATCTCATCAACCAGTATCGGGTAGTCGGCCTCGGCCAATTCACCGTCGACGACGCGGTGATACAGCAACCGCGTGGGGCCGCCGATGAGAATGTTCGACTTCGGCTGTTCCATGGCCGAATCGCGCGAGGTGGGCCGCGGCGACAAGAGCGCCGCGGCCGACCGTACCGCTCGCGTATCGATACCGGCTTCGCGGGCGACCTGTTCGACGCCGCCCATGGTCATCGAGCCGCTCTCGGTCGGGTTCGTCGCCTCGATCTCCGCGGCGCGATTCACGATCGCCTCGATCTCCTCCGGCCGGTATTTGCGACGAACCCCCTGCGCCTGACCGCGGAGTTCCTCGATGAACTTGGCGGGCGTGGCCGTGCGCTGATCGGGACGCAACGCGAGCGCGCGCACCAGCGCGCCCTCGACCACGCTTCCGGCATTGTTGAGGGAATTCTTATGAGAAGCGGCGCAGTCGACGAAGCGCCCGGCCCGCGTCGATTCCTCCGTCACCCAGCGGCCCGGAATCTCTCCGACGATCATCTCGTAGACGAGGATGGCGAGACTGTACACGTCGGTGCGCGCGTCCACATCGGCGAACCCTGCGGCTTGTTCCGGGCTCATATAGCCCGGAGTGCCAAGCGAGATGCCCGTTCGGGTGAGCTGCGCGCCGCTCGTCGCCGAGCTCACGGCTTTCGCGATTCCGAAATCCGCGACGATCGGATGCGCCTGCGCGAAGAGGACGTTCTCCGGCTTGATGTCGCGATGCAGCACGCCGAGGTGATGCGCGTAGGACAGCGCGTCGGCGATGGGCGCCGCGATCTCGATCGCGCGCTCCGCGCTCATGCGCCCCTCCTGCTGCATCCGATCCCGCAGCGAGCCGCCGTCGATGAACGGCATAACGTAGTAGACGAACCCTTCCGACTCGCCCGAATCGTGCAGCGACAGGATGTGCGGGTGCACCATGCGCGCAACGATCTGGATTTCCTTGAGGAAGCGGTCGGCGCCGATCGTGCTGGCGATGTCGGGACGCAGCACTTTGAGCGCGACCTCGCGCTGGTGCTTTCTGTCATAAGCGTCGTAGACCGTGGCCATGCCACCACGGCCAAGGACGCCGCGAATGTCATAGCGCTCTCCGAGCGCGCGGGCGAGATCGGTGGGAACGGTGGCGGTCATAAGCGGACGACACTATAGTAGCCGTCCGCACGTCCCACCACACCGCCGAGATCCAACCCCCAACGCCGTGCCTTCCGCCGACGCGCTCACCGATCTCGAACTGCTCATTCGCGCGCACTACACGCTGATCGTCCTCGAGACCGTCGAGCCGGAACGCGCCGAAGAGCTCGTGCGTCAGGCCGCCACGGATCTCTCACTGCACTACTACTACTGGACGCGGTCGAAGGGCGTGCGGCGCGGCAACTCCGCCGGCGATCCGTACTTCGAGGACACGCAAGAGCCGGTGAAGGCGCTCAAGTACGCCGAGCAGGATTCGTCGGGCGTGTATCTCTTCCGTGACCTCTCGACCTATCTCGAAGATCCCGTGATCATCAGCCATCTGCTCGACGTCGTCACCATGTTCTCGGCGCGACGCGGCGCGTTGGTGATCGTCGGCAGCAACATCCGCTTGCCGGACACGCTGCGTCCGCATGCCACCTTTTTCCGTCTGCCGCCGCCGACGTACGACGACTACCGGATCGTCGTCGAGCGGATGATTCGCGAGCACTCGGCGAGAATGAAAGTAACGGTCGAGCTCACACCGCAGGATCGGACGCGTCTCATTCAGAATCTGATGGGACTCACTCTCGGCGAAGCGGAGCGGATTGTGACTCGGCAGATCGTCGAAGACGGTTTTCTTCGCGCGAAGGACATCGAAGGCGTCATCGCGGCGAAGCGACAGGCGGTGCAGCAGGACGGATTGCTCGAGTACCACCCGCCCGAGCACGGTCTCTCGCAGGTGGCGGGCCTCGCCGGGTTGAAGACGTGGCTGACGAAGCGGCGGTCCGTCGTGACCGACGCGCAGCGCGCCGTCGATTTCGGACTGCGCTTCCCCAAGGGCATCCTGCTGCTCGGCGTGCCGGGATGCGGCAAGAGCATGTGCGCGAAGGCCGTCGCGTGCGAGTGGGGGCTGCCGCTGCTCAAACTCGATCCGGCGAACCTCTACGACAAGTACATCGGCGACAGCGAAAAGAATTTCAAACGCGCTCTCCAGACGGCGGAGCGAATGGCGCCGACGATCCTCTGGATCGACGAGCTGGAGAAAGCCTTTGCGCAGGGCGGGGACGACACCGATGGCGGCGTGTCGCGTCGCGTCTTCGGCTCCTTCCTCGCGTGGCTCCAGGATCGCCGCGGCGACGTCTTTGTCGTCGCGACCTCCAACGACGTGTCGCGGCTGCCGCCGGAGTTCATCCGCAAAGGCCGCTTCGACGAAGTGTTCTTCGTGGATCTGCCGACATCTCCGGTGCGTGAGTCGATCTTCGACATTCACCTCACCCGCAGAAAGCAGCAGTCGAAGCAGTTCGACCTGGCCAAGCTCGCGGGCGCATCAGAAGGCTTCAGCGGCGCGGAGATCGAGGAGAGCGTGGTCGCTGGTTTGTTCGCGGCGTTCTCCGCGAGCGCGCCGCTCACAACCGAGCTGCTGCTTCAGGAGATCAAGAACACGCGGCCGCTGGCGCTGACCATGACCGAGAAGATCGGCGAGCTGCGCGCGTGGGCGCAGGACCGCACGGTCATGGCCGACGTCTAGCCGGTCATCCCGAGCGCAGCGGACTTTGCACGTCAGTTTCACGCGTCGTCCGTCGGGCCGAGTGTGCCCACGCGGACCACGCTGTGCTGCTCGTGCGCTCAGGAGTGCTCACTCGTGAGCACTCCTGAGCTTCTGCGCTGCTCGCTGGCTTCGCGGGTGCGCTCCTCCGGAGCGTCCCCGCTCAGACGATCCGCTTAGGGCACACCCGTCCCTCCGGCCGCCACTCATCGTCCGCGGGCTGGGTGTCGCTCTGCCCGCGTCTTCGCTTTGCTCGGGCGGGTGAGCGGTCCTGGCCGCGCGCGCAGCTCGTGAATAAGAGGCTGTGGCGGAGCGGGGCGGTGGTGGGCCCAAGCAAATTTTACCGAGCCGGCGGGGGACCCGCGGCGTAGCCGAGGGTCGCCGAGCGAGGTGAGCGACGAGCAAAGCGAGGAGCGGAATTTGCGCCGGGCCCCTCCGCCGCCACGCGAACGCACGCGCGAGATCAAAACCTACTGGGCGCGATAGCCTGGACCGCGAACGATGCGCCCGGGTCTGGCCCCCGTGACCTTGCCGTCCGTCACTACAGCCGTGCCGTTCACCAGGACGTGAATCACGCCGACCGAGAGCTGGTGCGGCCGCTCGTACGTCGCGCGATCGATGATCGTGTTCGGATCGAAGATCATTACGTCCGCGCGCATCCCCTCGCGTAGATAGCCGCGATCACGAATCGAAAGCCGATCGGCCGTCGCTCCGGACATCTTGCGCACCGCGTCCTCGAGCGTGAGCCATCTCCACTCGCGTACGAAACGGCCGAGGATGCGAGGATAGGTCCCGTACGCGCGCGGGTGCGTCGCGACCTTGGCGCTGTCGGGATCGTACGCGCCGGCGTCCGTCCCGAACTTCATCCACGGCTTCACGACCTGAATCGCGATGTTGGAGTCGGACGCCACGAAGATCACCTGGCCCAGCCTGTTCCGCTCGAGGATGGTGAGATCCATGAGCGCGTCCGCCCAATCCTTGTTCCACACCTGCGCGATTTCGGGGAGCCGCTTGCCCTCGTACTTCTTGAGTGAGTCGACGCTGAAGCCGATGACTTCGACGCCCTGCGGCGTGGCGCCGAGGCAGAGACTCTCGAACTTGGCGTTCTCGTCGAGCATCTCGGTCTTGATGCGCGCGCGCGTCGCGGGATCGCGCAGTCGCTCGATGAGTCTTCCGTCGGCGTGCGCCCAGGGCGGAATGCACGACGAGAGATTGTTCGATCCAGCGGTGTATGGGTATTGATCGGTCGTCACGTCCTGGCCCGCGGCGCGGGCGGAATCGATCTTCGCGATGACGCCGCGCATCTTCGGCCAGTTCTTCACGCCGGCGGCCTTGAGGTGATAGATCTCGACGGGGACGCCGCCCTCGTGTCCGATGCGGAGCGCTTCGTCCACCGCCTCGACGAATCGATCGCCCTCCGACCGCATGTGCGTGATGTAGACGCCGCCGAACGGAGCCGTCGCTCGCGCCTCCTCGATCAGCTCTTCGGTCGACGCATAGTTCCCGGGCGGATAGATCAACGCGCTCGCGAGACCAAACGCGCCGTCGCGCATCGCGTCACGCATCACGCGACGCACCGTGTCCAACTCCGCGGGCGACAGCGCACCCTCGGTCATTCCCTTGGCGTACGCGCGCACGGTACCCGCGCCGATGAAGGAGCCCATGTTCACGGACGCCCCGCGTTGCTCCATGTGGCGAAGCCAGGCGTCGAATCCACGCGGGCCAACGAACCCGGTCATCACGCGCTTGTCCGTGCTGTCGGCGGGGTCGGTGATGAGCGCGAGGAGCTTGTCGTTCATCGGGCCCGGCGTGTCGCCTTCACCCATGATCATCGTGGTGACGCCCTGCGTGATCATGCTGACGACGCGACTGTCGCCCGTGAGCAGCGGACCCTCGGAGTGCGCCTGGATGTCGATCACGCCCGGCGCGACGACGAGCCCGCGCGCGTCGATGCGTCGTGTCGCGGATGCGTCTCGCAGCATTCCGGCGGGCGCAATGCGCGTGATCCGATCGCCACTGATGCCGACATCGCCGTAGAACCACGGATTGCCGGTGCCGTCGACGATCTTGCCATTCGAGATCAAGACGTCGAAGGGGCCGGTTGCGGGTGCAGGCGACGTGGATGGGGTAGCGCGGGTGCAGGCGGCGAGCGCGATGGCTATGAATGCTCTGCGCATGTCAGAGGATCTCCTCATAGATGTGTTACGACGGATATGACGGCGGACATGACGGCGGACATAACGGCGGACATTACGACGGACATAACTGCGGACATGACGACGGACATTACGACGGACATTAACGACGGACATTACTGCGGACATTAAAGCGGACATAACAACGGCTTACCGCGGTCACGCGCCGTTATGTCCCCAGTCATGTTCGCAGTCATGTCCGCAGTCATGTCCGCAGTTATGTCCGCAGTTATGTCCGCAGTAATGACCGCCGTTGGTCGTATCACTTTAAGATCTCACGCCGCTCGAGGTGCTTCTCGATCTCCGCGCGCGCGCGCCACACCGGCTTGGATTCCTTGCGCGCGAAGAGCGCGAGTTGATCGGTACGATGCTTCGATCCGGCTCGGGATGCGTTGCCGTATCCGATGAGCGACACGGCGCGCACGGGCGTCGCGAATTCGATCGCCGCGACGTACGACGTTCCACCCGTCGCCGCGAGTTTTCCGTCCGGATCGCGCGAGTAGCCGAGCACGCGAAACACACCGTACGCGTCGCCGGAACCGCTGGCGGCATAGTCGAGACTGTCGCGACGCAGACGGTACACGCTGCCCCAGGCGACGTCGGCGGAACCGTACCGTCGTGTGACGGTATCGACGGCAGCAGAGAGCGCCGCGATCGCCGCGGCGGTGTCGGCCAGTCCGTCCGGCGTCAGACGCGGATTGTTCTCGCTCCACGGAGTGGCAAAGGCCGCGCGGCCGCGAGTGCGTCGCGTGTACTCGGCCCACCACTGCGTGAACAACACGCCTCCTCGGCTCGCGGAATCCGCCGTGCGGTCCCAGCGCTCCAGGATTCCCGCGGCGTCGCCGGCGCCGTTCGCCGACGTCCTGGCGAGCGGGACCAGGTCGTCGAGAAGACGATCCGCGAGCTCCATGCGCGTCGAGTTTCTGTACTCGAGGAACTCGCGCCACGTGATGCTGGAATCCGAGTCGAGCAATCGCGCCGATCGTTGCGGACGAAAGCCCATCGTTCGGCTCGCGATGTACGACGGATAATCCTGCGGACGCACGACCGGCGGGAACGTCGCCCACCAAGGCGGGTCGTTCGCGTTCTGCACCCAACCGCTCGGCGGATCCACCGTCTTGGGCATGTCGTCGAACGAGTGCAGCGACGTCCACAGCGTGGACGAGCTGTCGCCTGGCACGATGCCCGCCCAGTACGCGCGGTCGCCGCGGGTGCGCACCGGACTGTTGCCGCCGTAGAACACCATGATGTGCCCGTCGCGATCGCCGTACGTGATGTTCTGCCCAGAGATCTGGTTTGGACGAATCGCGGCGAGGAACTCGGCGAAGTTCCGCGCGCGCCCCATGTTCCACCATTGCGTCAGTGCCTGATCGAGGGGCGGTCCGTGCAGCCCGACGTCGGCGAGCGCTACCGCCTTGCCCGGCTTGTCCTCGAGCACGGGTCCGTGTACCGAGCGACGCACTCGCACCGTGTCGTCCCGGAACGACCCGTCGCCCTGTTTCACCCGTAACACATGCGTGGAGGTCTCGAAGGGACGCACCGCGCCGTCGAACAGATAACCCTCGCCGGACAGCCTGAGCTCGTAGAGATCCTCGCCGTCCTGCGTGTTGACCGTGTGGGTCCATCCCAACTGGTCGTTGAACGCGATCTCGAGAACGGGCGACAACACGAGGGCGGCGCCGGAGAGATTGACGCCCGGCGCGACGTACTGCGCCTCGATCCAGGTGAAGAGATCCGACCACGGAAGGTGCGGATTCTGGAGGAGCAGCGTGTGGCCGCTCGCGGATCGTTTTGGGGCGACGGCCCATGCGTTCGAGCCGCGATCGCGCCACGCGCGGGCGGCGTCGCGCGTCCGCTGCGGACTGGAGATGAACCGCGCGTACAGTACGCGATTCAGGTGCGCCATCACGTCCACCGGCTCGACGGGGAGCACGGCGCGCACGGAATCACCGATGAGTGTCGGATGGGCTTTGGCGAAGGCGTTGATTCCGGTGACGAACGCCTCGAGGTGCGCCCGCATCTCCGGTGGCTGCGCGTCGAGGGCGCGCCGCGCGGCGCCGCGAAGATCCAGCGTCCACACCCAGCGATCTTCGTCGAGATAGTCGGGGCCGAGGTATTCAGCGCCACGGCCGCGCGCTTGTGCCACGAGTCGCAACAGGAGATCGCCGTGGTTTTGCATCTGCGCCCATCCGAACGCGTACGCGAGGCCGTTGCGATCCTTGGCGAAGATGTGCGGGACGCCGTAACTGTCCCAGAGAATCTCGGTACCGCGAGCGAGGGTCGAACGCTTCTGTGCATCGACACTTGCGGACGACACGCACAGGATGAGTAGAGCGATCGAGCGTTTCATCGGCGAACATTGCCCGCTCGCGTGGGAGATTTCCAGTGGCAATGAACTGCTCAACACGAACAACACTGACGACACGGAGGACACGGACACAAAGGAGTAACAAAAAAAACACAGGCGGTCTCCGTGTTGTTCGTGTACTCCGTGTTGTCCGTGGTGAGTCGTTCTTCGCCACGGCGAGTCATGATGATTGAAGCGCTATTCCCTGCGAAGTATGTTCGAGACGCCTGCTTCACCCCACGGTGACTCAAATGCGTCGACTTCTGCCAGCCATCGCCTTCATAGCTTCTGCGATTCCGCTCGCCGCGCAGGTCAAGCCGCAGCAGGAATTGAAAGAGGTCAAACCCGAGAAGGTCGACACCGTCGTCTATTCGCGGCTCAAGTACCGCTACATCGGGCCGGAAGGGAATCGCGTAACGTCCGTCGCGGGCGTGCCGGGCGACGTCAACACATACTACGCGGGCGCGGCATCGGGCGGGCTGTTCAAGTCCACCGACGGCGGCATTCACTGGACGCCGGTCTTCGACAACCAGCCGGTATCGTCCGTCGGCGCGCTCGCTGTTGCGACCAGCGATCCGAACGTCGTGTACGCGGGCACCGGCGAGCCGTTCACGCGCAGCAACATCTCCGTCGGCTGGGGGATGTTCAAATCGACGGATGCCGGAAAGTCGTGGACGCGCGCGGGCCTGGAAAACACCGGGCGCATCGCACGCATTGTCGTGCATCCCACCAATCCCGATCTCGTCTACGCCGCGGCACTCGGCTATCTGTACGGGCCGCAACCGGAGCGCGGCATCTATCGTAGCGCCGACGGCGGCAAGAGCTGGGAGCGCGTGCTGTTCGTGAATGACTCCACCGGCGCGTCCGACATCGTGATGGATCCGACGAACCCGCGCATTCTCTACGCCGGATTCTGGCAAGTCGAGATCAAGACGTGGGGCCGCTTCAGCGGTGGCGCGGGGAGTGGCATCTGGAAATCGACCGACGGCGGCACGACGTGGAAGCGGCTCACCGGTCCCGGGATGCCCTCCAAGACGGTCGGCAAAGTCGGACTCGGCATCAGCAAGGCGAATCCCAACCGTATCTATGCGCTCATCGAAACCGGTGACGGCGTGCCCACGCCGGAGGGCAAGCCCACGGACAACGGACGGCTGTTCCGCTCCGATGACGGCGGCGACAACTGGCAGATGGTGAACGCGGACCGCCAGGTGGCGGGACGCACGCACTACTACAACAGAATGGGCGTGTCGCCGGACAACCCCGACGAAGCGTATTTCCTGACATCGAACTGGGCGAAGACGCTCGACGGCGGCCGCACGATCATCGATCCGCCGTTCACCGAGTATCCCGGTGGGGATCACCACGACATCTGGATCGATCCGACCAACGGCAACCGGATGGTCGTGAGCCACGACGGCGGCGTGTCGGTGTCGATCAATCGCGGCAAGTCCTGGATTCAGACGCAGCTGCCATTGGCGCAGATGTACCACGCCACCATCGACAACCGCATCCCGTACAGCGTCTACGGCAACCGACAGGACGGCCCGTCCGCGATGGTGCCGAGCAATTCGCGCGCGGGAGATTTCTTCTTCGCGGGCGTCGAGTTCCCCAGCATCTCCCGCGGCCACTCGGAGAGCGTCGGCGGCGGCGAGAGCGGCTGGGCGATTCCCGACACCGTCGACGGCAACCTCGTGTGGTCGAGCGGGTCGGGTTCGGGCACCATGGGCGGCATTGTCACCAAGTACGATCGGCGGACGAAGCTCGTGCACAACGTCGAGATCTGGCCGCAATCCACGATCGGCTGGCCGGCGGACAGCGTGAAGTACCGCTTCGTCTGGACCGCGCCGGTCGCGCTGTCGTCGCATGATCACAAC
>DATBRO010000089.1:0-2493 GCA_036560265.1 Gemmatimonadaceae bacterium | reverse complement strand
TTCTGGGGTGACGAGATCGTCGATCTTCGCCAGTTCGACATGGCGTCGCAGCGATCGACGCGGGAAGTGGAACACGCGCTCGTGCTCCCGGTCGACGGCAGCATCCAACCGGACATTTTGGAAGCGGAGCGCCGTTCGATCATCACACTGTGGACGCCGGACACGCTGCTTGTACTGCCGGAAGGCGTGCACATGGACGCCGAGCTTCAGCGGACGTGGGGCGAAGCCGAGCACCACATCGACCTCGCGCGTCGCCGCGGTGAGGACGTGCCCGGGCGGGAGGAGCTCTTCGAGTCGCCCGACGCGCTGCTGCGCGAGCTACAGGCGTTCGCGATGATCGTGGAGGAGGTCGCCCCCGAAAGCGCGGACGTCGTCTTTCCGCTGCGAGCGCCCGAATCGATCGGCCGGGACATCAAGCAGCTTCGTCGCATCGTCCGTGATTCGCTGCGCACCATCATCCTGTGCGACAACGCGGGGCAGGCCGAGCGTCTCGACGAGCTGCTGGCCGACGGCGGCGTCCCCTCGCCGGCGGCGCTCACGGTCGGCGTGCTGCAAGGCGGATTCGTCGTGCCGCCGCCGGCCGCGGATGGCGCGGGGCTTCGCATCCTCACCGATCACGAGATTTTCCGCCGTGAGCGTCGTATCCGGCGCGCGCGCAAGTACACGAGCGGGATTACCGCGGACACGCTCTCGCTCCGCGAAGGCGACTACGTCGTCCACCTCGAGCACGGCGTCGGCATCTATCGCGGCATCCAGACGATCGTGGCGGGGCAGAGCACCCTCGAGGTCGCCGTCATCGAGTACGAAGGCGGCGATCGTCTCAACGTTCCCCTGTATCGGATCGACCAGCTCGAGCGGTACAGATCGGCGGGAGACATCTCGGAGGACACTCCGCCGCCGCGCTTGCACAAGTTGGGCGGCAAGCGCTGGAGTCAGCAGCGCGAGAAGACGCGCTCCGCCATTCGCGAGATGACGGTCGAGCTGCTCGACTTGTACGCCCGGCGCAAAGTGGCGTCGCGACCTCCCCACCTGCCGGACACGCCCTGGCAGGCGCAGCTCGAGTCGTCGTTTCTCTTCGAGGACACGCCGGACCAACGCAAAGCGACCGTCGACGTCAAGAAGGACATGGAGAGCGTGAGGCCGATGGACCGCCTGCTCGTCGGCGACGTCGGCTATGGCAAAACCGAAGTCGCGGTACGCGCCGCCTTCAAGGCGGTGCAATCAGAGCGGCAGGTGGCCGTGCTGGTGCCGACGACGATTCTCGCGGACCAGCACGCGCGGACCTTCGGCGAGCGACTCGCGGACTTTCCGATGCGGGTCTCGATGCTGAGCCGCTTTCAGTCGCCCAAGGAGCAGCAAGCGGTTCTCGAGGAGCTCGGGAAGGGCAACATCGACATCGTCATCGGCACGCACCGCCTGTTGAGCCCCGACGTCACGTTCAAGAAGCTCGGGCTCATCGTGGTCGACGAGGAGCACCGCTTTGGCGTCAAGCACAAAGAGCGTCTCAAACAGCTCCGCGTCGAGATCGACGTCCTGACGCTGACCGCCACTCCGATCCCGCGCACGCTGCACATGTCGCTCGCGGGGTTGCGCGACATGACACTGATGCAAACGCCGCCGCGCGATCGTTCGCCGGTGCTCACCTACCTCGAGCCGTGGGACGACGGCTTGATCGAAGAGGGCATCACCCGCGAGCTGGACCGCGGCGGACAGGTGTTCTTCGTCCACAATAGGATTGAAACCATCGACGCAATTGCCGATCACGTAAGGCGCGTCGTCCCGCGCGCCCAGATCGCAGTTGCCCACGGGCAAATGCGAGAGAGGGATCTCGAGAGCATCATGCACAAGTTCGTCAACGGCGGCGTCGAGGTGCTGGTGTCCACGATGATCGTAGAATCGGGGCTCGACGTTCCGAACGCGAATACGATGTTCGTCAACCGCGCGGACAACTTCGGGCTGGCGCAACTGTATCAGCTGCGCGGCCGTGTGGGCCGCTCGCACCGCCGCGCGTACTGCTATCTGCTCGTGCCCGACCAGATCGATGACGACGCCGAGCGCCGGCTTCGCGTGCTGGAGCATCATACCGAGCTCGGGGCGGGCTACCGGATCGCGCTCAAGGACATGGAGCTGCGCGGCGCCGGCAACCTGCTGGGCCCGGAGCAGTCCGGGTTCGTCCAGGCGGTCGGGTTCGATCTGTATCTGCGGCTGCTCGACGAGACAGTTCGCAACATCACGCAGGGCGACGGTGGTCCGAAGCTGGTCCCGGCCGAAGTCTCCGTCGACACGCCGAGTTACCTCCCGGACGACCACGTACCGTCGCACGAGGCGAAGCTCGACATTTACCGCAGGCTCTCGCGCGTCACCGATGCGGCGGAGATTGCGGCGCTCCGCGACGAGATTCGCGACCGCTTCGGTCCGCTACCCGAACCGGCCGAAGCGATGCTCGCCGTCGCCCAACTCCGCGTCGTCGGAGGTCGTCTGAGCGTCGACAAC
>DATBRO010000088.1:0-28031 GCA_036560265.1 Gemmatimonadaceae bacterium | reverse complement strand
GTCACGCGCAAGGCGAGTGCGCGCGGCGTACGTTCCGCCGTGGTGGAGCGCCAGGCCCGCACGAAATTGATCAGCTCGAACGAGCGCGTGCCGCTGTCCGCGGCGACGAGACGGGTCGAGTCCGTTTTGCCCAGCGACGTGAGGAACAGGAGCGCGCGCGAAATGTCCGTCACGGCCGGCCCGGCAGTCACCGTGAATGGTTCCAGCGCCACCGAATCGCGCGGTCCCGGCGCGAGCCCGTTCGGTCGTTGCGTGAGAAACAGCGTCGCGCGAACGACGTTGCTGCTGTCGAGAATGCGCGACGGAATGTTGAAGCGAAAATATGCCCGACGACCCGGCAGCCCGCCCACGCGAAGCACGTCCGCAGGGGGGTCTGGAGGTGCCTTCGTCACCACGAGATAGTCCGCGAGGCCCGATGCGACAAACGGCTCGGCCGGCGTCAGGGAACGCGGCAGCATGGTGGCCAGCGGCACCGTCGTGTCCGCCGAGGGACGAAAGATCAGCAGAGGCCCCGACTTTCCATACGTGGTCGCCCCGTTCGAAGACACAACGGTGAGCTTGGTCGACGTCGTCGACCTCACGCGAAGGCCGATGCGCAGCCTATCGTTGGTCGACTGGATTTTGCCGAGCAGCTTGGCGGGATCGATCGGCACGCGGACCGAATCCTTCAGCGAATCGGCCGAAATGGTGCGGGAACCCAGCAGACGATCGGGAGTGAACGCGGAGCGTACCGCGCTCGGATCAGCATCCTCGGCGCCATCCAGATCGACGTCGTAGACCTCGATCGTAGTCGGCGCGCCAACGGTATCGGGCTTCACGATGCTCAGCCTGACGAACGCTCCGGTATCGACGTACACGATGTTGCTGTCGACGGCCGAGTTGCTGTGCCTGAACGTCAGCGGCAGCGAGTCGAACCGGACAATCCCGCGTGTCTGGAGCGTATCGCCCAGCGACGCGATGAAGAATTGCAGCTCGGAGCCGATTGAGGGAAATCCCGCGATCGAAGTGTCCAGCTCGATCGCGAAAAATGTCGTGTCCTGCACTTTGGTCGAGTGTCCCGGGCAGAGCAGCGGACACGCCGCGCCGCCCTCCAGCTGTTCGTCGCAGGAAGCGAGAAGGACCGCCGCGGCCGTGGCCAGCACCAGCGGCGCGTTTTTCAACCAAGACTTCACGAGAACACCTTGAGTGCTAGTCGGTCGATCGATCAAGTGAGCTCGGCGAAAATGCGTGAGGCAGCAGCTCCGAGAGGCGCCACCGCGTCTTCTTGCCAGTGCGCGTCACACTCACGATCTCGAGCTCCGGAGCGAATTCGATGAGCGCCTGCCTGCACATGCCGCATGGCGGTGTCGGCTCGTCGGCGGACGTGGCGATCATCAGAACGCGAAACGATCGGACGCCCCGCGCGATCGCCGCCGCGAGCGCGGCGCGCTCTGCGCAAGTACCCGCGGGAAACGCGGCGTTCTCCACGTTGCACGCCTCGGTGATGCTGCCATCGGTGCCGAGCAGAGCGGCGCCGACGAGAAAATTCGAATACGGCGCGTAGGCGCGGTCCATCGCAGTCAGAGCGCGCTCGCGCAGCGCGCGCTCCTCGTTATCGCCGTCCGAGCCGGCGTCGACCCTTCGCACCCGACTGGCCTTCCCCGCAACTTTCACGAGATCACCGTGGGAAGGAACGAGCGGCCGCGGCCACGAAACGCGATGCCGAGCCATTCGGCGACCGTGGCGCCCAGGTCGGAGAACGTCGCCCGCCGGCCGATGGAACCGGGACGCACGCGCTTTCCGAATGCCAGCAAAGGCACGCACTCGCGTGCGTGGTCGGTCGACGGCGTCGTTGGATCATTACCGTGGTCGGCGGTCACGAACAGCAGATCGTCCTCCCGCATAGCAGCAAGTAAGTCGGGCAAGGCGGCATCGAACTGACGCAGCGCTTGATGAAACCCCGAAACATCGTTCCGGTGCCCGAAGAGTTGGTCGAAATCTACAAGATTGGCGAAGAGGAACCCATCGCTACGCTCATCGAGCCAGCGCTGAATGAACGTGAGCCCCTCCGCATTGTCGGCGGCATGCCTGGACGTGATGCCGCGACCGGCGAAGAGATCGTCCACTTTGCCGACCCCCGCGCGCGCGACGCCCGCTTCGGACAGTGCGTCGAGTAGCGTCTCTTCGGGCGGCGCGATCGAAAAATCACGACGGTGCGACGTGCGCTCGTACTGCCCCGGAGTCCCGACGAAGGGACGCGCGATGACACGCGATACGTCGTGCGGAGCGACGAGCATCGCCCGCGCGATCCCGCAGGCGCGATACAGCTCCTCGAGGGGCACCGTGTCTTCGTGCGCGGCAATCTGAAAGACGGAGTCGGCGGACGTGTACACGATCCACGCTCCGGTGCGCTGATGGGCCTCCCCAAACTGCGCGATGATCGCGGTGCCGCTCGCCGCGGTATTTCCGAGGACGGCGCGTCCGCTGCGCCGCGAGAACTCGTCGATGACATCCGGCGGAAAGCCGTCCGGATACGTCGGAAAGGGGCGACGAAGGTGCACGCCGGCGATCTCCCAGTGTCCGGCCGTACTGTCCTTTCCCGCCGAAGCGGGCACCAGCATGCCATGCGCGGCGCTCGGTGTTTTGGTCGGCGGCACGCCGTCCAGAGGCGCGATACACCCGAGGCCAGCGCGTTGAAGATTGGGGAGCCCTAGTCCGCCGACGGCGCGCGCGAGGTTGCCCAGCGTGTTGGACCCGACGTCGCCGTACTGCGCGGCGTCCGGCGCTTCGCCGATGCCAACGCCGTCCAGCACGATGATCGCGGCACGGCGCGTCACGCGTCCGCGGCTCCAGTGTAGATGCGGGGTAATCGCCCTCGCAGGCCGGTAAGAAGCTCGTACGGAGAAAAGCCACCGGCGGTGGCAATCTCGTCGACGCTCAACAGCACGTCGCCGTCGCGTCCGAGAAACGTCACGACGTCGCCGACGGCGCAGCTCTTGTCGGTAACGTCGAGCATCGTCATGTCCATCGTCACGAAACCGACGACGGGCACGCGCTCACCCTTGAGCAGAGCATGGACGCGATTGCCGAGCGCGCGCCGATAGCCGTCGGCATATCCCAACGCAACGGTGGCGATGCGCCCCGCGCGCGGCGCGCGCCACGAGGCGTCGTAGCCCACGGTGTCGCCCGGCTGTACGACGCGTACCTCGACGATGCGTCCGCGCACGGCGACGACCGGGTCGGGCTCGATCGTCGCGCGATGTCCGCTCCCGACGCCGTACAGAAAAATCCCCGGGCGCGCGAGCTGGTACGGCGACGGGGCGCGATGCTCGATCGCCGGCGAGTTGTCCGCGTGCAGGAGCTTCGGCTTGACTGGCAGCTGAGCGACGGCCTGCGCGAAGCGACGTTCCTGCTCTTCGCGCGATCCATTCGGAAGCTGCGCCGAAAGGAAGTGTGTGCACACACCCTCGGGCGGCTGCGCCGCGACGAGATCGGCCACCAACGGTACCTCGCGCCAGGACACGCCCGCCCGATTCATACCGGTATCGATCGCGAGGTGCCATGGATCGTCGCTCCGAATCCAGCGTTCGATCGCGCCGGGGTCGCCGAGCACGGGGCGAAGCCGGGACCGGCGGGCGGCATCGAACTGCGTGGTGAGCAGCGGAGAGAAGACGAGAATCGGAAGCTCGATGGCGGCGCGACGCAGCTCCTCCCCTTCTTCTATCGTCGCGACACCGAATCCCCACGGCTCGAGCAGTAGCAGCGCATTCGCGACGCGAACCGCGCCGAGGCCGTACGCGTCGGCCTTGACCATCGGCAACAACGGAACCCCCGCGGCGCGCGCGAAGCGTTCCCCATTACGCACCAGCGCGCCAAGATCGATTTCGACCCAGGCACGCGTCATCAGCCGTTGCATTGACCCAATGCGAAATGGAGAATGGGAAATGGGAAATGGGCGCAGTAATGTACTCGGCCGCCGATCTTCCATTTCCCATTTCCCATTTCCCATTTCCGCCGTCTGAGTGTCATCGGAGACCAACCAAAGTGAAACCCTCGCTTGAAGATACGCTCGCGCTGATGCGCGATCTGCGACGACGGTGCGAGTGGGATGCAGCGCAGACCCACGAATCGCTCCGCCCGTACCTCATCGAAGAAGCGCTCGAGGTCGACGACGCGTTGTTGGCCGGAGATGACGCGCGGCTGCGCGAAGAGCTCGGCGACCTGCTCCTGCAGATCCTGTTTCACGCCGTGATCGCCGAGGAGCGTGGTGCGTTCACGCTGCACGACGTGGCGGACGGGTTCGTCACGAAAATGAAAGGACGACATCCGCACTTGTACGGCGACGGCGTTCGCGAGCCGTGGGAAAAGATGAAAGCCAAGAAGCGGGAGTCGATCGTCGAAGGATTGCCGACAGGACTGCCGTCGCTGCATCGCGCGTACCGGCTCCAGGATCGCGCCGCGGGCGTTGGCTTCGATTGGCCGACCACCTCGGGGCCGCTCGAGAAAGTCCACGAAGAGCTCGAGGAGGTGAAGGTCGAGCTGTCGCAGCTTGGCGAGACCGCGAGGGACAAGACTCCGAAGTACGACGAGACGCACGATCGATTGCGGGATGAAATCGGCGACCTGTTGTTCGCGGTGGTGAATTTGGCTCGGAAAGCTGGAGTTCATCCGGCGCTTGCGCTGGATCGCGCCAACAGGAAGTTCGAGCGCCGGTTTCAGGCGATCGAGAAACTCGCGGCTCAGCGCGACATCGCTGTGGCGGACGCTGGGCTCGCCGTGCTCGATTCGATGTGGGACGAAGTAAAGAGAACCGAAAACTGACTCAAAACTGAGAACTGAGGATTGAGGTCCTCCCTGTTTTCCCAAAGCTGGGACTCGCGAACCTGGAAACTGATAGGCGACCTCATCGCATGAGAACATGAATTAGTCGCCGATGTTCCGCGCTCGTCCGCTTGGTTGGCGCGGAACTTCCTCCCTAGGGCTTGGTTCCTGTAGCGCTGCCGCTACGCTGTGACGCCGACGTGGGTGGATAGGGATGCCGCATCGACAATTTCGCGATACCGCTGGTTCGGTCTGGGATGTGTGGGACGTCTACCCCACGGCGATAGAGCGACGTTACAACGAGCGGCGGAACGGTCGGCGACGGAAATCTGAACGGCGGACGCGCAACGAGTCGCGCGCCGTGGGCGTACCGAGCGACCTCCGAATGGGTTGGCTCGCCTTTCAGGCGGGTCGCGAGCGCCGGCGGCTCGTTCCCATTCCTCCGGACTGGATCTCGCTGCCGGAGGACCAGCTGCGAATCCTGAAAGAGCGCGCCACGCGCTCCGAGCGTCTGCGCTGATGCACTTTCTCGTCACCGGCGCCGCGGGATTCATCGGGTCTCATCTCGTCGAATCCCTACTGAACGCGGGTCACGCCGTCACCGCGCTCGATGACCTCTCCACGGGGAAGCGGGAAAACCTCGATCCCTGGGTCCATCGCATCGACTTCGTCGAAGGCTCCGTGCTCGACCCCGCTACCTGCGCCCGCGCGGTGCAGGGCGCGGATTACGTCTTCCACGAGGCGGCGCTGGCATCGGTCCCGCGCTCCGTCAGCTGCCCAGAGGCCACGCACGCCGCGAACGCCACCGGAACCCTGAATCTCCTGATCGCGGCGCGGGACGCCGGCGTCAAGCGTGTGATCTACGCGGCGTCGTCCGCGGCGTACGGGAATACGGTCGAGCTGCCCAAGCACGAAGGGATGGCCTCGGTTCCCCTATCGCCGTACGCCGTCGCGAAGCTCGCGGGAGAGAACTACATGCGCGCGTTTCACGCGAGCTATGGACTCGAAACGATCTCCCTCCGGTACTTCAATGTCTTCGGCCCGCGCCAGGATCCGGAATCACAGTATGCCGCCGCCATTCCAAAGCTCGTGACGAGCGCACTCGAGAATCGCGCGCCGACTATCTTCGGCGACGGCGAGCAGACTCGTGATTTCACGTTCATCGACAACGTCGTGCACGCGAACATGCTCGCTTGCGACGCACCGGCTTCGGCGTGTGGCGGCGTCTACAATGTCGGCTGCGGCGAACGGGTGTCGCTGAACGACCTCTGGCGTTGCATCAAACAACAGACCGGGACAGCCGTGGACCCGGTGTACGAACCGATGCGCGCGGGCGACGTGCGCGATTCGCTCGCGTCGCTCGACGCGATTCGCGCCGCGCTGGATTACACTCCCGTCGTTGACTGGGCGGAGGGACTGCGGCGCACGATCGCCTTCTTCGCCTCCAACGGGCCAGCTACTGCAACGGCGCGTTCGGCGGAACGTCGATCACCGGCGGTACATCCGTCAGGTTCTGCGGCAAGTCAAGCTGAGATCCGGGCCGCTTGAGACGAGCGGCAGCGCTTCGCGCCTCTCGGATCACGGGAATTCCTCGCGGGTTACTCGGTGCGCGTTTGCTCGGAACCGGCGGCCACGTCTTGACCTCGAGCTCGGCAAACGCCTCCATCACCGGGGTCGGACGCGGCTCGCCGACCGTGTGCTGCGCGATCCATCCGAACAACATGGCGACGCCGCTCACGAAGTAGTACAGCAGATCGAGCACGACGGCTTTGGCGGCGAAGGTCGCACCGCGCTCTCGCAGGAAGAATGCGAAGCGTGGCGCATCGTTGATCCCGATGATTGCGACGCACGCCACCGCGCCGGCGAGAAGGGCGTGCGCCGTCGGACGTAGGCCGAGTATCGCGAACAGCGCGGCGAGTCCGGTGAGCGCAATGTTGACCTTCTTCGTCGTCAACAGATTGCGCAGACTCGTCCGCGTCGGCTCAACGGTCCGGTTGACCAGCCGCATCCACGGCACGCCGCGGTCGAAGATCTCGGTCGCGATGATGCCGCCGAGTGTCCACCGTTTGAGGTTGGTGACCTGAATCTCCGGACGCAGCTGCACGCGGTAGCCCGACGACCGGATGCGACGCCCCAACTCGAGGTCCTCCAACTGCCGCCGCCGGAAATGCCACTCGTCGAAACCGTCCGCCTGCTCGAAGGCATCGCCACGGACGGCTCCGCAGGCCGACCAAAACGTCGACGACTCTCCGGCGTTGCGCTGGTGATGGTAGTGCTGCGTGAGATTGCGGTATTGCGAGACAAAATTGCTTGCGTCAGGCCGTGTGTCGTACGATCCGAACACCGCCCCGATGCGGGGCTCCAGGGTCAGCAGCTCGTCGAATCGCCGCAGCGTACTGGGGCGCACCATGACATCCGCGTTGATGAACGCGACGTTGCGCCCGAGCGACATCTCGAATCCGCGGTTGCGCGCGTACCCGGGCCCGTGCGGGCCGTCCGGGAGCCGCACCAACTTGTCCGCGTATCGCGGAGCGAGCAGCGCCGCATCGTAGCTGCTTCCGTCGTCGACGACGATCAGCTCCCAGAGCTCGCGTTGCAGATCGCTCTGCGTGATGGCTTCGAGCGCCCGCTCCAATACGTCGCTCGCCTCGTGAACGGGCACCACAATGGAGAGATGCGGACGGAAGCGCGGTGAGCCGGGCTGCGTGGCGCCGGGTTTCGAAGGCACCGGGATTCGCCCCGCTGTCTCCGTCCACGTCCGCCAGCCACGGCAGAGGTGTTGCGCCCAGAGGATCCGCTCACGATCGGTGTCCCGGGCGAATACGACGACGTTGCGCTCGGCATGCAGCGCTCCGATCCGCCGGAGATCGCCCTCGTTCGCTCCTGCCGGAGCCGTCACGAGCGTCAATGACATCCGCTCGGCGCCGACGAGCGTCGTGAAGTCCGGCGGCTTGCCGGCGTGAACCACGAGCAGCTTCGCTCCAATGGCCGCGCACTCCGATGCGAGCGACGCGAGATACGGGCGCAGAACGGTCGCCTCGCAGCTCGACGTCACCACGATTGCCAGACTCGCCTGATTGAAGCGCGCGCCGAGCGTCCGCCGCGAAAGCGCGTCGGCGGACTCGAGTTGGCTGAGCTCCATCTCGCGCGCGAGGACTCTCTCGATCCCCCCGCGGCTGTTACCGAGCGACATCGCGTCGCGATCTCGGCAATCCCGGCAATCCCGGCAATCCCGGCAATCCCTGCGTCCGCTGCTCCGCGCGCATCGTTTCTACCAGCCTCTCCGCTTGAAGAGCATCGCTGGGAGCGTTCGCACCATGATCGTGAGATCCTTGGTCACGCTCTTGTTGCGAAGGTACTCGAGATCATACCGGACTTTCTTGCGTACGTCGTCGACGCACGAGTCGTAAAACAGCTTGATCTGCGCCAATCCCGTTATGCCCGGCTTGGCGAGCTGCCGCAGTGGATACTCGACGATGGTCTCGCGCATCCGGGCGAAAATGCTGGGTCGCTCCGGACGAGGACCAACGATATTCATGTCCCCCTTGAGAACGTTGATGAACTGCGGCAGCTCATCGAGCCGATATTTGCGAAGGAAGCATCCGATCTTCGTCGCGCGTGGATCCTTCTTGCTTGCCCACACTACGCCGGTTCGTGCTTCGGCATCCTCGCACATCGAACGGAACTTGTAGATCATGAAGACGTCGCCGCCGAGATCCTGCGTGCGGTGATCGTCGTGTTGCGCGACGAAGCGCGCCCAGAGATCAGCGCGGGCATCGCCGCGACGATCCGAAGGAGCGCGATTGCCCCGGCGGTTGAGCCCGATCCGCGCCTGCCTGTAGAACACGGGGCCCTTCGACGTCAGCTTGATCGCGATCGCGGTGAGCAGCATGACGGGCATCGCGATCAACAGCGCGAGACCCGCCAGCACGATGTTCATCAGGCGGTCGAGCCACGGATGATGCGACGACGGTAGAACTCCCTCGAGTCCCGCCACGCCCGGCGCTGTGACCGCCGTCAGGTCGAGGACAACGACGTGCTCGATGTCGCTCACCGCTGCGGGTTGCGCCTCGAGAGTCGCGCCAAGAAAACCGACGGTCGCGCTCTGTGAATTGGTGGTTGGTAGTGGATCTTGCGATGACTGATTTCGTGCCGTTTCTGCAGGCTCCACGAGCACATCTGGGAACTCGGGGAGCTCGGGGAGCTCAACGTGCATCTCCGGCCTCGTCTGCATCGACTCGCCTCGCCTCGATTGGTTGATTTGCCTCTAACGGATTCGCGCGCGGTGGGGAGTCTCGCTGAGCGGCGCATCGAGCGTTGTCGCGTCGGCTGCACGGCCCCTCGCGAGAAGCGCGAAGGCTAGAAAGGCGGCGCTGACCGTCGACGCGGTCCGCACCTGCGGTGTCGTTGGGAATTCGGGTTGAGCCACGGCGCTCAGTATCACAGTGAGTGTGATCTGTCGCACAAACTGTACTCCACGCGGCGAACTTCACCGGATTACACCATGGCGCATTTCGTTGCGAGCGAGACCGCGCGACATCGCGCGAGATCGAGCGATGTGATCGCGCGACGGCGGGCGAAACCGGCCCGCACCCGCCTCTTCCTTATATATGGTCGCGAAGGATATATGGTCGCGAAGGCAGCGGCTGGCACGACGGTTGATGGACTACCGTCTCCCATGAACTGGCGACGCAGCTGGCTGAGGAAAGTGAAGCGGTGCTGAGGCTCATCGCCCTTTTCTCGCTTGCCAGCCTGCTCGGCGTCTGGCTCATCTATCCGATCGTGATGGCCGCGCTTGCCCGACTAGCCGCGCGCCGACGAAGCGTCCTCGTGGCCGACGCAAACGACCCCACGGTGTCGGTGATCATCGCCACGCGCGACGATATCGAGACCACACGACGCCGGATCGCGAACTGCCTGGAAACGTCGTACGACCACGCCAAACTGGACGTCGTGGTCGCCGTGGATCGTCGTGTGAGTGGAAGCGAATGGCGGGCTCTCGAATCCACGGATCAGAGCGTGTTGGTCGTGACGGGGGACGAGCCCGGCGGCAAGGCCGCGACGTTGAACGCGGCCGTTCGCGTTTGTCGTGGAGACATCCTCGTCTTTGGCGACGCGCATCAGCGCTGGCATCCTGAGGCGATCGGTCAGCTGGTCGCTGCGCTCAGAGCGCCTCGCGTCGGCGCCGTCTCCGGCTGCCTCGAGATTCCGAAGACGGGCGCGCACCGTTCCATCGCCGAGCGCTACTGGTTGTTCGAGCGGTGGCTGCGGCGCTCGGAGGCGGTCGTGCATTCCTCCGTGGGCGTGACCGGAGCGATCTGGGCCGTGCGCGCGTCGCTCTGGACCCCGCTCCCTTCGCATCTGATCCTCGATGACGTCTTCGCGCCGATGCAGATCGTCATGCGCGGCTATCGAGTAGGGTTTGTCAGCTCCGCTCGCGCGATCGAGACCCGGCGTCACGACGCCGCGCAGGAATACCATCGAAAGGTTCGCACACTCACCGGCGTCATCCAGGTGTGCACGTGGCTCCCGCAGGTGTTGAGCCCGATCCGTAATCCAATCTGGCCACAGTTCATCGTACACAAACTCCTGCGCTTGCTGACGCCCTATTGGGTCGCTGCGATTGGATTGTGGATGGCGGCCGTGGCCGTCCGCTCGGTCGCAGGCAGTTTGTCAGTCGCCAGCGCGATCGTTCTGGCCGGCGCGGCCGCCATCTGCTTCGCGCACTCCGGCATCATGAAGGCGGCGCGCGAGACGATCGTCTCGGCCGCGCTTCTGCAAGCCGCCGTGGTCGTCGGCACCGTGAACGGCTTTCGAGGCCGCTGGAACGTGTGGCACCCTGAACGATCCAGCTTACGGGGAAGCCTGACGTTGTTGGGCGCGGAGGAGCAGTCGCCCATGAACGTGGCCTCAATTGGCACGTTGGTTGAACCGTAACGTCCCGATGCACTCAAATCGTAGCCGCGCGAAGTCGCGCGGAAGAGACGTCCGGGGCCGGACGTGCTGAACGCCGCTCGCGGTCGACACGCATGCTGACCTCTCGCGGCCCCGAGCAAGGCGTCGTGTCAACCTTCCGGTTGATCAGGAATATCAGCGCCAATTGGATCGGCCTTCTCACGGTCCTGCTTGTCGGCATCTTCCTCACGCCGTTCATTTTGCACCACCTCGGTCCTGTCGCATTCGGACTGTGGGTGCTGATTACAACCGTAACCGGCTACTACGGACTGCTCGACTTTGGGATTCGGAATGCCGTGCTCCGATACGCGGCACGCTTCCGGCTCGGCGAGCAAAGCGAAGTCGCGGAGATCATCAGCACCGCCTTCTTCACGTATGCGATGATCGGCGGACTCATTCTTCTTCTTGCAATCTTCGGTGCGTGGCGCCTGGAAAGTCTTCTGCGGGTGCCCGCCGCGTGGGTGCAACCGGGGAAGATGTTGTTGATGGTAGTTGGCATCGGGACAGCGCTCAGTTTCCCGCTCAGCGTTTTCGGCGCCGTGCTCGAGGGACTCCAGCTTTTTACGTGGATCGCGGCTGTACAGAGCGCGGGAGCGCTGATTCGCGCGGGACTGATTGTCGCCGCGCTACAGCGCGGCTATGGCCTGCTCGCGGTGGGCGTCATCACCGTGGCCATCAATCTGATCACCTCGCTCGCGTTCCTATGCGTCGCCACGGTGGCCTGCCCACACATGCGCTTGCATTGGCGTTACGTGCGCCGTCGCACGCTGCACATGCTGGGGACGTTCGGAGTGATCACGTTTTGGATCGGCATCGCGCAGAAGCTTCGGTTCGAGGCCGACACGCTCGTGATCGGCGCATTTCTTTCCGTCGAGGCGATCGCCGTATTCGCCATCGCCAGCAAGCTCGTGAGCTATGCGACCGATCTCGTGCAGAATGTCGCGCAAGTGTTCACGCCGGTGTTCAGTTACCTCGACGCGACCGGTGACCGCCGGGAAATGCGACGCGCGCTGGTGTTGGGGAACCGGTATTCGAGCTTCATCGCGTTCTCGATGGCAGCCGTGCTGCTCGTCATGGGGAGGACGATCATTCACGCGTGGGTCGGTGCGGAATACGCCTCGAGCTATGCCATCCTCGTGACGCTCACGATTCCGACCGCGCTCTACCTGGCGCAGGCCGCTTCCACCAAGGTGTTGTACGGTATGGCGCGTCACCACGCCCTGGCATGGGTGCTCCTGGCCGAAGGGCTCGCGAACGTCACGCTCAGCATCCTGTTGCTTCGGCGGTATGGTATCCTCGGTGTCGCGCTGGGAACGGCCATACCACTGCTCGTCACGAGCGTCGTATTCCTTCCGGTTCACGTGTGCAGGCTCGTGGACCTGCGCCTCTCCGAGTACCTGCGCGACGCGCACCTGTATCCCGTCATGCTGTCGGCAACGCTCGGCGCGTGTCTCTGGCTCGTGGGCCGCTGGGTGCATTCCGGCAGTTATGTGGGCGTCGTGCTGCAGCTCTCGTTGGGCACCGCGCTGTGCGGGCTCGGGCTGATCGCGTTTCGCTACGTCATGGCGAGCGCTGGGCGGCTCCAGCCGGTCGATGACGCCGAGATCGTCCAGCGGACTGCATGACCGTGGCGATCACTGACATGATCACGGGCGACGATTCGGCGACCGCCTCCGCGCACGACCCAACGACGCGCTTCAAGTGCCTAGGATGCGGCGCGACGCTAGCCCTCGCGTCGACACACGCGTCGTGCGCGAGCTGCGGCAGTAATTGGCCGGTGCGCGACGGCGTGATCCGGTTTTTTGAGCCGGGATATTACTGGGGCGAGATCTCGAGATCCGAGGCGACGTCATTTCTGTCCCAGGCCGAGCGGGAGGGATGGCGGCTCGCCCTGGAGCGTCACTTCGCGAACGACCCCTCGTTCTTGACCACCGTGCTCGATACCCAGCGTACATCCTGGGTGCCGCTGTTGGGACTCGATCACGACGCGGTAGCGCTCGACATCGGGAGCGGATACGGCGCGATCACGCACGCGCTCTCTCAACAAGCGAAGGAAGTGTACTCCGTCGAGGCGATACCCGAGCGCGTCGATTTCACTCGCGTTCGACTCGCCCAGGAGGGGATCTCGAATGTGCAGCTCGTCCAGGGCAGCGCACTCGAGCTTCCGCTGATGGATGGGTCATTCGACCTGATCGTGGTCAACGGTGTGCTGGAGTGGTTGGGCGAATGGGATACGGAGCGGAATCCACGCGAAATCCAGTTGACCTTTCTCCGCCAGCTCAACCGAATGCTCAAGCCGGGCGGAGTGGTCGTCATCGGTATCGAGAATCGCATCGGTTTGGCCGCGCTGCTCGGCGAGATCGACCACTCCGGGGTACCGTACACGAGCCTGATGCCCCGCTGGCTGGCGAGCCTGTATCTACGCCACGACCGTCGGCAGCATCACCGGACGGTGCTGAACTCGAAACGGCAGTACCGCACGTACACGTACTCGGAGTTCGGCTATCGACGATTACTGGCCGATAGCGGATTCTCCGCCGCGTTCTATTGGGCCAATCCCGGCTACAATTTGCCGTACGAGGTCGTGCCTATCCACGAGTCGTTCCCTCGACGGCATCTCGAAGCCAGCCTGGACCGTGCCCCATCCGGCTCCCGCCTCAACTGGCGCAGGAAGGCGAAACGCCTTTTGGCGAGGCTGCGTCTCGTTCGACCGACCGTGTCCGAGTTTCTCATCATGGCGGAGAAGCAGTCGAGCGCGGAATTGCCGGCTGGCCACCGCATCTACCGCGCGCTCCAAGCGAAGCTGCCGGCTGTGCCGCGCGTCCTGCAGCCGGTGGCGTCGCTCGTCACATACTCATTTGCCCGGAAGGCGTTAGTGCGCATCTTCGAGTCGAGCGGCGAGCGTCCGACCCTCTTCGTCAAGACGTCGACTCCAATGCCCGGAAGCCGGGAAACCGTGGCGGCGGAATTCCGACATCTGTCACTGCTTCGGGCGAGGCTCGCGGACCACGCAGCGCCGGGATTTGCCGTCCCAACGCCAATCGGGACTTGTGAGTTGGGCCGTCTCGAGTGCACCGTCGAGTCGGCGGCTCCGGGCAGAGAATTGACGGACATTCTGCGCGAGCATTTCCGGAATGGTCGCACGGACCTCGTGCGCCGGCAGATGGAGCGGTGCATCGACATTTCCGTCGAGCTGGCCAAGCTGCTGTTCGGAGCACCTGAACTGGCGATCCTCGACCCGGCATGGTGGACGCTCCCTGTCGAGCTCCTTCCCGCCACGGTGAATCACATCGCGCTCCATCGACTGCTCGATTCCGTCGCAGCGGACCGGGACAATCACGATCGCGTCCAACATGGCGATTTCACGATCGAGAACGTCGTCATCGATGAGGCGACGGATGCTCCGACGGTGGTGGATTGGGAGCATGCCCTGCGCGGACTGCCGCCGATGTACGACTGTTTCTCCGCGTTGATCTCATTGCTTGCGGTGATCCCCTCGCGCCATGCGGGCAACGCCGCGCTCATGGAAGGCAATTTCCTCGACGCATTCTTCGGTGGCGGGAGATGGGCTCCATTGTTTCGCGAACTGCTCACGCTCGCGTGCACGCGACATTCGGTGGCGTTGGCGCGAGTGTGGCCGCTCTTCGTCCAGTTCCTGGTGGTTCGCACGCAGTTCTATCTGCACCGCAGATCCTCGGGGGCAGAGCTCTCCACCAGAATGCTGGAGTTGACCTGGCAGCACCGGGATCGTTTCCTCTTTCCGGCGAGCGCGCTGTGATGAGACACGGCGCGTGAGACTGCTTCACGTCGTTGGCGCGCGTCCCAACTTCCCCAAGCTCGCGCCCGTCCATCGCGCGGCGGCGGCGGCTGGCCTCGATCAGGTCGTGGTGCACACGGGCCAACACTACGACGACTCGCTGTCGGAATCGTTCTTTCGTGAGCTCGCGATTCCTGCGCCGGATGTGAATCTCGCGGTCGGGTCTGACACGCACGCGATGCAGACGGCTCGCATCATGACGTGTATCGAGCCCGTGCTGCTCCGGGAACGACCGGATTGGGTCGTCGTATATGGCGACGTCAACTCGACGGTGGCTGCAGCGCTCGTCGCGTCGAAGCTCTCGCTCAACGTTGCGCATGTAGAAGCGGGACTACGGAGCCACGATCGATCGATGCCGGAGGAGATCAATCGCATCGTGACCGACCGGCTGGCGGACCTGCTGCTCACGCCATCGAGGGATGCGGACGAGGCGCTGCGTCGCGAAGGCGCAGCGTCGGACGCGATTGTCTTCGTCGGGAACGTGATGATCGACAGTGTGCATTTCGCCCTGAGCTCCGCCCGCGCGAGCGGATTTCGCGCGCGCATCGGTGACGCCGGATCCACGGTGGTCGTGACGCTGCATCGCCCGTCGAATGTCGACGACCCGGCTCGCCTGGCCGCGCTCGCGCTCGCGCTCCGTGAGATCGCGGAGGAGCGGCCCGTGGTGTTCCCGATGCATCCTCGCACCGATCAACGCCTCAGGAGCTCCCGGCTCGATCTCGGCCGCGTCCGGATGTTGGAGCCCATCGGCTACCTGGAAATGCTCGACCTCGTGGACAGTGCCTTTGCCGTCGTGACGGACTCCGGCGGCCTGCAGGAGGAGACGACCGCCCTCGGCGTGCCGTGCCTCACCGTGCGCGAGAACACCGAGCGTCCGATCACGATCACCGAGGGCACCAACCGTCTCGTGCCGGATCCACGCGAGCTACCCGCGGCGCTGCGGGCCGTCCGGAAACCGGAGTCGTGGCGCGCGCCCGAAGGGTGGGACGGCCAGGCGGGCGCGCGGATCATCCAGACGCTTGGCGAGCGCGGACCTTCAACTTCGCGTCGCAGTCATCACGAAGTGGCGATCTCGACGGACGCTGATGTCCGCCATACCAGACGCGCGCAGCGCACGTTCGACGCCGCGGCGAGTCTGGCATGATTCGAATGGACGATGCGCCTTGAATGGAAACGGGAACTGGCGACCGAAGAGATGCAGGGAGAGGCCGTTCAACAAGGCATACAGCTGGAAGATCGTGCCCTTTATCTGTCCTCGAGAGATGTGCCGGAACGTAGACCGCGCTGCCATGGACATCGGGTGCAGGACGATCCAGCACCGTCCACCGCGCTTCAGGACACGACTGATCTCGCGGAGCGCTCGTGGAATATCGGTGTACGGCAACGCGACACGCGAAATGACCAGGTCGAATACTTCGCTCGGGAACGGGAGGCTCTCGGCGCGCGCGCATATCAGCAGAAGCGACGGATCGAGCTGCCGTCCAAGTGCCAACGCCTGCGCGTCCACATCAACTCCAACCGCGGACTGTCCCGACGTCAGGTTGCTGGCGATCAGCGTTTGTCCCGCCCCACATCCGATATCCAGGATCGCCCGGTCGAGCGACGTCACGGGCGGCAACAGATGGCCGTCGGCCGCGCGGTCCCGCGCGATCTGGAGCTCCCTGAAGTGATAGCCCCTGCTGTCTTGGTCGATCATCACGCTGGAGAAGATGGTAGTGAATATGGCTGCGAAGCGACTATCTAAATGCTGAAGATCGCAAAACGTGGCGCGCTGCGCACGCTGGGCGCACTGGGCGTTCTTCCTCGTGTCCGCGACAGTGCGTGGCGTCGCAATCATTTGCTGATTCTCTGCTACCACGGCATTTCGCTGGAAGATGAGCACGAGTGGGATTCGCAGTTCTACGTCTCGCCGGAGCATTTCGAAAGCCGCCTGCAGCTCCTCGTACAGGGTGGGCACGTGGTGCTTCCACTCGGCGTCGCGCTCGACCGTTGGCGCGCGAACACTCTGCCGGAGAGGAGCGTCGCGATCACGTTCGACGACGGAACTTCGGATTTCCGGCACCGGGCGTATCCGTTGCTCAAGAAGTATGGAATGCCCGCAACGGTCTACCTGACCACGTACTACTGCGAGAATAACTGGCCGGTCTTCAAGGGATTCTGCTCGTACGTCCTTTGGAAGGGGCGCGGCGCCGTCATCGACGCAGCGCCAATCGTCGGGGCGGCGGAGCGCTGGGACCTGCGAACCGAGAACGGCCGCAAGCGAGCGCTCCGCTCGATCGTGGAGTTCGCCGACCGGCGGCAGCTCAGCGGGAGGCAGAAGACCGAACTCGCCGAGAGTGTGACGTACAGCCTTGGCCTCGATTACGAGTCGCTCGTGTCGAAGCGCGTGTTTCATCTGATGACGCCAAGCGAAGTGGCGGAGCTCTCCGGTGGCGGCGTCGACTTTCAACTGCATACGCATCGCCACCGCGCCCCCGCGGATCGCGCGTTGTTTGAGAGGGAGATTCAGGAGAATCGCGATCGCATTCGCAGCCTCACCGGCGATGATCCCGCGCACTTTTGTTATCCGAGCGGCATCCATAACGCCGACATGGTGTCGTGGCTGTCAGAGCTCAACGTCATTTCGGCGACGACCTGCGACGCCGGTATGGTCTCACCGGCTTCGCATCCGCTGTTGCTTCCCCGCCTCATCGACACGATGCAGCTCTCGCCGATCGAATTCGACGGATGGCTGACGGGCGTCGCCTCGTTCCTGCCGCGCCGCTCGTATTCACCGAAGGAAGCCGAATGACGACGAGCCGCCCTGCGCAGAGTCGATTGGGGCAATTGCGGGGACGCACGCCCGATGAGCTTCGCGTCCGCGCGCTGCAGTCGCTCAGCGCGCGCATGGAGCGGCTCGGGATTTCGTCGCAATCTCGTGAGTGCACCGACGCCGAGTTGTTTCGACGGCTCGATCCGGTTCGCGTGCAGCTCCCTCAGGCGAGCGCCGATGCCCTGCTCGCGCATTTCCGCGCGCGTCGGTGTCCGCAGTTCTTCGCGGGCTTTGCCGACCCCGCCCGCACGGTCGAGGTGCTGAGACAAACCTGGCCGGACGCCGAGCAGACGCTAGTCGCGAGCGCTCGACACATCCAGCGCGGCGCGCTCGATCAATTCGAATGGAATGCTGAAGAAGGCGCCGGCAGCCCGGACTGGCATCTCGACCCTCGATCGGCCACGCGAGCTCCCCTACGGCATTGGAGCCAGATTCCCTTCTTGGATTCGCAGTCCGCAGGTGATTGCCGGATCACGTGGGAGCTCAACCGTCACCAGTACTTCAGCACGCTCGGGAGAGCGTATTGGTGCACGGGAGACGAGACTTTCGCGCGAACCTTCGTTCACCATCTGTCGAATTGGATGACCGCCAATCCTCCGAAGATTGGCATCAATTGGGTGAGCAGCCTCGAGGTGGCGTTCCGTTCGATCTCCTGGCTCTGGGCATTGCAGTTTTTCCGACAGTCGCCGGAGCTGACCGCCCCCGTGTTCCTGCGCATGCTCAAGTTCCTCTACCTCCACGCGCGTCATCTGGAGACGTACCTGTCCACGTATTTCAGTCCCAACACGCACTTGAGTGGTGAGGCGTTGGGCCTCTTGTACCTCGGCACTCTTCTGCCCGAATTCCAACGCGCGCGCCGCTGGCAGGAAACCGGCTGGCGCATTCTGCACGAAGAGCTGGTGCGACAGGTGCGACCCGACGGAGTGTATTTCGAGCAGGCCAGCCAGTATCACCGCTACACGACTGACTTTCACACGCATGCGTGCATCCTGGCTGAGGCGAACGATCTGTCCATCTCCGATTCGATGCGCGGGTCGCTGCAGCGATTGCTCGATCATCTCATGTGGCTGACGCGTCCCGATGGAACGACGCCCTTCATCGGCGATGACGATGGCGGCCAGCTCGTCCGGCTCGACGATCGCGCGCCGAATGACTTTCGCGGCACGCTGGCCACGGGCGCAGCGTTCTTCCGGCGAGCCGATTACGCCTACGTTGCGCGCGAGCCGTCGCAGGAGACGCTCTGGCTCCTCGGTCCGGCGGGCGTCGAGCGGTTTCAGGCGCTGAAAAAGGCGCCGCCTGAGGAAGCGTCGCGCGGGTTCACGTCGGCCGGCTGTTTCGTGATGCGCGATGGTTGGAACCCGAACGCGAATTACGCCCTTATCGACTGCGGACCGCACGGCGCGCTCACGTGCGCGCATGCCCATGCGGACGCGCTCGCTTTCGAGCTTATTGGCTTGGGCTGTCCGTTCCTCACGGATTCGGGGACGTACACGTACACCGGTTCACTCGCCGAACGGAATTATTTCCGGAGTTCGGCGGCGCACAATACGGTTACGGTCGACGGAGAGTCATCTTCGGTGCCGGGGAGCGCGTTTCGATGGAGTCACGTCGCCAACGCCCGGCTCGCCTCGTGGGTCGTGCGTCCACGCATCGACTACTTCGAGGGCGCGCACGACGGCTACGAGAGACTGGCCGATCCGGCCACTCATCGGCGGTCGGTGTTCTTCCTGAAGAACGAGTATTGGGTCCTTCGCGACGTGATCGAGTCGAAGGGATTCCATCGCGTTGCGGTGCATTTCCATTGTCCGCCCAGCGTGCGCGCACAGCTCGAGGGTGACCATCAGATCACTCTCACCAGCGCCGACGCCGGCGGCCGAGAGGTGGCGCTCCGCATCGCCGGCTTTGCTTCACACGCGGCGTTCACACGCGACCAGGAATGGGTGTCCCCATCCTATGCGAAGCGAGTCCGCGCGGTGGCGTGCGTGCTGAACACCGAGGGCATTGGACCGCAGGAGATCGTCACCGTGTTGGTTCCCTTCTCCGGCGAATCCTTCGTGCCGCGCGTTCGCGAGGTCGCAGCCTCGGCTGGACGAGCATTCGTGGTCGTCAGCGGGGACCGTCACGATACACTGTTGATCGGTGCGCGGGGCGGAAGCGAAACGAAGGGCGTCGTTGCGGACGCGGAGTGGATCTGGGTCAGGCGGTCGGGCAGCGGCGCGGTACTTGAATTCGTAGTGCTGGCTGGCCGCGCGCTGTCCGTGGACGGCACGACCGTCTTTCGCGCGAATGACGCTGTGGGATACGTCGCCGGGCGGTCGATCGACGGCGGGTGGGTTCTGGACAGCGACGACGGCGACAAACCTACGGTTGCGCCGCGGCCGAGCGAGATCGTGCTGAACGACACGTCGATGGAGTCAAGCGACCCATGTGCGGTATCTGCGGAATAGCGCTGTCGGCGCACTCCACGCGGCAAGTGGACCGGCGCCAACTCGAGCGCATGCGCGAAGTGCTCACACATCGCGGTCCCGACGACTGTGGCCTTTTCCTCGAGAACGGAATTGGGTTTGGCCACCGGCGCCTGAGCATCATCGACGTTGCCGCCGGCCACCAACCGATGGGCAGCGATGACGCCTCGCTCCAGATCGTCTACAACGGCGAAGTCTACAATCACGCCGTTTTGCGGGGCGGATTGGAGGCTCGCGGCGTCCGCTTTCGGACCCGCTGCGACACCGAGACGGTTCTGCGGATGTACGAGGCCGAGGGCGCACAGGCTCCGCGACAACTGCGAGGAATGTTCGCGTTCGCTGTCTGGGACCGCCGCAATCGTGAGCTGTTCCTCGCCCGCGACCGATTGGGAGTGAAGCCGCTCTACTACGTGCTCGACGAGGATGGCTCGCTGTATTTCGCGTCGGAGATCAAAGCACTGCTCGCCGCGGGTGCGGTGACGCCGGCGCTCAACACGGCGGCCTTGCCGGACTACTTGGCCAATCATGCTCCATCCGGTACCGACACGCTCTTTCAGGGCATCCGTCGACTGCCTCCAGGATGCACTTTGACGTGGAAAGACGGCGAGGTCGACATCCAGCGGTATTGGGCGCACCGCTTTTGTGCGGACGGTGGCACGAGGCGGGACGCTGATCTCATCGAAGAGTATGGCGAGCGCTTTGCCGACTCGGTTCGGATGCGGCTCATGTCCGACGTTCCCCTCGGCGTATTCCTCTCGGGTGGAATCGATTCGGCCGCGATCACGGCAACGATGAGCCGCTTCGTCGACGAGCCGATCAAGACATTCTCCGTCGCGTTTGCCGAGCGTGAAGCCAACGAGCTGAGCTATGCGCGCGCGGTCGCCGAGCGATTCCGTACGGACCATCACGAGATCGTCGTGAGCCCGGAGCAGTTCTTCGGTGCCTTGCCGAAGCTCGTATGGCATGAGGACGAGCCGCTCGCTCACCCGTCGAGCATCGCGCTGTATTTCGTGTCGCGGCTCGCGGCGGAACATGTCAAGGTCGTGCTTACCGGCGAGGGTAGCGACGAGACGCTGGCCGGATACGGCCGATATCGCATCACCAAATACAACGTGGCGTTGGGCCAGCGCTACGAACGCTTCGTCCCCGCAAGTATTCGCGACCGCGTGCGACGGGTCATCGATGGTCTGCCCCGCAACGCAGCAGTGCGTCAGAAGCTCTCGCGAACCTTTCTTCAGCTCCCCGCCGAACTTCGTTCGCTCTACTTCGACAACTTCTCGGTATTTTCGCGCAGCCAACAGCTCGACTTGCTCGCTCCAGCCGTGCGCGAGCGCCTGGGAGACGCTGATCCATACGCAAGGCAGCAGCACGTGTTCGACGCGAGCGACGCGCGGTCACTGCTCAACCGGTTGCTCGACGTCGACATCAATACGTACCTGCACGAGCTGTTGATGAAGCAGGATCAGATGAGCATGGCGGCTTCGATCGAAAGCCGGGTTCCATTTTTGGATCATCCGCTCGTCGAGTTCGCCGCGGCGCTGCCGGAGCGACTCAAACTCCGTGGCCTCACGACCAAGTACGTCCTCCGGCAAGCCATGCGCGACGTGCTCCCACCGGAGATCATCAGCCGGAAAAAGATGGGATTCCCCGTACCCATCGCGAGCTGGTTCCGCGACGGCTTTCGAGGAATCGTGGACGAGTTTGTGTTGGGCGACCGGGCGCGTGCCCGAGGCTCGTTCGACCAAGGGTATGTTCGGCAGCTGGTCGAGCGTCACCGCGCGGGCGAAAACCACTCGGAGCGACTCTGGGCCCTGATCAACTTCGAGATCTGGCAGCGCCTTTTTCTCGATGGCGAATTGGCCGAAGACATAGCGCCGCCTGCTCTCGCTCTGCCTGCGTCTGGCGCGAACCATGCCCACATCCTGACATGAACATCCTGTGGCTCAAGACCGAGCTGCTGCACCCCGTCGACAAGGGTGGCAGGATTCGGACATATCACATGCTGCGCGAGCTCAAGTGTGAGCATCGCATCACCTATCTCACGCTCGATGACGGCAGCGCCGCCGATGATGCGATGGAGCGCGCGGAGGAATACTGCGATGAGATCATCCGAATCCCGCTTCGCACGCAGCGGAAACGATCGCTGGGGTTCTATGCCGAGTTACTGCGCAACCTCGCCTCCACATTGCCCTACCCCATATGGAAGTACCGCAGCGCGGCGATGCGAGCGGCGATCGCGGATGTCGCGCGCCAAGACCAGTCGGACATCATCGTCTGCGACTTCCTGGCTCCAGCCGTGAACATGCCGGATCACGTTCCCTGTCCCGCCGTGCTCTTCCAACACAACGTCGAGGCTACGATTTGGGAACGGCACGCCACAGTCGCTTCCAATCCGCTGGCGAAAGCATACCTGAGGGAACAGTGGCGGAGAATGCGGGCTTTCGAACGAGTGCAATGCAGACGCTTCGACCACGTCGTCGCCGTGTCCCGGCGTGACATGGAGGTTTTTCACAGCGAATACGGAGTGGCGAGCGTGTCGGAAGTGCCGACCGGAGTCGATACGGAATACTTCCGGCCATTGGGGGTCGTGATTCCTGAACGCCACGACCTGGTCTTCACGGGTTCCATGGACTGGCTGCCGAATGAAGATGCGATCGTGTATTTCGTCGACACGATCCTGCCGCGAGTGCGCGCGGTCGTGCCCGACGTCACGCTGACCGTCGTCGGCCGGAACCCGTCTCCCCGCATAGCGGCGTTGGGCCGACAGGACGGGGCTGTGCGGATTACTGGATCCGTTGCGGATGTCCGGCCGTACATCGAGCGCGCCGCGGTGTTCATAGTCCCGCTGCGGATCGGCGGTGGCACGCGACTCAAGATCTTCGAGGCGATGGCGATGGAGAAGGCGGTCGTTTCAACGTCGATCGGCGCCGAGGGTCTGCCGGTACGCGACGGCGTGGACATCGTGCTCGCCGACACACCCGAGACCTTCGCGTCCTCCGTCATTGGGTTGCTCGCCGATCAGGAACGCGCGGCGGAAATCGGTCAACGCGCCGCCGCGGTCGTCCGCTCGGAATTCGGCTGGGATCGCGTCGCGGAAAAGTTCGCGGCCACCTGCGCTGGGCTTCTCCCGACCGAGCTCGCGTCCGCCGGGAGCTCGCGATGAGCACCACGGTGAGCGTCTTCGGGCTCGGTTACGTCGGTTGCGTGTCCGCGGCCTGTTTCGCCAAGGAAGGAAACACGGTCGTCGGTGTGGACGCGAACCCGGCGAAGGTCGAGATGATCAACGCGGGCACGTCGACGATCGTCGAGACTGGAATCGGAGAGCTCGTCGCGGAGATGGTCGGGAACGGACGACTTCGCGCGACCTGCGATCCACATGAGGCCGTGCAGCAATCGACCATCTCGCTGATTTGCGTTGGCACGCCCAGTCGGCCCAACGGAAGCATCGATCTGTCGTACGTCGAGCGCGTCTGCACCCAGATCGGGCAGGCTCTCGCAACGAAGACGCAGCGCCACACCGTCGTCATCCGCAGCACGGTGCTTCCCGGGACGATCGACACGGTCGTCATCCCGGCGCTAGAGACGTCGTCGGGCAAAGTTGCCGGCAAGGACTTCGGCGTTTGCATGAATCCGGAGTTCCTCCGCGAGGGCACTTCCATTCAGGATTTCTACGATCCGCCCTTCACGCTCATCGGCACGGACGACCGCGCATCGGCCCAGGCGGTCAGCGCCCTCTACGCGGGAATCAATGGCGGCTCCTGCGTGCACGTGACGCGGCCGCGAGTCGCGGAGATGGTGAAGTACGCGTGCAATTGCTTTCACGGACTGAAGGTGGCGTTCGCCAACGAGATCGGCGGGGTCTGCAAAGCCCAGGGCGTAGACAGCCACGAAGTCATGCGGTATTTCTGCGAGGACACGAAGCTCAACATCTCGCCGAAATATCTCCGGCCGGGCTTCGCCTTCGGCGGCTCCTGTCTTCCCAAGGATCTGCGCGGGATTCTCTATCGGGCCAAGCAACTCGACGTCGATACGCCGGTCCTCGCCGCAATCCTGGAAAGCAACCGCAAGCAGATCGTCAAGGCCTACGATATGGTGCTGGCCACGGGCTGTCGCCGTATCGGCGTGCTGGGGCTGAGCTTCAAGGAAGGCACGGACGACCTGCGCGAATCGCCGATGGTCTCGCTCATCGAGATGCTGATCGGCAAGGGACTGAACCTCGCGATCTACGACCGTGACGTCTCACGCGCTCGACTCATCGGCTCGAACCGCGAGTTCATCGAACGCGAGATCCCGCACATCTGGTCGCTCATGCGGGGCAGCGTCCAAGAGGTGCTGGATCATGGAGAGCTCGTGATCATCGGCAACCACGCGACGGAGTTCCGAGGCATGGACCGCTGCCTGAAAGCCGGACAGAGAGTGCTGGACTTGGTTCGCGCCGTGAAGGCGACCGAGATGGACGAGTCGAGCTACCAAGGAATCAGCTGGTGAGCTGACCGGCCACAGCTGTTGTCATTCCAAGCGTAGCGAGGAATCTGCAGGTGTAATCTCGCGGTACAGGTCGAGAACGGCCCGCAAGTTCTGTTCGGACGCCTGATCGCCACGGGGAGTTCGGATTCCTGGAATAGCAAGCTGTTCCGTGATCGCGTTCTCGAGCGCGTCGACATCACGCATCGGAATCAGACGCACGCCGGTCGGCCTCATTCCGTTGTCCGTTGCTATGACCGGCGTGCCGAGATGCAGCGCCTCGCGAACCGAGATAGCGTCACCGTCGTACCACGTCGTGCGCAGAAAGACGTCGCTACGCGCCACCGCGGCGAGCGTGACCGGGCGCGGCAAGTCGCCGCACAGAAGGATGTGCTCGGCGTGTGCGTCGGCCGCGATCAGTTGTCGCAATTCGTCTTCCAAGCTGCCGCCGCCGATGATCAGGAGCCCCGCGCGCGGGTGCAGCGCGCGCACGCGAGGCAGCACGTCGAGCTGCTGGGGCAGGTCGTACTCGGGCTCCAGACCGGCGACCGCCACCAACACCGGATCGTGAGACGCGAAGAACGGCCCGAGTGGCTCCGGCAACGACTGACCGTCGCCAAACAGCTCGGACTCCCGAAGATCGCTCGGAAAGACGTGCGGCGAGATGAGACGCGTCCGCTGCGGAGCGCAGCCGAATCGGTGAAAGAGGTCCACCACCTCCGGGTTCACACCGATCAGGCGATCGAAGCGCCGAAGCACGAAGCCTCGCAGCGAGAATGGACGTGCCGCGCGCCCTTCTTTCGACGAGGGATACCCCCCCGAGTGGAATGTCAATACCACACGGGCCCATGGCAGCAGACTACAGACGAGGCTCAACGCCAGCAGGCGGGTGGCGAGGTTGCCGCCAACGTGCAGGTGGATCACGTCGTAGCGCAATCGGAACAGGAGCTTTACCAGCTCGAACGCATCGCGAGGATAGTACACCTCGTCGGCGTCAGGCTGCTTGAAGCGAGTGAGGTTGATGACCGCGGTCGGAATTCCTTCCTGCAACAGGAAGTTCCTGATCGCGACGACGTTCGTCTGAACGCCGCCGTTCGGCGGCGGATACGGTCCCATGATGAGAACTCTCATCGTTCCATCATGGATGTCATGTTTCTTGCCGCCAGAGCCGTCTATGACCACGCGAGACGCGCTCACCCGGACATACGTAGGGCTCAGAAGGCTCATCGCGCCGGACTTGCAGCACTGCCAGGATGCGTACGCGGACGCGCTGCGCGATCACGTTCACGACGGCGTCAGATGGCTGGATCTCGGGTGTGGTCATCAGGTGCTTCCGGATTGGCATGCGGAAAACGAGAAGCGTTTCGTTGGCCTCTGCGGCACGGTTGTCGGCATCGACGCCGATCTGGAGTCATTGCGGCGGCACTCGAGCATTCAGTTGAGGGCGCAGGGCGAGATTTCGCTACTTCCCTTCCGCGACGCGTCCTTCGACCTGGTGACGGCAAACATGGTCGTCGAACACCTTGAGAATCCTGTGCCGTCGCTGCGCGAGATTGCGCGGGTCCTCGTGCCCGGCGGCGTCTGCATCTTCGTCACGCCCAACGCCCGCGGCTACGCAACACGGCTCGCGCGACACGTACCCGAGGGTCTGAAACGACGCGTCATCCGTGTCCTCGACGGTCGGCCGCCGGACGACGTGTTTCGCACGTACTACCGGGCGAATACCGACGACAGCGTGCGGCGGTTGGCGGAGACGAGCTCATTCGACGTCGTCGGAATCAGCTTGGTGAACTCCGAGGCTCTGTTTTCGATCGTGCCGCCGCTGGCGGCCCTCGAGCTCCTCTGGATTCGGCTGCTCATGACGGAACCATTCCGGCAACTGAGGCCGGATATCGTCGCGATCCTTCGAAAGCGTCACGACTCCACTCCCATCACGCCGGGCCTGCGACGCGACTCGGATCAGTCATCGAGCGAAGCGTTCGAGAAAGCCCTCGAGTAATCGCGCCTGCGATTCGAACTCGAGTCCACGCCGGCCCGCCTCGGGTGGCCCGGCGGTACGACCCGACCGCTCCTTTTCCGCGAGACGTGCGTCCAGCCATGCGGCAATCGCGTCCGTATCGTCGAGCGCGATGCCGAGCGACCGCGAGCTCACCAGTTGAGCGGCGGCGCCGGACACGAGTCCCAGCAGAAGGATCGGACGTCGCGCGCCCACGTACTCGAACAATTTGCCGGGGAGAAAGCTGTGCTCCCGCGGATCGTTCCAGGTCGCGAGAAGCAGCACGTCGGCGCTGCGTTGCACGTGCAGCGATTCCGCGCGTGACACCGGCTCCGACACTTCGAATAGGTCTCGAACGCCGAGAGTCGTTGCCAGATTGAGCGCGGCTTCGACACCTTCGGGGTCGGCACCGACGAGCGAGACTCGCATCTTCTTCGCTCGTTCGCCCAACCGGTGCATCGCGCGGACGAGTTGCGTGAAGTCGCGATACGCGTAGACGCTGCCCGTGTGCGCGATCCAGAGGCGGTCATCGCTTCGGAGGCCATTCGACGCCGTTACGGCCGGTTGATCCTCTTCGTCGTAGCCGCTCATCACCACGGCCGCCGGCTTCCCGTATTTTTTTTCGTAAATGTCGGCGAGAGGCGGCGTGACCGTCACGACGCCAGATGCGGTACTAGCCACGCGCCGCGAGAACCATTCGTCAAAACGCTGGCGCAGACGTGACGAGGATCTGTCGTAGGGATTGCCACCCCACGGATCCCGAAATTCCGCGACCCACGGCACGCCAGAGCTTCCCGCGACGCGATTTGCTACGACGAGAGACGTCCATGGCTTGCCGCTCGCAAAGATCACCTGAGGCCTAAACTCGCGCGCGATACGGCGCCCCGCCGCTGCCGCGGACGGCAGCCAACCGACGTTTTCGTCGGGAATGCAGACGACGTCCTGATATCGTTCCGCCAACCAGGACCGCGCGACGGCGGAATGCGTCGGGGCGGCAGCCGTCCCGTTTCCGTTTCTCGTGGGCCGGCTCCGTCCCTGCATGCGGATGCGTTGCCGGAGCGTTACGGCGGCGCGCAGGGGGCTGTCCACACGCGTCCACGGCGTGTACGTCACGTTCTCGATGGGGATCTCGAGTGGAAGACCCTTTGGGTACGGCGCGTCGAGCGCGCTGAGGACGCGCACGTCATGTCCAAATCGCGTCAGGTACTTCGCGAGCTTTCCCACGCGTACCGCGCCGATGACGTTGTGCGGCGGAAACGCGAAGCTGACGATCAGTATCCTCACGGGCGTGCCAACCTAAACGCCCAATGACACGCCCTGAACTGATCGCGCCGATGCCAAGCGGAGCCGCAGCTCAGCTCGGCAAAAGGTAAGAGTCGTACCCGCATCGGCACGCCGAGTTGTGGCGCAAGATTGGGACCCTGATTTGCACGAATGAGCCGGAACACCCATCGCCGAACTCGAACGCGCGCCCCGACATGGCCACGATCACTCTGCCCGAGCCCACGTCATCGTCCAACACGATCTCGCGTACCGATGCGGGGCAGTGTCGCTTCTGCGGCGCTCCGCTCGAGCACACACTCGTCAACCTCGGCAAGTCGCCACTGTGCGAGAGCTACCTCGCGGCCGACCAGCTCAACGAGATGGAGCCGTTCTATCCCCTTCACGTGTACGTCTGCGGTGAATGCTTTCTCGTGCAGCTTCAGGAGTACGTGAGCAGGG
>DATBRO010000087.1:0-4098 GCA_036560265.1 Gemmatimonadaceae bacterium | reverse complement strand
TCAGCTCAGCGCGTGGAGCGGTGATTACAACGCTGGCGAGTTCGCGTACGTGGGCGGCTCCGCGTTTCTCGAGTGGCTAACGAAGCGCCAGGGCGACTCGAGCCTCGTGCACGTCTGGCGACGTATGACCGCGCGCATCGTGCGGGGATTCGACGCGTCGTTTGCGGGCGTGTATGGTGATGCGCCAGCCACGTTATATGGTAGGCACGTCGCGGAGCTCACACGCGACGCGATGGCCGCCAAGACTGAATTGGATCGCGCCGGGCTCGTGGAGGGAGAGCTTGTGCAACACCTGGCCTGGGGCACGGGTGACCCGGCGGTCTCACCCAACGGTGCCCGTGTTGCCGTGACTGTGCGCGAGCGCGACCGGCCGTCGCGCGTCGTCGTATGGAATACGGCCACCGAACCGAGGGACACCGCCGCGGAGCGAAAGCGCCTCGAGCAACAGAGAAAGGATCCGCAAGACGTTCCGGACCGCCGGTCTTATCCAGCTCCGAAGAAAGCGCTGAAGACACTGCCCGCGTCCAACGGCAGGTCGTACGGATCGCCGCGGTGGTTCGCGGACAATCGCCGGGTGCTCCTCACGCGCTGGGCGCCGCGCACCGACGGAACAATGCGGCCGGACCTGTACATCTGGGACACCGACAATGGCAACGTGGATCGAGTGACGCATGGGTCGGGGGTACTGAATGCCGACCCGCACCCGAACCAGCGAGAGGCAGTCGCGATGCAGTGCCACATGGGCCACTGCGACATTGCCCGGATCGACTTGGCGCGCGGAGCGGCGACAACTCTCCTCGAGGGTGATCCGCGGCGCTCGTACTACCGGCCGCGGTATTCGCCGGACGGATCCAGGTTTGTCGCGAGTGTGAGCGACAGCGGCCGTTGGCGCATCGTCATCGCCGACCGCGACGGCTCGAACGCGCGCTACGTCGATCCCCGCGATGGCGCCAACCGCTACGATGCGCAGTGGCTGCTCGGCCACGGCGACACGCTGCTCGTCGCGGTCTCCGAGCGCGGCGGCATACCGAATCTCGAGCTCGTGAACACGATGAGCGCTTCGGTGCGGGCACTGACGCGGGTCACCGGCGCCGCGGTCGCGCCCGACGTCAACCCGAGAGACAGCTCGATCTGGTATCTCAGTCTGCATTCGCACGGCTTCGACGTTCGTCGTACGCCGAACAGCATGCGCATCGCGGACTCGGTCGTCGCGATCACCTCGGAGCGCTTTGGTTTTGCGGGACTCCACGGCGCCGTGCCGCAGGCACTGGGCGTCCGCAGCGTCGGGCCGGCGCGCGCATACGGCGCGGGACCGCGACACCAGCGCTGGCTCCCCGGCGGCTACTACTCGGCGGACGGCGGAGGTGGATTCATCACGATCTTCAGCGGCGACATCATCGGCCGCTTCAACGCAACCGCCATCGGCGCATACGGAGAGCCGGGAACGTGGCGGGGTGGTTCGCTGCGAGCCATCTGGCGTCACCCGCGTCCTGCGATCGAGCTGGGCGCGCAGGGATTCATTCACGAACCGTCATCGGGGCGATTCGCGCAGCCCGCGGCGGACAGCCTGGACGCGAGCATCTTGCAGTCGTTCATTGCCGTGTCGGGCGAGCGAGTCGGGGACGGGTGGCGCGCGCGCGGGCGACTTGGCGTCGGTGCCGGTGTGCTCGACCCGCGACTGGAGGCGGCGTCGCATTTCCGCGGACTCGGCTTCGCCGAGTTGGATCTGCGGTTCGCGCAGTCGAGCGGCTCGAGCGGTGTCGTCGAGCGGTTGCGCGGTCACGTGACGCACGGACACACGCTCGCCAACTATCGGCGTATGATGAGCACTCTCGAGCTCGAGACTACAGGGCGCGACGTTTTCCCTGTGGAGCTCCGCGCGACGTTCGGGAGAGTGATGGGCTCACCGCATCGCTTCGAGCTGCTCAGCATCGGCGGCGCAGCCTCCCCCGTCGCCGACAGCTCGCTGCTGAGCCAACGCTACAGCATGCCGATGTTTCCGACCGGCATCGCGGTCGGGAAAGCGCTGCTTGCCTGGCGCGTCGCGTTTCCGACGAGCGCGTGGACGTGGTTCTATGAAGGGGCGAGCGCCACGTCGACGCTGTACGAGTTCCGCGATTGGAATCGCGCGGTCGGTGTCGACCTCAAATACGAGCTCCCGCCCATCCCTGTCGCGTTTGCGCCGCGAATTCAGGGTCGCGGCGGCGCGGCCTACACTTTGGATGCGCCTTTCAGGAGACGCGTTCGAGTTTTTCTCGAGATGAGAATGGAGCCGTGAAGTTCTTCGTGGCGGGGCCACGTACGACTTGATCCGAATTTCCCGAATAACCGCACGAATATTTTGTCGTTCAACAAAGAACCCATCGCGCTAGGCACGAGGAGTTTTTTTGTTTTTCAATGAAAGACTCGCGTTGTCATTCGAACGACTCGGATCAAGTCGTACGTGGCGCCGGCGCGACGGATCTCGATTGATGTCGGCGATGCCGGATTCGTGTTGCGCGAACTGCGCGGCTTCCGTGCTGCCATGGAGCGCCGCGGTCGAGGACTCGCCGCCGGTGATCGTCATCAACAGTTGATCGAAGTACGCGGTGCCCGCCTCGCGCTGATGCTTCGTCGCGGTGTACCCTTGCGCCTCATTCGCGAACTCCTGCGCCTGGACGCGAACGTACGCAGGCATTCCTTCCTCGGCGTATGCGCGGGCCAGTTCGAAGGTGTTCAGGTTGATGAGGTGCCAACCCGCCAATGTGATGAACTGGAATTTGTACCCCATTGCCGCGAGCTCGCGATGGAATTTCGCGATCGTGTGCGCGTCGAGATTCCGCTCCCAGTTGAAGGACGGCGAGCAGTTGTAGGCCAGCAATTTGTCGGGATGAGACTGATGGATCCCTTCGGCGAATTGCTTTGCCTCGTCGAGGTCCGGGGTCGCCGTCTCGCACCACACGAGATCGGCGTACGGCGCGTACGCCACTCCGCGCGCGATCGCCGAGTCCATTCCACCGGTGACGCGATGATAACCCTCGCTCGTGCGTGAGCCGGCGACGAACGGCCGGTCGCGGTCGTCGACGTCGGTCGTGAGGAGCGTGGCGTTCAATGCATCCGTGCGCGCGACGATCACCGTCGGTACATCGAGGATGTCCGACGCGAGCCGCGCCGCCGTCAGCGTGCGAATCTGCTGCGTCGTCGAGACCAGCACTTTGCCGCCCATGTGACCACACTTTTTCTCGCTCGCGAGCTGGTCCTCGAAGTGGACGCCCGCTGCGCCGGCCTCGATCATCGCTTTCATCAACTCGAAGGCATGCAGGGGTCCGCCGAAGCCGGCCTCCGCGTCCGCTACGATCGGTACGAGCCAGTTCTTCCCGTTGCGTCCCTCGCTCCACTCGATCTGGTCCGTGCGCAGGAGCGCGTTGTTGAGCCGGCGCACCAGCGCGGGCACGCTGTTGCTCGGGTAGAGACTCTGATCCGGATAGGTCTGACCGGCGAGGTTCCCGTCGGCCGCGACCTGCCAGCCGCTGAGATAAATCGCCTGGAGTCCAGCGCGTACCATCTGCACGGCCTGGGCGCCGGTGAGCGCTCCGAAAGTGCGCACGGCCTCGCCGTCTTCGCCGTGGAGCTGCGCCCACAGCCGCTCAGCGCCGAGTCGAGCAAGCGTGTACTCCAGTCGGAGTGATCCGCGCAGCCGCAGAACGTCCTCCGCGGAGTAGTCGCGCTGGACACCCTTCCACCGAGTGTCGAGAATCCACTTCCGGTCGAGCGCTTTCGCTTCGCGTGCGATGCGATCCTGAGGTTTCTCAGCTGCAGCTCCGTACTCAATCGGGGTCATGCCACTCCTTGGCTCGAATGTCATCCTGAGGTGCAGCCGAAGGATCTTCTATGAGCCAGCTAGATCCTTCGCTTCGCTCAGGGTGACAGATCTTTAGCGCAGCAGCTTGTATCCCGGGATCGTGAGAAATTCCTGCCACTCCCCGAGCACCAGTTCGTCAAGCAACGCCACTGCGTCGTCCAAACGCGAATCCGCAGACGCTGACGTTCGCAGTTCGGCGACGACTTCTTTGCGTACTCGACGGTATGCATCAGCACCCATCGTGCCGGAACCGTCCA
>DATBRO010000086.1:0-2961 GCA_036560265.1 Gemmatimonadaceae bacterium | reverse complement strand
CTGACCGAGGGCGCTGAGGATGAGCCGAGAGCCGAGAGCGGAGAACCGAGAGCCGAGAGTGAAGTGCCTCCGCTCATCCAGCTCCGAAACACCTATCTCATGTTCGAAGTCGAAACTGGCCTTATCCTCATCGATCAGCATTCCGCGCACGAGCGTGTGTTGTACGAGCAGTTCATGGCGTCGCTCGAGAGCGGTGCGAGTCCGTCGCAGCGGCTGCTCTTTCCGCTCACGTTGCAGCTGACGCCTGCTGAGTCCGAAGCGCTCGATGCGCACCGGGATCTCTTGCAGTCGCTTGGCTTCGAGCTCGGAGAATTCGGCGGCCAGACCGTGATCGTCCACGCCGTGCCCACACCGCACCCACGCTTCGATGCGGAACGCTGCCTCCGTGACACGCTGTCGGCGCTCACGGGCGATCGGCAGGCGGCGGGCGCCGCCCGCCATCAGCATCTCGCTCAGACCGTCGCGTGCAAAGCGGCCATCAAGGCCGGCGACGCGCTCGCGCCGCAGGAAATGCGGGCCCTGTTCATCGCGTTGCGCGACTGCAAGCTGCCGGCGCACGACGTGCACGGCCGATCCACCATCGTTCAACTCTCGTGGGATGAGCTCGAGCGCCGCTTTGGACGCAGATAACACAGATGCACGCAGATTGACGCAGATAATTCCGGAGAACCAGACGGCCGCGACGATTCCCGTCATTTGCGGACCAACCGCGTCCGGAAAGTCAGCCATCGCGATGTGGCTGTCGCTGCGACGCGAGATTGTCGTCATCAATGCGGATTCGCGGCAGATCTATCGCGGGTTCGATCTCGGAACGTCCAAGCCGACGCCGGACGAGCGCACGCGGGTGCGCCACTGCGGCATCGACGTCGCCGATCCCATGGAGCGGTACTCCGCCGCGCAGTGGGCGGCGCTCGCGGGGCGCGCCATTCACGAGGCGATGGAGGCGAGGCGAATCCCGATTGTCGTCGGTGGCACAGGCTTTTACATCGGCGCCCTGTTTCGGCCACTCTGGGAGCAGCCGCCGCACGACGCCGAGCGTCGCGCCGCGATCCAGGGCGCGCTCGCCGACCACTCCACGGAGGAGCTGCGGCGTTGGTGCGCGGCGCTCGATCCGGCGCGCGCGCACCTGGGTCGGGCGCAGCTTCTGCGCGCCGTCGAAGTGGCCCTGCTCACCGGCGTGCCATTGAGCGAGCTCCATGTCGCGCACGCGCGCTCGCCTGCGTACAGAGCCAGTTATCTTTTGGTCGATCCCGGCGCGGAGCTGGCGTCACGCATCGCTATACGCGCGACGGCCATGCTCGACGCCGGATGGGCCGACGAAGTACGTCACCTGATCGACGTCGTGCCGGCCGACGCGCCGGCGTGGAACGCAGCAGGATACGAAGTCGTTCGGCGGCACGTGCTCGGCGAGCTCGATCGAAGCGCGACACTCGATCGCGTCGTCATCGAGACGCGCCAGTACGCGAAGCGGCAGCGCACCTGGTTCCGGCACCAGCTCGAGCACGATCGCGTGCAGCGACTGGTATCCGGCGCGCCGGGATGGCAGGAAGCAGTCGATCGATGGATCACGGAGCTCGAGGCCACGATGCATACGTCGTCGAGGGAGTCGAGGGCGTCGAGGGAGTCTGGGGAGCTGGGGGAGCGCGTGCGGTGAGAGTCGGGATCACCTGTTATCCCACGTATGGCGGTTCCGGTGCGGTGGCAACGGAGCTGGGGATCGCGCTCGCGCAGCGTGGCCATGAGGTGCACTTCGTCACCTACAAGCAGCCGTTCCGTCTGCCGACGTTTTTGCCCCGCGTGTTCTTTCACGAAGTCGACGTCGGCCGGTATCCGCTCTTCGAATTCCCGCCGTACGATCTCGCGCTCGCGGTGCGCATGCACGAGGTGGTCCGCGAACACGGGCTCGATCTCCTGCATTGCCATTACGCGATCCCGCATGCCACGAGTGCGTGGATCACCAAGCAGATGCTCAAGGAGGAGAAGCGCGACATCAAAGTCGTGACGACGCTGCACGGCACGGACATCACCATCGTGGGCCAGGACCCGTCGTTCCACAGCATCACCAAGTTCTCGATCGAGAAGTCGGATGCGCTCACGGCCGTGTCGCACTACTTGCAAAAGGAGACGCTCACCGCGTTCGGGTGCACGGCGTGTCGCATCGACGTGATCCCAAACTTCATCGACCCCAAGGTCTACGACCGCAGCCGGTACGACGGTGAGGTGAAGGCGCAGTTCGACGGCAATCGCAAGGTGCTCATGCACATCTCGAACTTTCGGCCGGTGAAACGCGTTCGCGACGTGGTGACCACGTTCGCGGAGGTCAATCGCAAAGTGGAAAGCGTGCTCGTGATGGTGGGCGACGGCCCGGATCGTCACGACGCGGAACAGCACGCCCGCCAGCTCGGCGTCGACAAGAGCGTGCACTTTCTCGGGAAGATCGACTCGGTCGCGCCGCTGCTCGCCGCTGCCGATCTGTTCCTGCTGCCGTCGAATGCCGAGTCGTTCGGGCTCAGCGCCCTCGAGGCGCTGGCGTCGGGGACGCCGGTGATCGGCACGAACGTCGGCGGTCTGCCGGAGGTCGTTCGCAATGGCGAGACGGGCGTGCTCTGTGGCGTCGGCGACACCGACGGAATGTCCAAAGCGGCGGTCCACTTGCTGACCAACCAAACGGAGTGGCAGGCGATGAGTCGCGCCGCGGCGGCCGACGCGCGCGAGCGCTTCTCGATGGACGACATCGTCGAGCTGTACGAGGAGATGTACATACGCTCGCTCGGCTAAGCAGCTCGCAGCACCCAGCACCCAGCACCCAACACCTACCACCTATCACCTAGCCTTTTGACCCTCTTCCAAGCAATCGTTCTCGGCATCATCCAGGGCCTGTCTGAATTCCTGCCCATCAGCAGCTCCGCGCATCTGGCGCTCACGCCCTGGCTGTTCGGATGGAAGGACCCCGGGCTCGAC
>DATBRO010000085.1:0-11889 GCA_036560265.1 Gemmatimonadaceae bacterium | reverse complement strand
AGGTGTGCCCCAACTGCAGCATCACACTCACCTATCATCGCTCGCCGGAGCGGCTGGTGTGTCATTACTGCCAGCACACCGAGGAGCCGCGCAGGACGTGCCGGCGTTGCGGCGGCGCCGTGCTGCGACAGCGCGGGCTCGGGACGCAGCAGGTGGAGCGCATTCTCGCGGAGCGGATGCCCGCCATGCGCATCGCGCGCATGGACGTCGACACGACGTCCGGAAGGTGGGCGCATGCCGACATCCTCGACCGCGTCGCCCAGGGCGACGTCGACGTGCTGCTCGGCACGCAGATGATCGCGAAGGGTCTCGACTTTCCGAATGTCACGCTCGTCGGAGTGGTGGACGCCGACGTCGGCATCAACCTGCCCGACTTTCGCGCGTCGGAGCGCTGCTTTCAGCTCTTGAGCCAGGTCGCCGGCCGGGCGGGCCGTGGTCCCAAAGGGGGCGACGTCTTCATTCAGACTCGCGTGCCAGGCCATCACGCGGTCGTGTGCGCCGTGGAGCACGACTACGCGCGATTCGTGAAACAGGAGCTCGGCAGCAGAGTAGACCCGCCGTATCCCCCGATGCTGCGTCTCGTGAACGTCGTGTTCAGCGGTGTGCGCGAGGAGGAGACGATGCGGCTCGCGATGGACTCCGCGGAGCGTCTTCGCACGATGCTCGCCAAGCGGCCGGAGAGCGACGTCACCATCATCGGTCCGGCCAAGTGTCCGATCGAGCGCATCAAGAACCGCTGGCGGTGGCACTTCATGTTGAAGTCGGCGAACGCGCGGCAGCTGACGAAGGTCTCCCGCTACTTGGCCGAGCGCTTACCCGTACCCGGTAGAGCGCAACTGCGCGTGATCGTCGATCGCGATCCCGTGTCGCTTCTATGAATGGATTTGACGCTCACATCTTGACAATCAAGATGTAGCGGCTATTCTCGATCCATCCCTTCCCGCTCCGGAGCAGACGTGGAGGAGCCGAATACCGACGTCATTCAAGGCACGCTGGACATGCTGATTTTGAAGACGCTCAGCCTCCAGCCGATGCACGGCTTCGGTATCGCCCGCCGCGTCGAGCAGATCTCGCAAGGAGTCTTCAAGGTCAACCCGGGCTCGCTCCTCACCGCGCTCCAACGACTCGAGCGGGCGGGATGGCTCGACGCCGAGTGGCGCGTCACGAAGCACTCGCGTCGCGCAAAGTTCTACAACCTCACGCGCGCCGGCCGAAAGCAGCTCGAGGTCGAGACCGCGGACTGGACGCGTCGCGTCTCGGCCGTCGCGCGCTTGCTCAACGCGCGCCTGCTCAAAGTCGAGGGCTGAGCTGGTGTCACTGTGGCGACAGATCGCGCGCGGCCTTCGCGTGCTCACCAATCGGTCCGCCGCCGACCAGGACGTCTCCGACGAGGTGCAGCACTACCTCGACCACGCCGCCGCGGCGCACGTAGCGCGCGGACTCTCGCACGACGCCGCAATCCGCGCCGCAAGACTGGAGCTCGGGAACGTGACGAGCGTCAGGGAGCAGGTGCGCGGGTATGGTTGGGAGAACATGGTCGGAATGGTGCTCGCCGATCTGCGCTACGCCGCGCGCCGGCTCCGCGCTGCGCCCGCCTTCACCGCGATCGCGGTCCTCACGTTGGCGCTCGGCATCGGCGGCACGACGGCGATCTTCAGCGCGCTCAACCCGATCCTGTTCGAGCCACTGCCGTACCCGCACGCGGATCGGATCATGATGATCGTGGAGATGAACAGCGACGGCTCGCGCAACGACGGAACGTTCGGCATGTATCGCGGGCTGGTTGAACGAACCCGCTCGTTCGACGCGATCGCCGTGCTCAAATCCTGGCAACCGACGATGACGGGTGCGGACCAGCCGGAACGGTTCGACGGGCAGCGGGTGAGTGCGAGCTACTTCCGTGTGCTGGGCGTGTCGCCAATCGTTGGCAGAGACTTTCAACCATCGGACGATCGGCTCAACGGGCCGAACGTAGTCATCCTCACCGATGCCTTGTGGCGCCGCCGCTTCGGCGCGGATCCGGCGATCGTCGGCCGTCAGATCACCCTCGACGACAACCGCTACTCGGTGATCGGCGTCATGCCGGGCGGTTTTGAGAATCTGCTGGCTCCCTCAGCCGACGTGTGGGCGCCAATGCAGTACGACATGTCGCAGGGACGCGCCTGGGGGCATCACCTGCGCACGGTGGGACGGCTCCGGCCGGGCGTGAGCGTGGAGCAAGCGACGCGAGAGCTCGGTGTGCTCGGGCGCGCGGTGTTGAACGAGCAGCATCCTGAGACGTATGGCCGCGGCGTTGCGTTCATCGCCTCGCCGCTTCGCGACGACGTCACGCGCAGCGTGAAGCCCGCGCTTCTCGCCATTCTCGGCGCGGTGATGCTGGTCCTCGTGATTGCGTGCGTGAACGTGACGAACCTGCTCCTCGCCCGCGGTGTGCAGCGCCGCAGCGAGTTCGCCCTGCGTGCCGCGCTCGGCGCCGAGCGCGGCCGGCTGATCCGCCAACTGCTCACGGAAAGTCTGCTCCTCGCTGCCATCGGCGGCGTCGCTGGAATGGGCGTGGCGACGCTCGGTCTACGGGCGCTCGTCGCGCTCAGTCCACCTGGATTTCCGCGCGTCGCAGCGATTCGTATCGACAGCGCTGTGTTCCTCTTCGGATTGGGCATCACCACGCTGATCGGCCTGGCGTTCGGATTGGTGCCAGCACTGCGGGCGGCGCGCAGCGATCCGCACCGGGAGCTACAGCACGGCTCGTCGCGCACCGTCGGCGGACACCGCCGGACTCGCGGTGCGTTGGTCGTCGCGGAAGTCGCCATCGCGCTCGTGCTGCTCGTGAGCTCGGGACTACTGTTGCGAAGCCTCCAGCGCTTGTTCGCGGTTCCCGTGGGCTTCGACTCGTCGCACCTGCTCACGATGCAGGTGCAGACGTCCCGCCCCCGATTCCGCTACGACAGCTCGACGCATCGGTCGTTCACGTTGACGCAGGACGCGGTTCGGCGGGTCCCCGGCGTCACGGCCGCCGCATTCACCAGCCAGCTGCCGTTGAGCGGCGACCGTGACGAGTACGGCGTGCGCTTCGAGTCGAGCCCGGAGGGTTACAGCACATTCCGCTACGCTGTCAGCCCGGGTTACATCGAGACGATGCGCATTCCGCTCCGGCGCGGGCGCCTGTTCGACGACCACGATGGTGCGGGCGCGCCGCTCGTCGCGCTGATCAGCGAGTCCCTGGCCAAGCGCAAGTTCGCGGGAGAAGACCCCATCGGCCGGCGGCTAAGCATCGGACCGGTGGACGGCTACACCATCGTCGGCGTGGTAGGCGACGTGAAGCAGATGTCGCTGGCGCTGAGTGAATCTGACGCGGTGTACATCACGCAGGGTCAGTGGCCCTTCGCGGACAACGCGATGTCGCTGGTGGTCCGGGTTCGCGACGATGCGACCGCGCTTGTGCCGGCCATTCGCGAGGCAGTCTGGTCGGTGGACAAGGACCAGCCGGTCGTGCGTGTCGCGACGATGGACAACCTGCTGGCCGCGACGGCAGCCGAGCGACGCTTCGCGCTGATTCTGTTCGAGGCATTCGCGCTCGCGGCGTTGGTGCTCGCTGCCGCCGGCATTTACGGCGTGCTCTCCGGCAGCGTCGCCGAGCGCACGCGCGAGATCGGCGTGCGGTCGGCACTGGGCGCGTCTCGCACGAGCATCCTCGCGCTCGTCCTAAGTGAGGGGATGACGCTGACGGGACTCGGCGTCGCGATCGGACTGGCGGGGGCGGCTGCCGCGACTCAGGCGATCGTGACGATGCTGTTCGGCGTGTCACTCCTCGACCCGATCACGTACCTGGGCGTCATCGGCCTGCTGGTTCTGGTGTCGGCAATCGCGTGTGCCATACCGGCATGGCGTGCAGCGCGAGTCGATCCGTCGAGCACGTTACGAGCGGAGTAGTGACGTAGAGCACAAATGGACCACTAAGTGCATAGTCTCGACAGGGTCACCGCTGCCGGTGTGCCTCGATCACGAGGCGGGGTCCGACGCTGCCGGCGACGTCGCCAAGGCGCTCATGAAGAATTCATCGCGAACGAGTGTTGCCGACCGTCGCGCGGCCGAACCGAAGGACTCTGAGCCGCGGCGAGCCGTCCGCGAGGCGCCGGACGTGCTGCTCGTCGACGACGATACGGAACTCGCGGGGATGATCGCATTCGGGCTGGAGTCCGCGGGATATTCCGTAAAAACGTACGACAGCGGCCCCGAAGCTCTCATCGCGTTACTCGCTCTGCCGACGCGCGGGTTGCCTCGCCTACTGCTGCTCTCCGTCGACCTTCCGGGTATGGACGGGCACACGCTGCACGAGCGGCTCCAGACCGCGCGTCCCGCCAGGTTCATTGTGGCGTTCCTTAGCGATCGCGACAGTAACACCGATCAGGTGCGAGCGTTGATGGCTGGAGCGGTGGACTACCTCGCCAAGCCAGTCAGCATCCCGGTGCTCATCGTTAAAGTCGACACGTGGCTTTCGCGCGACTAAACGACGCGGCGTGATCAACACTGTTGCCCTTGTCGTCGTCGGGTCGTTCCAGGCCGTGTTCATCGTCGCGACGCTCGTGCTTCTCATCGCCGCGCACCGCCACGGCCGTCGCGAGGGAGCGGCCGACGAGGCAGCGGTAGATGCGTTGCGCGGGCCGGTGCGCGCGCTGATGCTGGGCGAAGACCACGGAGAGTCGTTGGCGGCGACCCTGGCGCAACTGGATCATGTTGTGGCGACACGTCGGTTGCTGTCGATCGCGGTCTCGCAGCTCGCGCCCGAGCAGTTGCGCGATCTCGCCGCGCGCGTGCGCCCGGCAGCATGGGTGGAGCGCACGCTGGCGGGCGGAGCGTCGAGACGATGGTGGAAGCGAATGGAGGCGGCACGTCTCCTCGCGGTAGTCAATTCGCCGGCGGATCTGCCGCTTCTCGCCCGTCTCCTCACCGATCCCCATCCTGCGGTCGCCAGCGCGGCGACGGGCGCGATCGCGGGCCATGCGGATGCCGCTCTGATCGAGGCGATTATTCGCGGTCTGTCCGAGCAACCAACCGCGGTCCGGCTTCAGCAAATGCGCGCGTTGCGCACCCACGCCGACGTTGCGACGCGGATTCTCGTCGCGCAGCTCGACGCCGGAGGCCGGGCGGATCAGGTTCGCGCGCTCGTCCAACTCGCCGAGACGTTGGGAACGCCCGGCGCTCTCGCTGCGACTGTGCCTTTTGCGTCACACGGCGACGCCGAGGTCCGCGCGACCGTCGCGCGCGCATTGCGGTTGTGTTTCATGCCTGCCGGCGTCGAGGCCGCGAGGAGATTGCTGGCTGACACGGACTGGCGGGTGCGGGCCGCGGCGGCGCGCGCTTTGGGTGGTCTCAGCGCGGTGGACGCCATTCCCGACCTTCGGGCGGCGATGCGCGACGAATGGTGGTGGGTTCGTTTCCGCGCCGCGCTGGCGCTGGGCGCGCTAGGCGAGGATGGAGCGTCGGCGCTTGCGGCGGCCACGAGCTCGGACGACGAGTTCGCGCGCGACATGGCGGTCGTCGTGCGCGATCTACCCGAGTCCGCCCGGCTCGAGCTCAGCACGTGATCTCGATACACGGCGCGCACGAGGTCGCGCTCGCGGTCATCCACGCGGTCGAACCGCCCATCGTCATCTTCATGTTGGCGCTCAACTCGTTCTACGCGCTGATGCTGATCCTGTCGATCCCGCAATTGTTGCGGCATTGGCGAATCGCCGACGACGCGAATCTCAGGCTGCTACGCGCCGCGAACGTGATCCCGCCATTGTCCATTCTCGTGCCTGCGTACAACGAGGAGAGCACGATCGTCGCGAGCGTGCTGTCCTATTTGTCCCTCGAATACCCGCAGCACGAAGTCGTAGTCGTCAACGACGGATCGACGGACGCGACGCTGCAGAGGTTGATCGAGACGTATGACCTCGTCAAAGTGCCGGCGGCGTATCCGACCGTCATCCCGACGAAACCGGTCCACGCGTTTTACCGGTCGACAGTGCACGCGAAACTCGTCTGCGTGGACAAGGTGAACGGCCACAAGGGCGACGCCCTCAACGCGGCCCTGAACGCCGCGCGCTATCCGTACGTGCTCGCGGTCGACGCGGACACGTTCATCGAGCGAGACGCTCTGCTTCGTCTAGCCAGACCCTTTCTGCTCGGGCAGCAAGTTGCCGCCGTCGGCGCGACGATTCGAATCTCCAATGGATCGATCGTGGAGCACGGGCGGGTGGTCGGCGCACATGTCGACAGCCGGTGGTTGCCGGGAATCCAGACGATCGAGTATCTCCGGGCGTTCTTGTTCGGACGACTCGGATGGAACCGGCTCGGCGGCGGCCTGATTGTGTCCGGCGCGTTCGGGCTGTTCAAGCAGGAACACCTTCACGCAATCGGCGGATACAATGCCGGTACGGTCACGGAGGACCTCGATCTTGTGGTTCGCCTGCACAAGTATCTTCGTGCGGCCGGATCCGCCGACATCGTGACCTTCGTTCCCGACCCCGTGGCGTGGACGGAAGCGCCGGTCACGCTCAAAGTCCTCGGGGCGCAACGGGAGCGCTGGCATCGCGGGTTGATCGCAACGCTCGTGAAGCACAAGAACATGATGTTCAACCCACGATACGGCGTCATCGGCCTCGTCGCGTTTCCGTTCTATGCACTGGGTGAGATGCTGGCGCCGGTCGTCGAGGGCCTCGGTTACATCGTCCTGTTGGTCAGCCTCGCGCTTGGAGCGATCGACTACCGGTTTGCCGTCGCGTTCCTCGGCGTCTCGATGGGATACGCGTTCCTGCTTTCGCTCTGGGCGGTCGCATTGGAGGAGATCAGCTTCCGCCGTTATTCGACGAAAAGAGACCTGCTCAAACTGCTGTGGTTCTCGGTGATCGAATCGTTCGGGTATCGGCAACTCACCCTCTGGTTTCGCCTGTGTGCGTTTCCACGTTACCTGCGTGGAGACATGCGGTGGGGCGTGATGACCCGCGAGGGGCCGCGCGCGCCGGCTCACCGTGCCACGAGGACAGCCACATGATGTTGGCACTGGCGGTTGGGATATCCCTCGCCGCATTCGACGGTGACACGGTCGCTGTGCGCGACAGCGCCCGGTCACTCAATACTCCTCCTTGGTGGGAGGCGGCTGTCACCACAAGCGGCGAATCGTTTGCGTCGCGGCTCAGCGCCTGGCAATCGCACAGTCTAGCGGTGCGCTACCGAGGCCGGTCCCAGTCGCATGCGTTCGAGGCGTTCACCGCCCGTCGTTACAGCGCGTGGAATTCCGGATTTGCACTCGAAGAATCCAGCATCCTCGGCCGCGGCGCGTACGTCGCGATCCGAGCGCAGCTCGCTCCAGGAGCGACGATCGTTCCGCGCTCTGATATCTCGGTGACATGGTACCAGACCATCGGCGGGGGTTGGGAGCTCATTCCCTCGGCGCGTCTCATGTCGTTTCCGGATGACCACGTTCCGATTTGGGGACTCGGGTTGGGGCGCTACGCGGGCCTGTGGTACCTGACCGGCCGAATCAACCAGGCGAGCCAGGCCGGCGAGCACGGAGTTACCACGTCGGCTGGCGTTCGCCGATACGCGGCTGACGCATCGCCTGACTTCGTCGACGTATCCGTTTCCTACGGCCACGAGATCGCCGTGCTTGGTCCGTCGATTGTGGCACTTCGACGAACGGCATCCGCCGCCGCTCGCGGACAACGCATGGTGTCGCGGAATCTGGGGACGTCGCTTGCGATTACCTACGAAGCCAACGCCTCATTGCCCGATCGGCGCGGCGCGGCCCTCTCGGCGTTCGTACGGTGGTGAGCCTCCGATAACCTCGTGCAGTTACACTGAGCTATGCCACGAGTGTCAGGGAAGTCCGGCGAATACTTCGTGCAGATCGAGCGAGACCAGGATGTCGAGCGTCGGCACCTTCCAGTGAAGCGCGTCGTGCTCGATTTCGCTAGCTCCGAGCGAAGAGCACACTTCCACGCTCTTATCACGCCGGTCCACCAGCCACACCTGCTGCACGCCGAGCGCGAAGTAGGCGTCGCGCTTGAAGTCGCGGTCGTACACGCGCGATGAGCGACTCAGGATTTCGACTGCGAGCCAGTGCTCGGTGATCTTCCGCCAATCAGTGTCGGGAGGAAAGCGGGACGGATAGACGAGGATATCCGGCTGGAGCTGCGTGTTTGGCATGCGCACCACCGCCCCCGGTCCCACGACGAACGCATTGCCGGTCCACTGCAACGCTTCGATGAGCCGCCCCTGTAGCCGACTCGCGACCACCTGATGCGATGCCGCGGGCGCCGGCGTCACGAGCAGCACCCCGTCCAGCAGTTCGTAACGGTTCCCGTCGTCGGGGAAATGCTCGAGGTCGTTAACGGTATAGCGCGGAACCATGATCGCCATGGCCATAGTGTATCTCCTCGTGGGTCCTCACGTCTACTCGGCACCACGCGACGATGCCGCGACGAGTCGCGAGGAGCACAACCATTACCTTGCCGGCATCACCGGAGCGGCACACCTCGTTGCGCTACGGCACGACCAGCTGCAATGGGTGAGCTGGGCGTGTCCTTCGAGACCGATCCGCCGCTACTGCCGTCGTTCTCTGCGCCTCCACGCGCGTGCAGCGCGACAGCGCCTGCTCCAGGTCCGCCACGAGATCTTCGGCGCGCTCGATGCCCACCGACAGCCGCAGCAGCGAGTCGCTGATGCCGGCCGTCGCCCGCGCCTCGGCGGTCATCGACGAATGCGTCATCGTCGCCGGATGCGCGACGAGGCTCTCCACGCCGCCGAGCGATTCAGCGAGCGTGAAACATCGCAGCGACTCGACGACCGTTTTGACCGCCGGGACGCCCCCGCCCAACTCGAAGCTCACCATCGCGCCGAATCCTTCCTGCTGTCCGCGCGCAATCTCGTGCCCGGTGTGCGACGGCAGGCCTGGGTAGTACACTGCCGACACCGCGGGATGCCCGCACAGCGCTTGCACGACGGCGTGGGCATTCGTCTCGTGCTGCGCGATACGCGCGAAGAGCGTGCGCACGCCCCGCAGCGTGAGAAAGCTGTCGAACGGCGCGCCCGTGATTCCGAGACAGTTGGCCCACCATCCCAGCTCCTCGCCCAACGACTTGTCGGCGGCGATCACCGCGCCTCCAACCACGTCACTGTGGCCATTGAGATACTTCGTAGTCGAATGCACGACGACGTCCGCGCCCAGGGGAATGGGACGTTGAAGGGCCGGCGAGAGGAACGTGTTATCGACGACGACGAGCGCGCCCACCGCGCGCGCGGCCGCCGCGATCGCGCGGATGTCGGTAATACGCAACAGCGGATTGCTCGGCGTCTCGATCCAGACCACGCGTGGACGCAGCCGCCGAACCTCGTCCGGCGCTGAGTCGCGCGTCAGGTCCGTGAACGCGAGGCGAAAATGTTGCCGCCCCGTGAGCGCGCGGAGCAAACGCTGGGTCCCGCCATAGCAATCGTGCGCGGCAACAATGAGATCGTCGGGCGACAGCAACTGAAGCACGAGCGCGACGGCGGACATCCCGGTGCTCGTGACGACCGCGGTGCTGCCTTGCTCGAGCTCCGCCAGCGCGCCGGCGAGCTGTGAGCGCGTCGGGTTGCCGCTCCGCGTGTAGTCGTATTCGCGCTTTCCCTCGAATCCGTCGAACGCGAAAGTCGACGAAAGATGAATCGGCGGGACGACCGCGCCGTGCTGAGTGTCGGTCGCGATGCCGGCGCGTACGGCGCGCGTCGCGGCATGGACGGGGGAGCGGGGGGTACGCGGTGGACGTCTGTCAGTGCTCATGGGAATACCTCGCCGCACACCGCGGCGTGTAGAATGGGTCCGATTGTTTCAGGCTCGGCGAGAAACGCGTCATGTCCCGTTCTGGCCGGCATGCGCACCAGCTTGCACCGCGCGCCTATGCGCCGCGCCAAGGCTTCCGCGTGTGCCTCGGGGACGAGCGCGTCCCCTTCAGCGGCGATGAGCAGCGTCGGAACGACGATGTCTTCCGCGCGAACGCGGTGCAGATCCGCAGACAGCGACAGCGCGAGGAACCGCTCCGGCGTACAGATCGAGGCGAAGCGCTCGCCGTTGTGCAGCAGGTAGTCCTCCACCGCGAACGCGTTTGCGCCCTCACTCCCAACGAGGTCGCCACCGAAGCGCTCCTCGAATTCACGGGCCGAGCGATACGTCGTCGTCGCGAGAGCCCGGGCGAGAACGAGGGTATCCCGGGAACGCCCCGTCTCCAAACCGAACGACACGATGCGCCGCTGAATCGCGCGCAACGCGGTCGTGAGCGGATGGCTGACGTCCGCGGCGCCGGTGACGATGAGCCGGTCGAGCCGCTCGGGATATCGCTCGGCGAACGCCAGACCAACCATCCCTCCGTATGACGCGCCGACGATCGCGTGTACGCGCGCCACCTCGAGACGATCGAGCAGCGTGGCGATCGCATCCGCTTGATCGTGCGTAGTGACGACGCGGTGCGGCCGGCCGTCGAGCCCGCGCCCGCCATCGAGGAACTCGACGCCGAGCGCGCGATACTCGTTGGTGTCGATGGCGCGTCCGTGGCCGACGACGTCTTCCCACCAACCCGGCTCCCGTCGCGTCTCGGACGACGTGACGTGACATGTGGAGGAGATGCCGCCGAGCACCAACACGACGGGCGCGTCTCGGGGTCCCGTGATCTCGTGCCGCGGCAACACGTACGGTAGCGACGCTCGGGCGCTCGGCGCGTGTGTGATTGGGACTGTGGCTGTTGCGCTCATGCCGCGGTCTCCCACGCGAATCCGTCGTCGAGACGGACGACGATCGGCGCCGCGACCAGCTGCTCGAGAGCGACGAGCGCGCGCTCGACGGCGAAGAAGGGAAGCGGCCGCGTGCGAACGACCGCCTCGTCGCCGGCACGCGATACGTCGCGCCACGGTACGCTGGCCTCGCGCAAGACACTTCGCAGTACTTCAGTCGAACATCGCGCCGCGATGACCCAGTGCAGGAGTCGTCCGTCATGCGCTGCACGTGCCGAAGACGACTGCGCGTCCGACTCCGCGGATGGCGCGAGCAGATCGCTGAGCAGCGCAGTCGCCGTTGGGAGACCGCCCGCTCCGGGACCCGCAGTCGTGAGCGGCGCGCTCCAGCCGGCGTCGATCTCGACCCGGTTCTCCTCGAACAGGGTCCGCGCGAACCCGCTGTCCGAGGGCACGATGATTGGCTCGACGCTCGCGACGACCGTGTGCCCGTCCTCCAGCAGCTCACATTCGGCGATGATCCGGGCGGAGCCGCCGAGCTCCGCGGCGAGCGCAACGAGTCGCGCGGGATCGGCCGGCAGTCCGCGGCGCCGCACGAGCACCTCGTGTGGCACCAGTCCGAACGCGCGCCAGGCGAGGATCGCGATTTTGTCGGCGGCGTCGCGCCCGTCGAGATCGCGGGAAACGTCGGCTTCCGCGAAGCCACGCTTGCGGGCAATGGCAATCGCGCTCTCGAACGACGCGCCCCGCTCCAACAACGTCAGCACGAAGTTCGACGTGCCGTTGAGGATGCCGCGCACCGCTCGCGGTCGCCGATTCCCCAACGAGCTCTCCAGAAGCCGGATCACCGGCACTCCACCGCCCACGGCGGCGTCGAAACGAAAGGTGCCGCCATGCTTCCAGGCCAGTTCCCGGAGGTGGGCGCCGCAGGCCGCGACGAGTGCCTTGTTCGCGGTGATGAACGTTCTGCCGCGCGAGAGCGTGTGTTCCGCGATCGTGTTCGCGGGCTCGACACCGCCGAGCGCTTCCACGACGATCTGCGCGTCGCAGTCGAGGAAGTCGTCGAGGGCGTTCGTGATCACGCGCTCGCTCACCGCGCAGTCGCGTCGCCGCGCGGGATCGCGCACGAGGACCGAGACGATC
>DATBRO010000084.1:0-2994 GCA_036560265.1 Gemmatimonadaceae bacterium | reverse complement strand
ACCGCCTGGTGCCAGCAATGCATTCCGGAAATCGGATCGGGCTGCACGGCGAACGTCAGATTCTGATGCACGCCGGCATCCGTCCACCAGATCCGCTCCGTATCGGCATCACGCGACTCGAAAGGCTCCACGCCGCGTTCGCGCCGCAGCTTCCACTCGTTTCCTTTTCGATCGAGTGAGACCGTGGCCATCATCTGACGCTGTCCGCTGTCCGCGGTCTTCCACCGTCCCATGTGATGGCTGCAGGCGACGACGCCCGGCCGAATCCCCTCGGTCACCCACGCCTTCACGACGAAGTGCCCGATGCGCGTCTCCACGCGAACGAGCTGGCCGTTGGTGACACCGATGCGCTTCGCGTCGTGCGGATGGATCCAGAGCGGATTTGTATGCGCGATCTCGTCGAGCCACTTCGAATTCGCGCTCCGCGTATGAATCTGCACCGGGGGGCGGAAGGTGGGGATAAGCGGCATCTCGCCCGGCTGCAGATTCTCCGGATGAACATGACTCCGCGTGTATCCAGGGATCGCCAACTCCGGCCATCCCCACTCCGCGAGCGTGGTCGAGTAGAACTCCAGCCGTCCGCTGGGCGTCGGGAAGCCGCGGCGCACGACGCCGTCGATCTCCACTCCGACACCTTCCGGCGTCGGCACCGGCACGATGTTCGGCCGATTCGGCTTCGGCGAATTGGAGAACACGCGTCCGTGCGCGTCGACACGTTTGTCCCCCAATTCCTCTGGTGGCACAACCTCTTCATGGATCGTTCCGACGTGCTGTTTCAGCTCGAATGCGCCTGAGCGCCGCATCCAGTCGAGCGGCGTCACTCCCTCTGCCGCTGCTTTCTCGGGAAGGCCGGGGACGGAGTTCTCGAAGATGTATCCATAATATTCATCGATCGAGAGCTTCGCGCCGGGCTGTTTCTTCGACTCGAAGTATTTCCGAATGCCGCGCTTTCCATCGGGATCGATGCGCCAGGAGAGCTCGATCCAGAATTCGTTCTCTTCCCACACTTCGCCGGGATTCACTTCACGCGTGTCGTTGATCTTCTGGCCGAGGCGCTCTTTCGCCGCGCGGAGGACAGGCTGCCGGAAGCCGAGCCACTGCGCATCGTGCGTTTCGTAGGAATGCAGATCGTGACGCTCCGAGCCGATGCCTACCGGCAGCACGTAATCGGCAAAGTACGCGGTCTCACTCCACGTCGGCGTGAGAGCGACGTGCAGTCCGACTTTCGCCTCGTCGGTGAGCGCCTCGATCCAGGAGAATCCGTCGGGATTGGTCCAGACCGGGTTGTAGACGCGGCTGAAATAGACATCGAGCTTACCGCGGCCATCCTGGAGAAAGTGCGGCAGGAGAAACGACATCTCGTTGCACGCCAGCGGAAACTCGTCGGGCCACGTTAGCTCGTTCCACTTCGGTGGATGCGGCGGCATGTGGATCGGTCGCGGCACGAACTTGTTCCACGCGTTCGGGAACGTCCCTCCCTCGGTTCCAACCGAACCCGAGAGCGCGTTGAGCAGGAAAAGAGCCCGCGCCACCTGCCAGCCGCCGAGGTTGCCGGCGGTGGCGCTGCGCCAGGTGTGCGTGCTGAGACGCTTTCCGGCGGAAGCGACGATCTCCGCCACCTGCTCGATCGTCGCCGCTGGAATGCCCGACTCCTTCTCGGCGAAGGCGAATGTGTAGGAGGCGTACAGATCGCGGAGCTTGCGCTCGAAATCTTCGAATGTTTCAGATCCCTCTCCCTCTGGGAGAGGGTGCCGCGAAGCGGCGGGTGAGGGGCCGTCCATGTACTCCTGCCAATTCCACCATCGCCGAACGAACTGGCGATCGTAGCGATTGTTGCGGATCATGTAATTGGCGATCGCCAGGAGGATCGCCGCCTCACTTCCCGGCCACGGCGCGAGCCAGTGATCGGCGTGCGTCGCGGTGTTGGAAAGGCGGACGTCGAAGACGATGAGCTTCGCGCCGCGCTGCTTGCCTTCCATGACGCGCTGCGCGTGCGGGTTGAAGTAATGACCCGATTCGAGGTGCGCGCTGATCAGCAGGATGACGTCGGCATTGGCGTGATCGGGACTCGGCCGATCGTAACCCATCCAGAACTGATAGCCGGCGCGCGCGCTCGACGAGCAGATGTTGGTGTGCGAGTTGTGCCCGTCGACTCCCCACGCCGCCAGAACGCGTTCGGTGTAGCCGTCCTCGCCCGGGCGGCCGACGTGGTACATGACGTCATTCGGTCTTCCTTCCGCCAGCGCACGGCCAATGCGCGCGGCGATGTCGTCGAGCGCTTCGCTCCAGCTCACGCGACGCCACAGGTTCCCACCACGTACCCCGTCGCGGCGCAGCGGATAGAGAATGCGATCCGGATCGTTCGCCTGATTGAGCGTCGCCGGTCCTTTCGCGCAGTTGCGCCCCCGCGAACCGGGATGCTCGGGATTTCCCTCGTACTTCTTGACCTCGAGCGTCTCTCGATCGACATACGCCAGAAGCCCGCACGCCGACTCGCAGTTGAAGCACGTCGTCGGCACCAGCATGTAGTGCCGCTCGACCCGCCTCGGCCACGCGCGCGAGTCGAGCTCGGTCCAGTCGTCCCATCGCTCGCGCGGCGGAAATGACATCAGATCAGTGCCGCTCGGGCCAGGGTAGTTCTTCATGCCAGTGGCACCTCCTGTCCGGCTCCGACGTGCGCGTGCTCATAGGCGAGCAGGCCGGCGAGAACGAGAATTGCGGCCGCAATGGGGAACGGCGCGGCGATCAATCCGAAGAGCTGGAGGATCCAGCCCGCGGCAAATGCGAGTCGATACTTGCCGCGCACCATCTCGCGAACCGCGAGACGGGCGTGCGCGGTCGGGTGGGGCGTCAGAACTTCCGCAGCGATGAGAACCAGGTGAATCGTCGTGGCAACGGCCATCACTGGCGCGAGGCCGAGCACTGCAGCGCCAGCGAGAACGCAGGCGACCAGATGCTGCAGCGGAAGCAGCGGACTTTGCCAGAGATCACGCG
>DATBRO010000083.1:0-4654 GCA_036560265.1 Gemmatimonadaceae bacterium | reverse complement strand
GCAAAAGAGAGCTTCGTCGTCGGCATCCCGAAGTGCTTCTCTGCGCGATCCCGGATCTCGTCCGGTCCGCCGCTCCGCAGCGCATGCCGCCGCACGCGCTTCGCCAGCCGCAGCGGCGCCTCTCCCGACGGATCGAGCTTGTATGGTTCTGCGGAATCGAACCGCTGGAGCAGGTCGATGATGTAGTCGAACGACCGCACGAGGTACACGGAGACTTGGTCGTCCGATAGATCCCAGCGGCTGTTCTCCAGCATCATCTGGAAGATGCGCTGCCACGATTCGGCGTCGGCCGCGTGAACGATGCCGCGAAAGATTCGCCGGTTGGTGGACGTGCTGAAGATCGTCGGGCTGAGGATGCGGTCGAGCAGCGCGTCGGCACTGCCGTGATCGCGCAGGATCAAGTCGCGGGCGCGCCTGCTCGAGCGTTCGCCGAGATGCGTCTCGAATCGGCTCTCCCAATAGCTGTGGCCGAGCGACGCGGTGGAGGAGGTGAGCGCGAGCTGTCGCGGGACGAAGAAGTTGTGCGCCACGGTATCCGCGGCGAGATGGGCCAGATATCCGAGCGAAAACGCGCGCAACGGTTCATCGCGCGCCGCGTCGTGGATCTCGAACCCCACCGCCCACGAATGGCAGTGTCGCCCGGCGGGCGCGTATTTCTTCGCGATGCTGGTGTCCGCCGCGATCGACCCGTAGAGAAACTCGTGCGGGAACGCGCGCAAAAGCTCCGCGACGCTGGACGGCAGCAGCGCCACTGAGCGGAGGATCGCGTCGCCGAGGAAGACGTGCGTACCCGGCGTCCACGCCCACGCCGTATCCGGCAGGAGCGCTACGAGTGCCAGCGCGCCGAGAAGACTAAAAGCCCAGCTTCTTTCTCTGGCGACGGATCGCGCGGCGCAGGTCCTTGAGCTCCGACTCGACGAGATCGTCGATCGTCTCCCGCGCCGACTCGAAATAGTCGTGCACCTTTTCTCCGATATCGTCGCGATAGTCGCGCGCCTTTTCCCGGATCTCGTCGCGCGGGATGCGATCCCACGCATCCACGCCATGATCCCACGCGACACGGGCCCCGCGGCTCGCGTATTTCGCGCCGGCGCGCGCTGCCTTCCACGCCGGCCCGATGGGCCGCCGACCGGATGGGCCGCGTCGAAGAAGCAGTGTCGTCCCGGCGCCAACCGCGGCACCGAGGAGCGCTGCAGTGAGTAGGTCGTAGTGCACCTCTTTCGAATTAGTCGCGCCCCCGTTTCCGGCTCGACCGGAGCCGCGGACGCGCGGCCGTCCCCGAGCCGCGGCGGATCCGTTCGTCCCGGTCCCCCCGTTCTGCGTCTTCCCCGAACGAGTCTTCGTCGGATTCACTGTTGTCGCCATCCTCATCTCCTCCGTCTGCCCCGTCATCGACGTCGTCGTCCAAACCGCCGAGTGTGGCAGCCCCGGTTCGCACGCCGCGCACGGCAGCCGCCGTCGAGACGAAGGCCTGCTCGGCCTCCTGCTGCACCACTTGCAACAGCGCGTTGAATTCGTTCAGTCGGGTCTCCGTGAGCTCCACCGCCTGGTTCAGGCGCCGGTTGGCCGACGCGATCGTCGCGTTGACCTGCTGCACGTCGTTCCGAATGGACGTCGTGATGTAATCCAAATTGTCCGCGATGTTGCTCGCGTGGCGTGTCAGCGGCGTGATGTCCGCGTACACGCGATCGAGCAGCTCGCGCACCTTTCGAAAACTTCGCCAGAACGACCACGCCGCGGGGCCGAGGACGACCGCCAAGGCGAGCATAGTGAGCGTCAGCACGCCACTCGCCACGCCTGTGACTATCTCGAACCAGCCGCGCCCCGTCGCCACGGTTTTCATGACGAACGTGTCCGGAAGCGCGGCCGCCTGCTGCAGCAACCACGCGCCCGAGCGCGTGATGAGCTCTGTCATCGAATCACCAAGTGTGCAAAGGAAAGGCCAGCGGCCACGGCCATGCTACGAGCTTGACGCTAGTCCGGTGGTCCGTCAACCTTCGCGCCCATGGGCGCACTGCAGTACATCGTCGAAGGCGGCAAGCGGCTCTCGGGCACGATTCGGCCTTCCGGAAACAAGAACGCCGCGTTGCCGATCATCGCCGCGTCGCTGCTCACCGAGCAGCCGGTGACCTTGGACAACGTGCCGCGAATCCGTGACGTCGAGATTCTCGTCGAGCTGGTGAAGTCCGTAGGGGCTGAGGTCGCCTGGGCGAAACGAAACACGCTCAAGATCCACGCGAAGGAAGTAAGGGCTGCTGAGCTCGATCCGGAGCTGTGCCGGCGTATCCGCGCGTCGATCCTGCTCGCCGCGCCTCTGCTCGCTCGCTGCGGTGAGATCGAGCTGCCGCCCCCAGGCGGCGACGTGATCGGCCGGCGTCGTCTCGACACGCACTTTCTCGCGCTCGAACGGCTGGGCGTGGCGTTCGATCTCGAGGAATCGTTCCACCTGAGCACGCCGGGGCTGCGCGCCGCCGATGTGTTTCTCGACGAGCCAAGCGTCACGGCCACAGAGAATGCCGTGACTGCCGCGGCCGCCGCGCGGGGCACCACGGTCCTGCGTAACGCGGCGTGCGAGCCGCACGTTCAGGACCTCTGCCACTTTCTCGTCGCGCTCGGTGCAGAGATCGACGGTGTCGGAACCAACAAGCTCACCATCGAGGGAGGTCGCGGGCTGGGAAGCGCGACGCATCGCATCGGCCCCGATCATATCGAGGTCGGCTCGTTCATCGGTCTTGCGGCTGTCACCGGATCGGAGCTTCGGATCGCGGACGCGGGCATCGAGCACTTGCGTTCCACGCTGCTCGGCTTCGCGCGGCTCGGCATTTCCTGCATCGTCGACGGTGCGGATCTCGTAGTGCCCGCGGAGCAACAGAAAGTCATCCAGACCGACATGGGCGGTCACGTTCCCAAGCTCGAGGATCAGCCGTGGCCGGCGTTTCCCGCGGATACGATGTCGAGCGCGCTCGTCACGGCGACGCAGTGCACCGGGCTCATTCTCATCCACGAGAAGATGTTCGAGTCGCGGCTCTTCTTCGTCGACAAGCTGGTCGGGATGGGGGCGCGTATCGTGCTGTGCGATCCGCACCGCGCCCTCGTCGCGGGACCGTCGCGATTGCGCGCCGCCACGCTCGAGTCGCCGGACATTCGAGCGGGAATGGCGATGCTCACGGCCGCGCTCAGCGCCGATGGCGAGAGCACGATCAACAACGTGGCGCAAATCGAGCGCGGCTACGAGCGCATCGACGAGCGTCTCAACGCGCTCGGCGCGAACATCCAGCGCGTGGAGGATCGTCGGTCGAAATGATCTCGCAGGACCAGGGGGAGATTGTCGACGAGTTCACCCCCTTCGGCGTGTACGCGTTCACCACCTCCCGACAAGTCGGCAGCTTCAGCACCGGATCCGACGAGCCCGTGCGCGAGGTCATGGGTCGCTGGGACATGGTGCGACGGGTGGCGTCGGCGCGTGGCGTGGGCCGACTCGCCACAGCGGCGCAAGTGCATGGCGCGAAGGTCATCGTGCACGCGCCCGGCTGGACCGGCTGGCTTCGGGGACTCGATGCCGACGGACATGTGTCGGCACAGCGCGGCACTGCGCTCGCCGTCACGCTTGCTGACTGCGTCCCGGTATTCATCGCGCATCCGTCGGGCGCGGTGGCCCTGTTGCATTCCGGTTGGCGAGGCACCGCCGCCAGAATCGTGGAGCAGGGAATAGCGGCGCTCGCGCATCGCGGGTTCCCTGAAGGGGAGCTGCGAGTTCACCTCGGCCCTGCGATCTGCGGAAAGTGCTACGAGGTGAGCCCGGACGTCATCAAGCAACTCACGGGTGAGACTGTCTCGGTGCCGCGCACCGTCGATCTTCGCGCGCTGATCGCCGATCACGCCCGCGCGATGGGTGTCCGACACATCACGATCTCGCCGAGCTGCACCAAGCACGACAATGCGCGTTTCTTTTCGCATCGCGCGGGGGATCGTGGGCGCCAAGTCGGCGTGATCTTCGCCGAGTGAGCGCTCGCGTTCTTACGCTCTCACGCTCTTGCGCACTCACGCGCTAAAACTGCGCAGTCAGCTTGACGCTCTCCGAGCGCTCCGATAGCTTCTAATTGCTGCGCGGGCTCGTACCGCGAGCAGAATGTGGGGGAGGCTCCCCACATTTTTTTGTTCTTGTGGGACACCTAGATACGACGTGAACGAAACGCTGGAAGCCGTTGTAAAAGCTGAGCTTGATGTCGTCGGGTTCGACTTGGTCGAGCTTCGGCGCGGCGGAACGAAGGGACGACCGTTGGTTGAGGTTCGCATCGAGAGGCGGGACGGCGGCGGCGTGAGCGTTGACGATTGTGCGCGGGTGTCTCGTGTGCTCGAGGCCCGGCTCGACAAGAGCGGGTTGGTCCCCGAGCAATACGTATTGCAGGTGTCGTCGCCGGGGGACCGTCTACTGCGCTCACCAGCGGAGTGGCGGCGGTTCGTCGGTCGTTGGGTGTCGGTGCTCGCACCGGACCACGGCGGTCGGTTCGAGGCTCGGCTCCTGAGTATTGGAGGTGAAGGCGGTACGGAATCCGCGACGTTGGAGCGCGACGGGAAGGAGTTGGAGGTACCGCTTGCCGCGGTGAAGGAAGCGCGGCTGGCGTTTCGAATCTGAAGACACGAGGAGTCGGTG
>DATBRO010000082.1:0-2682 GCA_036560265.1 Gemmatimonadaceae bacterium | reverse complement strand
GAGTTGCTCGCGCCGGTGGTGTCGGCGAGCTGCGATTCGTCGAGTTGTGAGATCGCGTCTTCGGCGAGCTTCTTGTAGCGGCGGAATTCGCCCTCGATCGAGACGATGACGGATCGCATGTGAGAATCCTAATTAGCACAGATCCGCCAGACACGCCCCGCCCCCACCTCCAAGCTAGTCGTGTTCCTCCCATCCTTACTACACTCGTGGCGCGCCGTATGTTCGTGGGTGAACTCGGGATGAGGGATTATGGGAATCCTGTTGATACCGCTGGGACTGCTGGCGGCGTACGTGATCGGCAGTCTCCGCGTGCTGAACCAATACGAGCGCGGCGTGGTGTTCTTCCTCGGCCGGTACACCGAGACGAAGGGTCCAGGCCTCATCGTCGTGCCGCTGCTGTTGTCCTGGATGAAGCGCGTGTCGCTGCGCATCGTCGCGATGGATATCCCCGCGCAAGACGTCATCACGCGAGACAACATCTCCGTGAAAGTGAACGCGGTGCTCTACTTTCGCGTGGCGCAGCCGGAGCACGCGATCATGGAGATCCAGGATTATCTCTACGCCGTGGGCCAACTGGCGCAGACGACGTTGCTCTCCGTGCTCGGCCAGGTGGAGCTCGACGAGCTGCTCGCCGACCGCCGCAAAGTGAACGAGCTTTTGAAGGAGATCATCGACGAGCGCACCGATTTCTGGGGGATCGAGATCTCCGCCGTCGAGATCAAGGACGTTCTCCTGCCCGACACCATGCGGCGCGCGATCGCGCGGCAGGCCGAGGCGGAGCGTGAGCGTCGCGCGAAGGTGATCAACGCGCAGGGCGAGCTTCAGGCGTCCGAGACGCTCGCGCAAGCCGCGCGCATGCTCCAGAGCCAACCGGCGTCGATCCAGCTCCGCTATCTCCAGACACTGAGCGAGATCGCGACCGAGAACAACTCCACGACGATCTTTCCCATCCCCATCGATCTGTTCAAGGTCTTCATGCAGCGGGCTGACGACTCCGTCGCGTCGCCGACTCCGGCCGGCGCTGGGCTTCCGCCCGCGACGGTCCCGGGGGTGCTCTCCGCACAGAATGTCGCCGGCGCGCTTCCGTCGTCCGAAGTCGACAGGGAGAAGAAACGGGAGGCGAAGTGATTCCCAAGAAGCTGCTGATCGCCTTCCTCGACTTCACGGAGTTCAAGGTCCAGAGCCTGCGGGTGAAGGACATCGAGATCGCCGAAACACTCGACGCGGTATACGCTCTGGTGGCGCGCGCCGTAGATGCGGCCGGCGGCAACGTCGTGAAATTCATCGGAGACGCCGCGCTCGTCGTCTTTCCCGAAAAGGCGGTCGACGCCGGCGTGCGCGCGCTTCTCGAGCTCAAGCCGTCGCTGGATCGTTTCATGTCGGACCGGAACTGGGATTGCCGGCTGCACGTCAGGGTTCATTTCGGCGAGGTCATCGCGGGGCAGTTTGGCCCCGAGGGCGACAAGCGGTTCGATGTCATCGGGCGCAACGTGAACGCCGCGGCGATGCTGAAGCCCAACGGGATAACGCTGTCAGCCGAAGCGTTCCGCAAGCTTTCCCCAAAGCTACGAAAGAGCTTCAAGGAGCATGCGCCGGAGGTCACCTACGTCCCAGCCGACGCGCCCGGCCGTTCCCACGGTCGTCAATGACCGATCGGTACAAGGAGCTCCGATTCACGCCGCTCGTGCTCTGGCCGCTCGGCGGTGCGGTGATCGCGCTGCTTCTGAGCCGCGTCCCGCCGCGGGCCGATCGCGGCGAGATGTTGATCGCGGTGTCGTACATCGTGTACGGTCTGCTGTTCCTCGCCGCCACTCGCGCGTGCGCGAAAGCGGGCGTTCGCGTGTCCGAAGTGTTCGGGCGTCCGCCGACGAACCCGGCGCCCTGGTTTCACGCGCTGATCGTCGTGCCGTTCCTGCTGATGACCGCGGGACTGCTCGTCGTCGTATGGCTCATCATCGGCGCGCGATTCGCGCCGCAATGGACCAACGCCCTGCTGTCGAAACCCGGGATACCGGATCTGCTGCAACCAGCCGCCTCGTTCACGCGTTGGCAGCTCGCCCTGATAGCGGTGGCTGTGGCTCCGATTGTCGAGGAGTTCGTCTTTCGGGGACTCGTGCTGCGTCGCTTTGTGGCGACGCGTGGGTTCTGGCAGGGCGTACTCGTGAGCGCGGCGATCTTTGCGCTGCTGCATCCGCAGCAACTGTTGGGCGCGTTCGTCGCCGGCATCGTCCTGGCGCTGCTGTATCTCGCGAGCGGATCGTTGTTGGTCTCGATGCTCGCACACGCGCTCAACAACGCGGCGGTTACCGTCGGCATTCTTTACGCACGCCCTGACGCGCAAGACGCCCGGCCCGAGACGATGGTGACCATGCTGCGCGCCGACTGGGCGCCAATATCCATTGCGGTGTTGGTCGCGTTGCTCGCCGTGGGAGGGTGTCTGATCTGGCTGATTCGGCCGCTGGTCGCCCAGGCTCGCGAGCGCGCGCTCCACTCGTATCTTGAGGCATGAGCCAGGTCCCCCCCCACCAGGCCGTCGATCCACTGTTCCTGTCCTTCCAGCTCGCGCTCGCTGGCCGGTATTCGATCGACCGCGAGTTGGGACGCGGCGGAATGGGGATCGTGTATCTCGCGCGCGAAGTGCACCTCGACCGTTCGGTGGCGATCAAGCTGCTTCCGCCGGAC
>DATBRO010000081.1:0-3154 GCA_036560265.1 Gemmatimonadaceae bacterium | reverse complement strand
TTGCACGAACTGGGTGAATTGGGGAAAACCCGGATACTAGCGCCCCTGATAACTTTAGACGTGTGAAGACCGCCACACGCCAGCGTGGCATCGCGTGCGCGCTGCTTGCCGCCCTGCTCTTCGGCGCGAGCGCTCCGTTCGGAAAGCTGCTGCTCTCAGATACGTCGCCGCAGCTATTGGCAGGCTTGCTCTACGCGGGATCGGGCACCGGACTCGGCCTCGTCTGGCTGCTGCGTCGCGGTCGCGCGTCCGAGGGACGCGAAAGCCCGCTCACGCGAAGGGACGCGCCGTGGCTTGCCGGCGCGATAGCGTCCGGCGGGATTGCCGCGCCCGTTCTGTTGATGATCGGTCTCGCTCGAACGCCCGCATCCGCGACTTCACTCCTCCTGAATCTCGAGGGTGTGTTCACCGCTCTTCTCGCGTGGTTCGTGTTTGCCGAGAACTTCGATCGCAGGATCGCGTTGGGCATGCTCGGCATTCTGTCGGGCGGTGTCATTCTCTCGTGGCAGAGTGCGGTCGCGTGGGGCGGAGTCGCTGGCCCACTCGCGGTGGCAGCCGCGTGCCTCTGCTGGGGCATCGACAACAACCTGACGCAGAAAGTTTCCGCCAGCGATCCACTGCAGATCGCGATGTACAAGGGTCTCGCAGCGGGGACGGTCAACACCGCGATCGCGCTTGCCCTTGGCGCCACGGTGCCTCCGATCACACGCACAGCAGCGGCAGCAGCCCTCGGTTTTTTGAGCTACGGCGTGAGCCTGGTGCTTTTCGTGCTCGCTCTCCGGATGCTCGGGACCGCGCGCACCGGGGCATATTTTTCCACGGCGCCGTTCATCGGCGCCGTCCTAGCGATCGCGGCTTTTCACGAGCGTCCCTCCGGCGCGCTGATGGCCGCCGCCGTCTTGATGGGCGTCGGTGTCTGGCTGCACGTCACGGAAGAGCACAAGCACGAACATGCCCACGGCGCGATGGACCACGCGCACGCGCACGTCCACGACGAGCATCACCAGCACCAGCACGCGCCGAATGATCCGCCGGTGACGGATCCGCGGCCGCATAGCCATCCGCATCGGCACGAGCCAATGTTGCACTCGCATCCACATTATCCGGACATTCACCACCGGCACGCACACGGCCCCTAGCCTCGGATCGGCGAAGTCCGCCCTGGCGTCGTGGTCACCGATGCGACGCGTACTCGCTCGACTCCGTGCTCCCCGGTCGTCGCTCGTACACGGCGACCCGCCACATGAGGGTATCCCTTTCCGACCGCGGCGACAGCCCAGCGCGTCGGATCACGCGATCGATCTCGTGAGGCGAATGGATGTAAAAGCGAAATGGGTTTCCGCGGATCCGAAACAGGAAGTTCGTCCACGCCGCGACGATCTTCACGAATCGTGTTTCTCGCGGGAAAACGACTCCATACAAGCGCCGCGTCCGAGCGAGCGAGGTCGTCACGAGCTGTGCCATGTCGGCATAGCAACAGATGACTCGGTCGAGGGTCACGACGTCAGCGGGCTGTATGTCGGCAGCGAGAGCCACGAAATCGCCGTGGAGAAACTGCACGCGTCCAGCGTGACCCCTTCGTTCGACCTCTTCGGCGGCAAGGCGCACGTAGGCCTCCGCGGCCTCGATGTGAACAGCTGATCGAGCCCCCGCCGCCAACAGCTCGTGGTGCGCAACTCCAATTCCGCCGCCGACGTCGAGCAGCGTTTGGCGCGCCACGCCCTCCGCCTTCAGCGCGTCGAGGAGAAGGCGCGTTGTGTTGTCCGGCCCCTTCTTGCGATACCGCTTCAGGTCCTTCGACGCGCGCTTCTCACTGAACACGACGTCGTAGCTGGCCGGTTGGCAGCAGCTCATCGCCGACGTTGCAGCTCAGGCGTTCGGCTGCGGCACGATGCGAAGATATGGCTTGGGTGCCTTCCAGCCTTTCGGATAGATCTTCTTCGCGTCGTCGTCGGTCACCGAGCCTGCGATGATGACGTCGTCGCCCTGCTTCCAGTTGGCAGGGGTCGAGACCTTGTGCTTCGCCGTGAGCTGCAGGGAGTCGATGACGCGCAGCACTTCATCGAAGTTGCGCCCTGTGGTCATGGGGTACACGAGAATGAGCTTGATTTTCTTGTCCGGACCGACCACGAACACGTTTCGAACGGTCTGATTGTCCGCTGGTGTGCGCTTCATTGGATCGCCGGACGTGCTCGCCGGCAGCATGCCGTACAACTTCGACACGTTGAAGTCGGCATCGCCGATCATCGGATAGTTGGGCGCGTGCCCCTGCGTTTCCTTGATGTCGGCGGACCAGCGCGTGTGACTTTCTACCGGGTCCACGGACAGCCCGATGACCTTCACGTTGCGCTTGTCGAACTCCGTCTTGATGCGCGCCATGTAGCCGAGCTCCGTGGTGCACACCGGTGTGAAGTCCTTCGGATGGGAGAACAAGACGGCCCACGAGTCGCCGATCCAGTCGTGGAATCGAACACGACCTTCGGTAGTCTGCGCCTCGAAGTCGGGAGCTGTTTCGTTGAGTGCGAGCGTCATGATATCGTCCCTCGATGTGATGTCTCGACCTTTTCTACTTCGTTTTCGTCCTGGGATCGTCAGCCGGATTCACGTAGACGAGCGACCACGGCCCAACGCCGTGCAGTTGAATGACGGTACGTCCCTTCGTCATCGCGAAATGGCGCATGTCCGGAGGCAGTACTCCGAACGTACCAGCCGGCAGCTTGGTCGTTTTGGCCGCGTCGAAGGTCTCACCCATGCCCACGTAAAACGCGCCCGAGATCACCGTCACGTGCTCCGGAACCGGGTGGTAGTGCGGCGCAATGCGATAGCCTGGCGGGAGAGAGAGGCGAAGGGTGAACGGTCCTGCTTCCGCGGGATTGCCCTCGAGGATCGCAGCCTTGGCTCCGGCGGGCAGGATGGCCGGTGCAGGACCCCACTTGATGTTGTCGGGCATCGCGATCGTCGCCTGCGAGGCCTCGGATTTTCCCGCCTGCGTGGCCTGTGCGGCAACCGAGCTGGTTGCGATGGAAGCGAATACTGCGGCAATCAACAGCGACTTCATACGACCCTCCTCTGGTTACGGATGGAGCTGCTAGATCGTGACACCGCCTTCATGACGCTTCCTCGATGCGATGGCCCGCGCCACGCCAGCCGGGCA
>DATBRO010000080.1:0-29097 GCA_036560265.1 Gemmatimonadaceae bacterium | reverse complement strand
TCCGTGTTGATCCAGAACTGATAGAACCGGTACGGTGATGTTCGCTCCGGATCGAGCCACACCGCTCCCGCCTCGGTCTTTCCGAATTTCGTTCCTGACGCCGTCGTGAGCAGTTGAAAGGTCAGCGCGTGCGCTTCCGCGCCAACGCTGCGCCGAATCAGCTCGATGCCCGCGGTGATATTCCCCCACTGATCGCTGCCGCCCACTTGCAGCGAAACGCCTTCCCGTTTGTGCAGCTGCAAGTAGTCGTACGCTTGCAGCAGCATGTACGAGAATTCCGTATAGGACAGACCGCTATCCAGTCTCGTCTTCACCGATTCCTTCTGCGTCATGTAGTTCACGGTGAAGTGCTTTCCCACGTCGCGCATGAACTCGATGGCCTTGAGCGGCGCCAGCCATTCGGCGTTGTCTCGCAGAATTGCTCCGTTCTTTCCGCTGGTGTCCACGAAGCGTTCGAGCTGACTGCGGATTTCCTCGGTGTTCACGGCGATCTCATCGGGAGACAACAGCGGCCGTTCCGTGGATTTGCCGCTGGGATCGCCAATCATCCCGGTGCCGCCTCCGGCGAGAAACACGGGGCGATGCCCATGTCGCTGGAGGTGCACGAGCCCCATGACGGGCACCAGATTTCCGACGTGGAGGCTCGGCGCCGATGGATCGAAGCCGCAGTATCCGGACACCATGCCGCGCGCCAGCGCGTCTGACAGCCCGTCCGTGTGCTGAGACAGCAGCCCACGCCAGCGCAATTCTCCGAGCAGTGGGTGGGGCGGCATGGGACCTAAAATAGGCGCGGCCGGTATGAATGTCAGTTAGCTTCCGAGGTCATGACGCAGCAGAAGTATCGTATCAGCAAATCCGCCGGATCACCAAAATCCCCCGGATTCCGGGCGCGTCATCCGCGCCTCATGCGTTGGACCTACCTGGCCGGCACGTTCGGCGTGTTCTTCGTCGCTGGTTTCACGTACGCCGCGTGGGCGCTTGTCTGTCGACCCGGGGAGTGTCCCGCGGTCGCGGACCTCGATCACTACCAGCCGCGACAGACGTCCAAGCTGTACGCCGCCGACGGCCGTTTCATCACCGAGCTCGGGATCGAACGGCGGACGTTGGTCAGGCTCCAGGAGATTCCTCCTGTTTTGCGCGACGCGTTCCTGGTCATCGAGGACAAGCGCTTCTACAAGCATGGCGGCATCGACTGGATCCGCGTGCCCGCGGCGGCCTGGAACGTGATCCGAACGCGCAGCTTCAGTCAGGGCTTTTCGACGATCACCATGCAGCTCGCCGGCAACATCTTCCCTGAGCGCATCAACCGCCGCGACAAGTCGGGCTGGCCTGCGCTCACGCGCAAGCTGAAAGAGGTGAAGGTCGCGCGCGCAATCGACGCGCGATACTCGAAGGACCGCATCCTCGAGCTCTACCTCAACCAGATCGATCTCGGCAATGGCGCGCACGGAGTCGAGACCGCGGCGCAGCGCTACTTCGGCAAGCCCGTACACGACGTGAATCTCGCGGAAGCGGCGACTCTCGCGGGGTTGCCCAAGGCGCCGGGACGCTATAACCCGCGCCGTTTTCCCGATCGCGCGGTGCAGCGCCGCAATACCATCATCGAGGTCATGCGCCGCGAGGGCCTCGTGGGCGACGCGGACGCGAGTCTCGCGAAAGCGTACCCGCTGCGCCTCGCGACCAAGACGGAATCCGGAGACGTCGCCCCGTACTTCGTCGAGTGGATCCGGCAGCTCCTCGATCAACAGTTCGGCCAGCAACTGTACGAGCAGGGATTGAAGGTCTACACGACACTCGATCTCGATCTCCAGTCCGCGGCGGAGCGCGCGCTCGAGCGTCAGCTTCAGGCGATCGAAAGCGGCAAGTTTGGACCCTATCGCCACGAGTCGTACGAGCGGTACATCGCGCAGGCAAGCGGCGGCGAGGCGGCGAGCTCGCCGAATTCGCCGTACCTCCAGGGTGCTTTCGTCGCGATGGATCCGCGCACCGGCGCCGTGCGCGCCATGGTCGGCGGTCGCGACTTCGACGATTCGAAGTTCAACCGCGCCGTGCAAGCGCTGCGACAGCCGGGATCGACCTTCAAGCCCGTCGTGTATTCGGCCGCGATCCAGAACGGACGACCTCCGACGTACATCCTCGACGATTCACCGCTGACGCTTCCGATGGCGCAGGGTGATACGTGGAGTCCGCAAAACTACGACGGGTCGTTCGAGGGCCAGATACCACTGCGCAAGGCACTCTACGAATCGCGCAACGTCCCGACGGTTCGACTCGGCATGGAGCTCGGCGAGCAGACGGTGATCGACATGGCGCGGAAGCTCGGCTTGTCGACGCCCATTCCGCCGTACCCGTCGATCCACATCGGCGCCGCGGACGTGTATCCCATCGAGTTGATCGCCGCGTATTCCGCGTTTGCCACGCTCGGAATCCAGGCGCGCGCGCTCGGCATCGTGCGGGTGGAGAATGCGCAGGGAGAAGTGCTGTGGGCGCCCGAGAGCGCGAAAGTGCCGGCGCTGTCGCCGGAAGAAGCGTGGTTGATGGTCGACATGATGAAGGACGTGGTGCGTCGAGGGACAGCGGCCAGCTCGGTGGGTGCACTCTTCCCGCTCCCCGCTGGCGGCAAGACCGGGACGACGAACGACTACACGGATGTCTGGTATATCGGGTACACCAGCGATCTCGTCGCCGGCCTGTGGATGGGGTTCGACAAACCTCAGCGCATCATGTCGAACGCGCAGGGAGGACGGCTCGCCGCTCCCGCGTGGACCGCGTTCATGACTGAGGTCTACCGTCGCAAGCCCGCGCCTCCGGATTGGCCACGACCAGCCGGCATCATCACGAAGACCGTCGACCTGATGGGCAACACCGAGTGGGCGCCGGGGTGTCCCGGTGTCGAGGCGACGGAGTTCTTCATCGCGGGCACCGAGCCCACGGTGCCGTGCAACTTGATGCCGAGTATGCAGACGGATACGGGCGGCTTCTCGTCGTTGCCGCCGATGGGAACGGCACCGAACGGCGCTCGCATTCCGCGCGACACGAACCTCAGCAGCATCCCGCCGCAACCGATGAGCGGACGCGTCGTTCCGGGCGCTGCTCCCATGCCGCGAGCCTCGCTGCCACGCGACACCGCGGGCCTGCCTCGCGCACAACCAGCACGGCCGCCGGTCATAACTTCAGTCACGCCTCGGCGGGACACTGGCCGCGTCCGCGTGGACAGCGTCCATCGCGGCGTGCCACGTCGCGACACCGTTCGTCCGCCGTGAGTCAGCAGCACGATTCCGCAGGAAGGTTGTCGGCGCCCGCCTCACTGATCACGTGATCCGCTACCACGCGCGGTGGGTCATTCCCATCAGCGCGCCGCCGATCGAGCAAGGCACAGTCTCGGTCGCGGATGGACGCATCGAGTACGTCGGCCCGCGAGCGGACGCGCCGCGTGGCGCCGATCTGGATCTGGGTGACTCGCTCCTGATGCCGGGGCTCGTGAACGTGCACTCGCACCTCGAGCTCACGATGATGCGCGGATTTCTCGAGGACCTGGATTTCCCGCAGTGGATCGTGCGTCTCAACGGCGTCAAGCGCGCGGTGCTGGACCGGGAGCGAATGCTCGACGGGGCGCGGCTGGGACTCGTCGAAGGCATACGCTCCGGCGTCACGACGTTCGCCGACACGTGCGACTCCGGCGCTGCGTTCGACGCGATGATCGAAGCGGGAGTGCGCGGGATCATGTATCAGGAGGTATTCGGGCCCGATCCGGCGCAGTGCGCCACGTCGCTCTCGGAGCTCCGCGCCAAGGTGGACGCGCTTCGTGCTCGGCAGACCCCGCTGGTGCGCATCGGTGTCTCGCCTCACGCGCCGTACACCGTGAGCGACCCGCTGTATGCCGCGATCGCCGATTACGCGTCGCGCGAATCGCTGCCGGTCGCGGTACACATCGCCGAGAGTCAAGCGGAACGTGAGCTGGTGGAGCGGGGAAACGGCGTGTTCGCCGCCGGTCTGCGCAAGCGCGGCATCGCGATCGCACCGCGCGCGCGGTCGAGCATCGCCTTGCTCGAGCGACACGGCGTGCTCGACACGCGTCCGCTCCTCATTCACTGCGTCCGGGTGGATCGCGACGACATCGGCGTCATCGCGCGCGCAAAGTGTCCGGTCGCGCACTGTCCCGTTTCGAACGCGAAGCTCGGCCACGGAACGTCCCCGCTCCTCGAGCTGCTCGACGCCGGGGTCACCGTGGGCATCGGTTCCGACTCCGTCGCGAGCAACAACCGGATGGATATGCTCGCGGAAGCGCGCGCGGCGATCCTCGCGCAGCGCGCGCGTGTGGCTCGACACGACGTGCTCTGCGCGAAAGACGCGCTGCACCTCGCGACCCTCGGCGGCGCGCGCGCACTGGGCCTCGACGCGGAGATCGGCTCGCTCGACGTCGGCAAGAGCGCGGACCTCGCCGCTTTTCCACTGGACGCCTGCACGTTGCCGCTCCATGATCCGGAAGCCGCCGCGATTTTCTCGCTGCCCGGCGTCCCAGCTTCTCTCGTCGCGGTCGCCGGCCACGAGCTCGTCCGCGACGGCAAATTGGTGCATGCGGACGCAGCCCTGTCATGGCGCGTCGAAGCGACAGCGAAAAAAATGCGCGAGTGGGCGCGCGCAAATACCTGAGGGGCTCGCGGGCGGTGCCTCCCAGAGCAAATCATGTGAGCGGCCGCCGCTTCGTAGGCCACGGGGCGAACCTGCATTTGCGAGGGAGGCACGCCCCGCGAGCCCACGTGGGAATTAGCGCCGTCCAGCCAACGCAATTAGACTCAGCAACGCAATCCATCGGACGCGCAAATGGCAAAAGCTGTGAATGGCCGCACGAACAAAATCTGGCGCGACGGGCAGCTCGTGAGCTGGGAGGACGCGACCATCCACGTCATGAGCCACGTCGTCCATTATGGCTCGAGCGTGTTCGAGGGCGTGCGCTGCTACGAGACACCCGCGGGAGGCGCGATCTTTCGCGCGCGCGAGCACATGCGCCGGCTGCACGACTCCTGCAAGATCTATCGAATGACGTTGGGCTACTCGATCGACGAGCTCGTGCAGGCGCTGACCGACACCGTCGCCGCCAACGATCTCCACGAGTGCTATCTGCGTCCGCTCGTCCTCCGCACCGGAGAGCAGATGGGCGTGTACGGCGCCGGCGTTCCCATCGAGGTGTTCATCATCGCGTGGAAGTGGGGCACGTACCTCGGCCACGAGGGCGTGACGAACGGTGTGGACGTGCGCGTCTCGAGCTGGCGCCGGGCGGCGCCGAGCTCGTTCCCGACGATGGCGAAGGCGGGTGGAAATTACCTCAGCTCGCAGCTCTCGAAGATGGAGGCGAAGCAGGACGAGTATGCTGAAGGCATCATGCTCGATTCGTTCGGTTTCGTCGCGGAAGGCAGCGGTGAAAATCTCTTTGCCGTGCGCGACGGCTGCCTATACACGGCGCCGCTCAGCGCCGGAATCCTTCAGGGCATTACGCGCAATTCCGTCGTCACGATCGCGAAGGATCTGGGCATCGACGTTCGCGAACAAGTGCTGCCTCGCGAATTTCTGTATGTCGCCGACGAGCTGTTCTTTTGTGGGACCGCCGCCGAAATCACGCCGATCAGATCGGTCGATAGAATCGATGTCGGCGATGGACGTCCCGGTCCGATCACTCAGCGAGTGCAGCGCGAGTACCTCGGCATCGTTCACGGGAAGATTCCCGATCGTCACGGATGGCTGACGCCGGTGCCTGAGCCGGTCGGAGCGACGCGTTAACTGCCGTTAAGTCAGCAAGATCGGGGCGCTCGCATCACATTTCAGTCTTGTTGAGGCTGGGAACCAGCCGTAGTTTTAGAACGTGATTCTCGGATGCCTCGCGCTCAATGCTTCGTTCGAGCCATTGACCATGGTTCCAATGAAGCGCGCGCTACGGTTGGTGATCGACGGCAAAGCTGAAATCGTCGAGGCCGATCACGATCGCCTGGTGCGGTCGGAGCGACTCACGCTTCCTCGGCCCGCTGTCATTCGCCTGACGCGGTTCGTCCACGTGCCAAGGCGATTCCGGCGCCACGTGACGAACACGTTCCTGTTCGCGCGCGACCAGTACCGTTGTCAGTACTGCGGCCGCCACATGACCGAGTTCAAGCCGCGCGAGGCACTCACGCGCGATCACCTCGTTCCCCTATCCCGTGGTGGAACGAACGACTGGACCAACGTCATCACCGCGTGCAGCCCGTGCAACACGCGGAAGGGCAATCGTCTGCCGGAAGAGATCGGGATGCATCCGCTCACGCATCCTGTCGAGCCGCATTTCGTGCATCTGAGTTGGGCGGTGCGTCGCTTGACGCCGATTCAGGCGCGGTACATCCGGACGTTCTACGGCGACCAGGTGCTCCATCAGCTCGAGGCGCTGGAACAGCGGATGCCCGAGCCGCATCATCGCGAGTCACATCATCGCGAGTCGCGTCATCCCGAAATCCGCGCGCACGAGAAGCACGAGCACAAGCACCACCACGGCCGGCACCACTAGCTTTATCGCGCGAAGAACTGCTGGCGCGCGAAAAACTCTTTCGCGCCAAGCAACCAACAAATGCAGTTGCCGTATCTGCGCTTGTCGGCGTAAATCTGCGTGCATCCGCGTCCAGTGTTTATTTCCACGCGCTAAGTCCTGAATGGACCGGACCGCGACTCGTAGTGGCGCTTTTCCCCGCCTAGAACTCGCGATAACAGCGTCCCGAATCCGCGCCGCAACGCCGAAAGCGGCGCCCGTTTCCCTCGCACCGCCGGCTGAAATTCTCCGTTGAGCCATCGCTGGAGCTCATCCAGATCGCTGACCGACAGCGTCTCGACGTCGAGAACGACGTTGTAGTAGTAGCGCGCGCCTGCGCGGCTCGGCTTCAGCGCCACGGGAAACGGCTCGTCGAGCACCGACTCCGCCGCCTCGAGCGTCGCCAGACCCCCGAAGTTCTCGGTTTCTTTGCGGCTGCTGGACTCCTTCGTTCCTTGCAGCCGGACCACGGCGTACTGCTGCACGTAGGGATCGTACCGCACGAGTACTTCCCACTGCGTCGTGTTTTCCAGATCGTCGAACAGCCCGCCGACGCGCCACAGCTCGAGCCGGAATCGCAGCGCGGCGGGGAAGCCGTTGACCAGCAGCTCGCGCATTTGGCGGTCGCCGAGGAGCCGCGAGGCGCGTACACTCGCTCCGGCAGGTGGTGAATTCGCGGCCAACACAGAGACTTCGAGTTGCGGCCCCCGCGGCCCCCGTTGCGCGGACGCCGGTACGGCGACGATCAGGAACAGGACCCCAAGCTCGAGTCGTGTGCGCACGTCACTCAGAATCGATGTCGAATCCGCACGAAAAAGTTGGCCGGCTCCCTCGGTGCGCTCATCGCTTTTGCGACGTACAGGCCGAGTACGTCGAAGTCGAGCCCGACACCGAGATCCGTCTTGAACGTCGACAACGGCGGAAGCTTTCCTTTTTCATAGGAGAGCGAGTCGGTCGAGGATGGCGTGCCCACCAACCATCCGCGTCCGGCGTCCGCGAAGAATACCCAAACGCCGTCGGAATGACTGCGCATGTAATGATCGTCTTCCCAATCGGTGAAGAGATCGAAGTGCAGATCGCCGCGGTACTCCACCTGCGCTAGCCCCATCCGGTCACACTGACCCGGCATGCCGGCGACGTACGCGCCCGTGGCGCATGTCAATGCGGCGTTCGTCGCTGGCGAGCGAAAATCGTAGCCGGGAAGCGCTCCGGGTCCGTTGACGGCGAATCTCCGCTGCAACGGAAGCGCGTCACCATTCAGCCATCCGCCCGTTACGACCCGGAAGTTGAGCTGCGCGTCGGGCGATACGCGGTTGTAGCGACGCAGGTCCAGAAAGCCGCGCGCGTAGTGGGTGCTGCCGGGCACAGGCTGCGCAACCGGCTGGGAGCGGCCGGCGTACGAGCTGATCTTGCCCAGTCCGTGCTCGAGATCCGCAAGCACGTACCATCCCGACCATGGATTGCTGTTATCGTTGCGCGTGTCGACGCGCAGCGTGCCATTCAGGAGGTGCAGTCGACCTTCGTCGAATGCGGGATTCGCACGCCACCCCGACTTCGGCTGCGTCAGCGTCCACGGGTTCTCGGCGCCGCGCGCACTCCAACGCTCGTCGCCATAGGAGACGTAGACATCGGCGCCGCGCCGCACGAACAGACCGGCGCGCGCGCGAGCACCACGTCGCTCGTAGTAGTCCCGATAATCACGATGCGCCAGGAACGCCGCGAGTCCCGCCTCCAGATCCGTCAGCTGCCAGTTGTCGGTAGGATCGATGACGTTGTACATCCCGCCGCCAAGCAGCAGCCCGCCACGCCGGCCCAGCCGCAGCTCGGCGTTCACGTTGTGACCGACGTCGTCCTGGTTGCCGCCACCGAAGCTGGTCTCGGTGCGCAGCACCGCGTATGCGTCGAGACGCGCACTTCCCCAATAGCTGTTCCGGAAGACTTGCGGACCGAGATTGATCGGCAACCCTTCGACGCGATTGTACGCGCCGGCGGTCGCGATTTGCAGTTTGCTTCCGCTGCGGCGACGCGTGCGTTCCCATGTGCGCCACCAACCCGACTCGTCTCTCACGGCAGTAGTGCGCTCAGGAGTGATTTGCTCGCCCTCGCGCACGTATTGCAGCTGTTGGCGATAGATGCGAATCTCGCCGCCGATGAACGCGGCGTGGCGCCCCTCGACTTCACCGCCGACCACCAACAGGTCACCGTCGATGCGCGCCGTCGGACGCAGGATGACGTCGCTGTTGATCGCGAGCACCCGGCCTCGCACTCGTCCGCTGATCAGCACCGGCCCGTTCAGCACCGCGAGGTCGCCATCCACGACCCGATCTTCGTCGATTTCGACTCGGCCCGTCGACCGGAGTGCCGCCGTCTCGTTGAAGAGACGGGTCGCCTCGCGGGCCACATCGCGCGGTAGACCTGTGCGGTCGATCTGAATGTCGCGTCCCTGTGCACCGGCAACGGCGCTCACTGCGGCGAAAATCGCGAGGGCGAAACAACGCATACGTTCTCCCGGAAGGCAGGTCCGGTACTGCCCGAAGCAGTCACCGTACCGGTGTGCCGTTGGCGCGGAAAAGGCCGACTTCACACGACTTAGCCAATCTTGTGGGGTGGACCCGCGGCGCGCCATGTCCTCTACTGGTGGCAGCCCCTGTGTCCGTCCGACTTCATTCTTCGGCGTTCCCAATTCCTAGACGGCGCATGCGGCGATAAAGATTCGGCCGGTCCGTCTTCAACTTGCGCGCGGCCTCCGCGACATTCCCGCCCGCCATCGACAGGGCTCGCGCGATGAGCATCCGCTCGTATTCGTCCAAGGTGTCGGTGAGCGAATGGTCCAGCGCGGCGGGATCGGGCAGCGGCGCCGCGGTCGGCGTACGCTCCACCGGAAGCACCGCGCGAACCGCGTCTTCGGCGACATCCGATCCCACGTGCAAGATGGACAATCGCTCGACGATGTTCGCGAGCTCGCGCACGTTGCCGGGCCAACGGTACCGTCCCAGGGCGCCGACCGCTTCGGGGGTCCAGCGCGGAGGCGCTTGGCCGGTCCGCACATGGTGCAGCGCCGAAAAGTGCCGCACGAGCAGCGGAATGTCCGACGGCCTTTCGCGCAACGGTGGCACGTGCAGCGGAATCACGTTCAACCGAAAAAACAAGTCCTCGCGAAACCGGCTCTCGGTCACGGCGCGCGCGAGATCCTTGTTCGTCGCCGCGATGACGCGCACGTCGATGCGGATCGGTTGGCCTCCGCCCACGCGCTCGATTTCCCGGGCCTCGATCGCGCGCAGGAGCTTGGCTTGCGCCTCGGGTCCGAGATCGCCGACTTCATCGAGCAGCAGCGTCCCGGTATGCGCGAGCTCGAACCGCCCGATGCGACGCTCCGTCGCGCCCGTGAACGAGCCCTTCTCATGGCCGAACATCTCGCTCTCGACGAGATCGCGCGGAATCGCGGCGCAATTCACGCGCACGAAAGCCCGATCGCGACGCGAGCTGGCGGCGTGAATAGCCGCCGCGACGAGCTCCTTGCCGACGCCGGACTCGCCGGAGATGAGCACCCGTGAATCCGTCGGCCCGATGCGCGCGATCAGGTCGCGGACGCGTTGAACGCCGGGACTCTCGCCCACCATCTCCCAGGCGAGTCCAAGGTCCGCGCGCAATGCGCGCGCTTCGAGCCGCGCTCGCCGTAGCTCCATCGCCGACGACAGCGCGAGCAGCACGCCTTCGGGTGTGAGAGGCTTTTCGAGAAACGTGAACGCGCCGAGCTTTGTGGCCCGAACGGCGTCGCTCAGTCCCGCGCGCCCGCTCATCATCACGACGGGGCAATCCGGAATCTCGGCGCGCAGCCGTTCGAGCGTCGCCATCCCGTCGAGATCGCCCGGCATCATGAGATCGAGCAGCACGACATCCGGCTCGCTCTCGCTGGCGCGGCGTACGCCGGTCGCGCCGTCCGACGCGTCACGCACGTCGTATCCTTCGGCGCCGAGGAGCGCGCCGACCATCCGGCGGATGTTCGGTTCGTCGTCGACGATCAGGACCGTTGGCATCACCGCGGCCGGTCTGGAAGCGTGCTTCCAGCCGATAGCGGTCGCTCGGCCTGTAGCTTCGTCAGAAACCGCTGACTCTCCGAAATCCGCTCCACCTCGATGGCGATCGAGTCGACGGCGGCCTCGATCCGCGCTAGCCGCGCCGAGACGTCGGATGGCACGCTCTGCTCGTTGCGACGTTCCAGGCGTCGCGCCCAGGCGCGCACGAACGGAAAACCGAGAACGACCGTGACGATCGCCCACGAGACCGTTGCGACGATGGCGACCACCATCGGCGGGGGGAAGCGCGATAGCCCTTGAATCAGGTGTCCTCCGGGTCTGTTTTTTGTGACGACGCGTCGGTCAACGGGAAAATGAACTTGATCGTCGTGCCCCTTCCCGGCTCGCTATCCGCGCTGACTTCTCCGTCGTGCGCGAGAATCGTCTGGCGCACGATGGCGAGCCCGAGACCCGTCCCTCCGGACTTGTACGTAACGTATGGCTCCCAGATTCGCTCGAGACGACTCGGCGGAATCCCGCACCCCGTGTCTCGAACGGATAGTGCCACCGCCGACGCGCCGTTTCGCGCAATCCGACTGACGTCCACCGAGATCGATCCGCCGTCGCGACACGCCTCGACCGCATTGAGCATCACGTTGGACAACGCGCGCGCGAGCGCGTCGTGATGACCCGCAATGAGCGGAACGTCGGCGCCGACGGAAATGTCGAGATGGACGCCTGACGGCACGGACGATCGCGCGGTGTAGCGGGCCAGTTCTCCCAGATCGACCGGCGCGCGGGGCCCTTCGGGGAGTCTGCCGAACTGCGCGAAACTGCGCGCCAGCTCCTCTAAACGCGCGGATTCGATCGCGAGAACCTCGATGCTCTCCTGGAGCCCCGGCGGCGCGTCGCGCCGGAGACGATCGACGGCGAAGCGGATCGGGGTCAACGGGTTCTTGAGCTCGTGCGCCACCTGTCGCGCCGTCTCGCGGAGCGCCGACAGGCGTTCCGATTCGAGTGCCGCGCGCCTGCCGCGCTCCAACCCGGCCGCCATCTCTCGCATCCGGTCGCGCAGCACCTGAAACTCCGGCGCGCCAGGCTTCTCGGGGTCCTCGGGGAGCGGCTCCGCCCGCGCGACGCGCTCGGTCCACCCGACGAGCTCACGCACGGGCCGGCTGAGACTGCGGCTCAAATGGCCGGCAACGCGCGATCCGACCACGAGCAGGATCGCGAACGCGATGAGCGAGGTGACGACGCCGACGACCGCTCCGTTTCTGAACAGAAGCCTCGCTTGCCGCGAACGCCGCTGGCTCTCCTGCAGCGTCGCCTCGTGTTTGGCCACGACCGCCGAGTCCGCCGGCGAAAGGGGCCGGGCGCGCGCGACCCCGAGCGCGCGAGCCCCGCTTACCGCAGCGCTATCCCAGGCGGCCGCGGTGCTCGTGAGCGGCAGCACCAACCAGCTCGCGGCCCATGCGGCGGTGAGCACAATGGACGGAACGAGCGCGAACAGCAGCAACATGAGGAACAGACGGCCGCGGAAACCGATTCGCTTCAACCGCGCTCCTGGGGATTCACACGCCTAACATACTGGAAAATGGAGAATGGACGGGTACCCGCCGAAAGCGGGTGGGTGAGAATGGGCAAGGTTGCCCCCATTTTCCATTCTCCATTTTCCATTCTCGCGGTCATGAAAACACATACGTCCTATCTCACGTTCAACACGAAGCGCAGACAGGAGATCATCGACATCACCGACGAAGTCGAGAACTGTCGCGCGGCCGCACGCATCGACGAAGGCATGGTGCTGGTGTCGGCGATGCACATCTCCGCCTCCGTCTTCGTCAACGACCATGAACCCGGTCTCTGGCAGGACATTCTCGACTGGCTCGAGAATGAAATTGCGCCCTGGGATCCCGACCGGTATCGGCACAATGCCGGCACGGGCGAAGACAACGCCGCCGCCCATCTCAGATCGCTGACCATCGGGCACGAGGTCATCGTTCCGGTAACCTCGGGCCGCCTCGACCTTGGTCCGTGGCAGCGCATCTTTTACGGCGAGTGGGACGGCCGCCGACCCAAGCGCGTCATTTTGAAGGCATTGGGAGAATGAGACTTACCTCATATCAGACGTAGCACTACATTACGAACGGCATGAATCCACGTCAGCAGCGCCGCGAACCTACGCGTTCGCAGAGCGCCCTAGTGCATCGGGGTCCTGGAGCCCACTCCGCACCGCAGGTAACCGCTCCGCTTCACCACGCGCCGAACGCCGCGCTCCTCATCGACTTCGACAACGTCACGATGGGAATTCGGTCGGACCTCGGGAAGGAGCTTCGCAACCTTCTGTCGTCCGACATCATCAAGGGCAAGGTGGCGGTGCAGCGCGCCTATGCCGACTGGCGCCGGTATCCCCAATACATCGTCCCGCTCTCGGAATCGTCGATCGACCTGATCTTCGCGCCGGCGTACGGCTCCTCGAAGAAGAACGCGACCGACATTCGTCTCGCGATCGACGCGCTCGAGCTCGTCTTCACTCGTCCCGAGATCGGGACCTTCATTCTGCTCTCGGGCGACTCGGATTTCTCGAGCCTCGTCATCAAGCTGAAGGAGTACGGCAAATACGTCATCGGCGTCGGCATCCGGGAGTCGTCCAGCGACCTTCTCGTTCAGAATTGCGACGAGTACTACAGCTACAACGCTCTGGCCGGGCTGATCAAGAATTCCGACGAAGAGCCGAGGCAGAAACACGATCCGTGGGAGCTCGTGAAGGAAGCCATCACTCGCATGAAACAGAATCACGACGTGATGCGCTCCGATCGTCTCAAGCAGGTCATGCAGGAGATCGATCCGTCCTTCGACGAGAAGAACCTCGGCATCAGCAAGTTCTCGAAGTTCTGCCAGGAGGCCGCGAGCAAAGGACTTCTCTCGGTGCGTCGTCTGGAAAACGGACAGCTCGAGGTCGACGTCGCAGGCGCGATTTCCAGCGAAACGTCGGCGGAAACGCCGGAGGCGCAGCGTCCATTGGAAGTCGCCGACGAACGCCCGGAGCGACCCGGCCGCAGCCGAAGAGGACGCGGTGGGCGCGGACGCGGTGGGCGCGACCGCGAGCCACGTACGGCCGAAGCGGGGACTCCCGCGCCAAGTGCCACACCGAGCTCCACGCCGGTTCAAGCCAGCCAAGGCAACGGCGGGCCTGGAAACGCTGGGGAGCGGCTCACCCGTGATGAGGCGTTCGATCTCTTGCGTCGCGCGGTCGCGTCACTAGTGCACAACGATCATTCGGTTCGCGCGTCGGCGGTTCGCAGTCGCGCGCGGGAGCTCCTCGGTCGCGACAGCGAGAGTCTCAGTGAGCGGAACTTCACGCGCATCCTGAAGGACGCGCATGACGCGGACGTCGTAGACCTGCGCCGTCGCGGTGACGACTTCGAGGTCGCCCGCGCAGAAGCGGCGCCGTCCGTCAGCGACCAGTTGGCGAAGGCTCAGCCGCCCGCCGTGAAACCGGCCGATACGAACGCAACACCGTCGCGCCCCTCGCTCTCGATCCGCGGTCGCGTGACTGGTCCGCGCGGAAGGATCCCGTCGGCGCTTCCCCCCGAGTTGCTCTCCCTGGGCGTGGTCTCTTCACCCTCGCGTGTCAGCTTCGACGACGGCGTTGACGCCGTCGCGCAAGAAGCGCCTCCCCCTCCACCGCCCGCAAAGCGCGCCGCCCGCAAGCGGGGAAGAGCGGCCGCTGCATCTGTGTCCAGCGACGAAGGATCATCGACGTCACGGGTGGCCAAGCGGCCCCGGCGTCCGAGGGCCAAGAAGGCCTCGAGCAAGGGCGACGAGGCGTGACCATACGCGCCGCGCCAAGGGCGCGGCGCTTCGCAACAGGCGCCGCGCTACCGCGAGACTTCTACGTCCGCGACACGGAGGTCGTCGCGCGCGATCTGCTCGGATGCATCCTCGAGTGCCACACCGATGCCGGCGTCGCGAGCGGCCGCATCGTCGAGACTGAGGCATACCTCGGCGAACATGACCTCGCGTGCCATGCCGCGGCCGGCCGGACAAGGAGAACCGAGCCGCTGTACGGCCCACCGGGCACCGCCTACGTGTACTTCATCTATGGAGTGCACTGGTGCTTCAATGCCGTGACACGCGACGAGGGACTTCCAAGCGCGGTGCTTATCCGAGCGCTCGAGCCCGTCGCCGGAGTAGATCTGATGAACGAGCGACGGCCCGCGGCGCGCAGAGATCATGACCTCACGAATGGTCCGGGCAAGCTGTGCGCTGCCCTCGGTATCGACGTCCGGCACAATGCACTGCCACTGAGCCGGCCACCGATAGCCATTCGCGAGGGTGATCGCGTTCCCGATGGAAGTGTGTTGATCACTCCGCGCATCGGTATTCGCGAGTCCGCGGAATGGCCGCTCCGCTGGATCATCGCGGACAATCCGTACGTGTCGCGAACTCCCGGTCATTTTCCGCGGCATCGCGTCGCCGGAATAGGACCGGATCGCCAATAAAAAAACCCGGCGTCGCGAACGGGGCGACACCGGGGCAGGCGGACGACCGGCTATTGCATCTGGTCGATCGAGCTTCCGACGTTGAACCGCAGGCCGGCTTCCGCGGTCGTTCGCCATCCGCTTCCCGTCCACAGGAAGAATTGGGCGTTGGTCGGCGTCGCGCTGCCCTGGACGAATGCCGAAAACTTCAGCAAACGAAGCTGCGTTCCGAGTATCACGACGGGAGACCCGGTGCTCCGGAAGTTCTGCACGGTTCCCTCGACGAGCTGCTGCTGAGTACCGTTGCGATAGGTCCCGAGCGGAGTGGCTTTCGCGATGTGACTCAGCGTCACGCCGAACCCGACATACGGATGCACCCGGTACGTCGGCATCGGGAACAGCATTCCCGCGATCGTGAACCGGCGCATTCCGCTCAGGATGACCGTGCGCGGCACGGTGTCGAGTGGCGACAGCGAGTCGTTCACGAAGACCGAATCGCGTTTGAAGAACGAATGGTCGAAGGCGACATACAGTCCGCCGTTCGTCCGAGTGATGAGCCAGTCGATGCCCGCCATCGGTACCATGGCCTTCGGGTTGGACTGCACCTGGTAGAAGGTGCCGCCGCCCTTCAATCCCCAGAACCACGAATCCTTGAAATGCCGCGTCGACTGTGCGGCCGCAGCACTCACATCCAGCGCAACCAGTGCAGCGACAGCCAGAGCTCGAATCGCCCGCATATGCATCCTCAACGCTGAAGTTCTTGTGTGACGTAGTACCTCACCAAACCGGACGAAAGCGGGCCCAGCTTGGTCACTTAACGACGGCTTTGGGCCCTCGGTCGTGGGCTTCGAGTGGGAGTTTAGGGCCGAGGAGCCCCACCCGATTCGGCGGGCACCCCTCCGGGAGCCGAGACCTCAAAACCCCATAGCCCAAAGCGGGTCTTCGCCTTACCATAGGGTCGTGTCGTCCATCCTCCCGGACGCAGAGGAGTTCAGCACTCCTGTCTACGGAACGGTCTTCGGCCGTCGCTTGGAAGTTGTGCACCGGTTGAGTCCCGGGGATCCCCTCATCCTGGTTCCCGATCCGACTGGCGCGGATCCCCAAACCGTATGGGTCCACGCGCGGGGGGGAGACGTCGTCGGACACCTGTCGCCGGACGTGAACTCCTGGATGGCCCCCACCATGTTCGACGGCGGCTGTTACGGCGCTGAAGTCATCGAACGCCGCGGTGACGACATCCCCAGCTGGAAGCGGCTGGTCATCGCCGTCCGCCGCGTTCGCGCGCTCAAATCAGCTTGAGTTTTCGGCCCACCGTCTTGAACGCCGAGACCGCGGCGTCGAGATCGCCCCTGGTGTGCGCGGCCGAAAGCTGCACGCGCACTCGCGCCTGACCCTGCGGCACGACGGGATAGCCAAAGCCCGTCACGAAGACCCCCTCGGAGAGCAGCATGTCGCTCATCTGAATCGCGGCGGCGGTTTCACCGACGATGATGGGAACGATCGGTGTCTCACCGGCGAGCGGCTTGAACCCCGCTTCGACGATGTGCTCGCGAAAGTACTTCGTGTTCTCGCGCAGTGTCGCGACGCGATCCGGATGCGCTTCGACGAATCGAACCGCGGCGAGCGCGCTCGCTGCCACCGTCGGCGGCAGCGCGTTGGAGAAGAGCTGCGGACGCGACCGCTGCGTCAGCATATCGCACAACTCTGCCGAGCCTGCGACGAAGCCGCCGGCGGCGCCGCCGAGCGCTTTGCCCAGCGTCGACGTGATGATATCGACGTCGCCGAGCACGCCGAAATGTTCGGCCGTGCCTCGGCCATTCTTCCCGAGCACGCCTGACGCGTGCGAGTCGTCCACCGCGACGATCGCATTGAACTCACGCGCGATCTCGAGGATGTCCGGAAGCTTCGCGATCGCTCCTTCCATGGAGAAGATGCCGTCGGTCCAGATCAGCCTGCGCTTCGCGCCGCGATTCTCGGCAAGTTTGGAGCGCAGATCGCTCATGTCGCCGTGCTTGTAAACCGCCGTGGTGCATTTGGTGATCGCTTTCGCCAGACGCATCGAGTCGATGATGGAGGCGTGGTTCAGCGCGTCCGAAACGATGAAGTCCCCCTCCTGCACGACCGTAGCGGTCAACCCCTCGTTGGCGTTCCATGCGGAGACAAACGACATCGATGATGGGGTGCCCACGAAACGCGCGAGCACCTCTTCCAGCTCACGGTGCACCGTGAACGTGCCGCAGATGAATCGTACGCTGGCCGTCCCGGCCCCGAAGCGCCGCAGGCCGCCGATCCCGGCATCGACGATCGCCGGTTCGTCGCACAACCCCAGGTAGTTGTTCGACGAGAGGATCAGCACTTCGCCGCGACCTTCCATCTTCACTCGCGCCGACTGCGGAGAATCGAGGTAGTTGAGTCGCTTGTAAACTTTGTCGGCCTTGAGCTGCTCGAGCGTGGCGCGCAGCTCCGCCGTGAATTGTTTGTTGATCGCCATTGTCGTCTGAATGCCGAGAGCCGAAGCCGAGAGCCGATTACGCGATTTCGAAAATGACTTTGCCCGCCTCACCAGATTTGATTGCCCTGATCGCTTCGTCGGCCGCCTCGAGCGGAAAGCGATGCGTAATGACGGGCGTCGGATCGAAAAGTCCCGATCGCAGAAATCGCGTCATCTGATGCCACGTGTCGTACATGCGGCGTCCCACGACGCCGTAGATCGTGATCCCCTTGAAGATCACCTCGGTCGCGAAGTTGATCTCCATGGGCTTCGCCGGGATGCCGAGCATCTGCACGCGTCCGCCAACGCGCACCAACTCGAACGCCTGGTGGATCGCCGACGGCACGCCGGACATCTCGAGCACCACGTCCACGCCCAATTTGTCCGTGTGCTTCCTCACGACCTCGCCGGCTTGCTCCGGATGGATCGCGTCGTGTGCTCCCATGCGCTTGGCGAGGGCGAGCCGCTTGTCGTTCACGTCCGTCGCGATGATGCGCGACGCACCAGCGGCCTTGCAGATCCCGACCGCGAAAATCCCGATGGGCCCGCATCCGGTGACCAGCACAGTCGCGCCGGGGATCTCCGCGGTCAGCGCGGTGTGAAACGCGTTGCCCATCGGATCGTGAATGCCACCGACGTCGAAGGAGACGTTGTCGTCGAGATGCCACACATTGGTCGCCGGCATCGCGATGTACTCGGCGAAGCACCCGTCGCGATCCACGCCGATGATGCGGGTATAGGGACAGACGTGCGCGTTGCCCGTGCGACACAACAGGCAGCGCCCGTCGACGATGTGGCCTTCCGCCGTCACGCGATCGCCTTCGCGCACGTCGGTCACGAGTCGACCGACCTGCGAAACTTCTCCGGCGAATTCATGCCCGACGACGATTGGCGGACGCACCCGTCCCTGTGCCCACGCGTCCCATTCGTAGATGTGCACATCGGTGCCGCACACCCCGGCACGACGCACGCGAATCAGCACTTCATCGTCGCGGATGCGCGGCTCCGGCACGTCTTTCAGGACGAATCCGGGGCCGGCAGACGGTTTCACCAACGCTTTCACGCGCGTGTCGCTCCGCAATGGTTCGGCGCGGGCATCGGGGCTGCTGCGCGCGCGGGCGAAAGCTGACACGGCGATACCGGCTGGGGAAGTGCGGCGGTCTCGTGGTGATGAGTGAACGCGGTTCGCGTGACGCCCGAACTATCGCGCGTACCTCGCCGACGCCGGCTCGACGATTCTCCCGATCAGTGCGTGCTACGAGATCTCGGCCCGATCCGCGGCGCGCGCGAATTCCGATTCGCGCTCCAGGTAGCAGTTCGGATTGACCTCGATGACGAACACCTCGCCGTCGGGCGTCACGCGGAGATCGATCCGAGCGTTGTCACGCAACCGGAGGGCGTTGAAGGCGTCGACGGCGTTGCGCCGCATCCGTTCGGTCAACGCGTCGTCGATGTCGGTCGGGAAGATCGATCGTGTTCCGGCGAACTCCGCGGAGCGTGACACGCCCTCGCCGGCGCCGCTGCCATCGGCGCCCCACTTGGCGTCCCAGCTCGCGATGCGCGGCATTCCCGCGGGGAGCCCGCTGAAATCCAGCTCCATGACCGGGAGCGCCTGTGCATCGAGATTCCCGAGCACGCCGACGTAGAACTCCCGGCCGTCGATGAACTCCTCTACGAGCACGGGACCCTGAAATTCTGTCTGGAGGGAATCGATGCGGCCGAACAATTCCTTCAGATCGCTTACAACAGAGCCGCTAGTGATCCCGATCGAGGCATCTTCTTGGGGGGGGCTTTACGATGAGCTGGAAACTGATGTTGCCTATCGACTCGAGCGCGCCGCGATACACGGTGGCAAATTCGGGCGTCCGGATTTTGTGAAATCGCAGCATCTGCTTCGCCAGGCTCTTATCTCCGGCCAACAGCAGTCCCGCCGGGCTCGAGCCCGTATAGCGCACGTGCAGCAGGTTCAGTCGCACGTACGTCAACAAAACAAAGCCGGCGCGGTAACGCGCCGGCCCATACATAGCTGTCAGCAGTTCCGGATCAGGCCGCTTTAGTCTCGTTATCTCCTGACTTGCTTGGAGCGGGCGCCCAGACAAAAGCGGAAAACACACTTGGCTTTTCCGTCCTCGGCATTCCCGAGATGACGATTCCTACGAGCTCCTGTGTGCCGTTGGGTTCGGTGCTCTTCATTATATGGGTGCTCCCGGTGGGTGTCGCCCTTCAGGGGCGATGCGACGAGAACGGCTCGTCGCATGCCCCGCCTTCGTACGCCTGGTTCGCGGAAGGCGATTGCTCAAAAGCAGCGGCGATGCCACCGATGCCAAACGTGAAAGTCGTTTGGCGCGATGGCCTTAGAACAACGGCCCTTCTTGATGAGACGCAGATTGTGGCGTCCGGACACGACGCATTTCGTGCTTTTCGTGTCAGTGTGATACTTGATCGAGCGCTTGTTCCTTTCGGGCGAGGAAGACCTGAGCATCTCCCCTGGCCGGCTCGACCGAGACCGCCCAGCCGCGATAAGTCGCACGCAACTCGTCGATCGCGGCGCTTCCGGCGGCGATCGTTTCCACGAGATGGACGCCGCCGTCCCTCGTCGCGCTCTGCAACACGGCGATCACGCGAGCCCGCTCGCGCGGCGACAAGTCCGAGAGCGCCGAGTGCGAGCAGACCACGGCGTGAAGCGGCGCATCCGGCGTCCATTCCGCGAGCTCGGTCGCGACCGCGTGGACTCGTTCCGCGAGGCCGGCCTGGATCGCGGCCTCCATGACGCGCTGCACGGACTCTTCCTCCGATTCCAGCGTGGTCACGTCGCAGCCGTTCGCGGCGAGAAAGAGCGCCGACCGTTGCGCCGATTCTCCGGCTACCAGCACGTAACTCCCGACGCCGTTTTCGGCCGAGCTGCCGATCGTGCGCACGAGCGCGTCGTTCGCGTTCAAGCCCCAGTGCTCCGGACGTCGCAGCTCCTGATGCAGCTTGAGTCTCTTTCGGCGCCACGTGTTGTATGCGGGCAGCCGGAGCCGCCGAAAAATGATCCGGTCCACTTCCTCGCATAACAACATCTCGGTGAGCGCGAACTGGGGTTCGGCCGCGAGACGGGTTGCGGCTTCGTCGCCGATGGCGAGGAGCGCCGGGCGCGCTACCGACTCCTTGTAATTCTCGATCTCCTGCTCGATGAACAGCTCGTATTCGTGATGCAGCGATCGAGCTGTTCGAGTTGCCATGCGGAGCTTGGGGTCGATGACGACCGCAATGTCAACGGCAGTATGAGCGCGCGCAAGAGCGTTCTACGCGGGCTCCACGTGCACGGTGACCTGTCCGCCCCCAAGTCGGCGCGAGACGGCCTCCTCGACCGCGTCGGCAAGCGCGTGCGCTTCGGCGACCGACGAGCGACCGCTCACCGCGATGGTGACTTCCGCAAAGGAATGCGCGCCGGTGGCCCGCGATCGAATGTCCCGGACTTCGAGCACGCCCGGCACGGCCTGCGCGACCTCCCGGATCTGCGCCGCGTCGAGAGCGCGCTGGTCCACGAGCACCGGAATGCTCGTGCGCAGGATCCGGTATCCGGTCCACGCGAGAATGAGGCCGACGACGATCGCCAAGGCGCCGTCGACACGCTGCACTCCCTTGCTCGAGAGCCAAAGTGAAGCCACGGCGAGGAGCGTGACGAAGATGTCGCTGCGTGTGTGAGCGGCGTCCGCCATCAGCAGCGCGCTGCGGAGTTCGCGCCCCCGCCGCGATTCGTACCATACGACGAAGCCGTTGACGCCGAGCGTCGCGATGACCGCGGCGATGTCGCCGATACCTGTTCGCTGCACCGAGGCCCCGCTCACGAGCGCCGTCACTCCTTCTCGCAACAGCTCGAAGCAGGAGATCGACAGGAAGCCGACGACCGCGAGGGTGCCCAGCGTTTCGAACTTCTCGTGTCCGTATGGATGGTCTTCGTCCGGCGCGCGGTGCGCGATCCCCACCAAGGTCAGCGCGATGAAGTTGTTGAGCAGGTCGAGCCCCGACTCGAGCGCTGCGCCAACGACGGTGAGCGTCCCGGTCCGTACTCCGACGACGAGCTTTATGATCGCCACCAGCGCGTTCATCGCGAGCACGACGATCAGCGTGCGGCGCACGGCGAGTGTGGTGCTCATCAATCCATCGCCTCCAGCAGCGCGCCCTTGATGTATCCGGTTTCGGGAATCGTGAGCACCTCCGGATGATCCAGCGGTTGCCCGCGAAATTGCCGGAACGCGATCCGGCGGCCGGAGTCGGCGGCGGCCGCTTCCAACATCTCGAGAAACAGCGGCTTCGTCAGGTGAAAACTGCAGCTCGCTGTGAAGAGTAATCCTCCGGGACTCAACAGTCGCATCGACCGCAGGTTGATCTCCTTGTAGCCGCGAATGGCGGCGGGCAACGACGCTCGCGTCTTCGCGAACGCGGGAGGATCGAGCACGATCGTCTCGAAGCGATCGCGCGCGCGTTCCCGATCCTTGAGGAAGTCGAAGGCGTTGGCCTCGATCGTTTCGACGTTGGCGAGGCCGTTCAGCGCAAAGTTCTCCTTCGCGCGCTCGAGGGCCGCTGCCGAGGTATCGAGCGCGATCACGCGATCCGCGTTGCGCGCGAGATGCAGCGCGAACGATCCATGGTAACTGAAGCAATCGAGCGCACGCCCGCGCGCCAGAGAACCGATGAGGGCCCGGTTCTCACGCTGGTCCAGAAAGGCGCCGGTCTTCTGTCCCTCCCACGGCGCCGCGATGTATCGTACGCCGTGTTCGACGACTTCGACGGTCCTGGGCACGTCGCCGAGCAGCAACTCCGACGTCAGCGACAGCCCCTCCTTTTTTCGCAAAGGGACGTCGTTGCGCCCGAGAATGCCGGCCGGTCGCACGGCGGCGTCGATAGCCGCCACGATATCGTCCCGAAACGCCTCGAGTCCTGCGCTCATGAGCTGGACAACGATCCATCGGTTGTAACGATCGCAGATGAGCGAGGGCAGCGCGTCACCTTCGCCGTGGATCAAGCGATACGCGTTGGCGTCCTTCGCAATTGAGGCCCGACGCGTGACACATGTTCGTATTCGTTGACGCCACCACTCGGCGTTGATGTGCGCCGAAGGATTCGCGTCGAGCAGCCGCAAGCTGATTTCGGAGCGCGGGCTCCACAGCGCCAGTCCGATCGGCTTGCCGCGTGCGTCGCGTACTCGCACGACGCCGGCCGGCGCTGTAGGGCGCTGCGTGACGTCGCTGCGGTAGATCCACGGATGCCCCTGTTGCCACCGCCGTATCCCTTTGCTGGAGACGATGGCATCGTCGATCATTTCGCGTTTGCACTAGAGGACGGATTGAACCGAGAGCGAATCGGGGCGACTGAAATTGGAGGCACGCCGGCCAAAACGATACATGAGGTCGCTCGGCGCTCCGGTCGATGGTTCATCAGGTGGTCAACGTAGTTCAGTTCTTGCCCCATAGAACTTCAATGCGACCACTGACCTTTGTCGCCGGCGCGATAGCGGGCGCCGGCTTTATTCACGAGCGGCGCGGGCGGCAGCGCGCCGAGCGGTTTGCCGCGGCGGCGCTCGAGTCGCTGCTCAAAGCCATCGACGCGAACGACCAGCAGACAGGCGCGCACGTCCGCCGCGTCGCCACGTACGCTCTGATTCTCGCCGACGCCATCGGAGTCGACGAGCAAAGGCGTCGCACGATCGAGCTGGCTGCGCTTTTTCACGACATCGGAAAGATCAGCGAAGCGCTCGTCGACATCGTCCACGAGGGCCGCAAGTTGACCCCCACGGAGCGACGCGAGATCGCGACGCACCCCGTGCGAGGCGCGCAGGTGCTCGCGCCGATCGCGCATTTTCATCCCGAGCTCGCGGACGCGGTGCTCGCGCACCACGAACGCTGGGATGGCTCCGGCTATCCACGTGGCCTGCGCGGAAAACGGATCCCGTTCGCGGCGCGTATCATTGCGATCGCGGACACGTTCGACGCCATCACGCACATCCGGCGGTATCGCGACGGACGCACTGTCAAGGAAGCGGCCAGGATCATCGTCCAGGGACGCGGCACGCAGTTCGATCCGGAGCTCGTGGATCTCCTACTGCTTCCTCCAGTGTTCGAGCGGTTCGCCTCCGCGCATCGCGAAGCATCACGCCGCGCCCTTACGCTACCGAACCGGCGCGACGGTCGTGGTGAGGACGACGCACCGACCGTGAGCTTCCGGTGGCGCACCCGGAGCGACCCGCCCGCGTCGATGCGAGAAAAAATGTCTGACGCTCGCTGAACGATCTCGCTAGGTCCCGCCCCGGCGCGCGGGCGCGCGCTTCGTCTCCGGCTTCGGAGCGCGCACCGCGGCCCACGCGCGTCGAGCGACTTGCACCGCGGCTCTGTGTTCCTCGAGCTTGACGCGAAACTCATGATGTCCGTCGGGATGCGCGACGAAGTACAGGAACGGAACGGCCGCCGGATACAGCGTCGCGCGCACGCTCGCGACACCCGGCGAGGCGATCGGGCCGGGCGGCAATCCGGCGTAGCGGTACGTGTTGTACGGCGACTTGACCCCGAGGTGCCGGGTCAGCAATCGCGTCTGATACTGCGGCAGCGCGTACTGCACCGTCGGATCGGCTTGCAGGAGCATGCCTTTTCTCAGGCGGTTCCAGTACACCGCCGCGATCACCGGTCGCTCCTCCGGCCGCTTTGCTTCGCGCTCGACGATCGATGCAAGGGTGATCACGTCGTGCCGTGAGACCGCGAGCGTATCGAGGCGCGCGCTCCATTCCGGGCGCCAGCGTTGCTCGAACTCCCGTACCATCGAGAGCACCGCGGCGCGGGCGGTGGTTCCCGGCGGGAAAAAGTACGTGTCTGGAAACAGATAGCCTTCGACGGTCGGCGTCGGTATGTCCAGTCGATGGAGCAGCGCAGTATCGGTGACGGCCGCCTGGATGGAGTCTCGGGAAACGTCGAGCTTCGCCTCGAGCAGAGCCTGAATCTGCGCGAGTGTGAAGCCTTCCGGCACCGTGACGACATTCACGAGGCCGCGACCGTTTCGCAGCGCCGCGAGCACCGATCCCCAGCTCTCGTGCTCCCGAAGGAGATACGTGCCGGCTTTTATTCCGCGGTCGGAGCGCCGCAGCTTCGCGTACAGTTGAAACATCTTCGGCGATCTGATCACGCCCGCGTGATGCAGCGAATCCGCCGCCGCGCGCATCGTCGCGCCCGGAGGGATGGTGACGCGCACGGGCGGCGAGTCGGCCGCGCCGCATGCGATGAGCAACGCCCCGGTGATGGCCGCCGCGACGGCGACCTTCGTTCTAGCGCGCGAGCCCCAATGCATGTTGCAGGAGAACGGTGGCGGCGAGCGCGTCGACGTCGCCTGGGCGATCCCCGGGCGTGCCGCCGAGCTGGCGCACGGCTCGGCGCGCCGCGGCGGTGGTGTATCGCTCGTCCACGAGCCGCACCGCCATGCCGGTGCGTTGCTCGAGCTCCCGCGCGACGACGCGCACTTCTTTCGCGCGCGGCGTGTCGTCGCCCTGGCCGTCGAGCGGCAGCCCGACCACGAACGCCGTGGCCTCGAGCTCCTTGGCACGCTCGATGAGCTTCGCAATCGGCGGCCGCTTGCCCGCTCGGCGAAGGATGAAGCCCGCGGGCGACGCGATCATGCGGAGTGGATCGCTGATGGCGAGTCCAACGCGCCGTTCTCCCCAATCCACCGCGAGAATCCGCCCCGGTTCACCCATGACTCATGTTGATGGACGACACGTGACTCGTGGCAGTTCTCACGCTCCCTGCACCATCTGCTGAAAGAACTCCTTATTGCTCTTGGAGCGCGACATCTGCTTCAGGAGGAACTGGATTGCCTCGACCTCGGGCATGTCGCCGAGAAAGTTGCGCAGAAGGTAGACACGATTGCGCTCTTCCTCGTCGAACAGCAGCTCCTCTCGGCGCGTGCCGGACTTGTTGACGTCGATCGCCGGGAAGATGCGCTGGTCCGCGATCTTCCGCGCCAGCACGAGCTCCATGTTGCCCGTTCCCTTGAACTCCTCGAAGATGACCTCGTCCATGCGTGATCCGGTCTCGATGAGCGCTGTCCCGATGATGGTGAGCGATCCGCCTTCCACGACGTTGCGAGCCGCGCCGAAGAACTTTTTCGGACGCTCGAGCGCCTTCGAGTCGAGCCCGCCGCTCATAATTTTCCCCGAGTCGCGCGCCACCGTGTTGTGCGCGCGCGCCAGTCGCGTGATCGAATCGAGGAGAATTACCACATCCTGCTTGTGTTCCACGAGCCGCTTCGCTTTTTCGATCACCATCTCCGCCACTTGGACGTGCCGGTCGGCGTGCTCGTCGAAGGTCGAAGCAATGACCTCGCCGCGCACGTTCCGCCTCATGTCCGTCACCTCTTCGGGCCGCTCGTCGATCAGAAGCACGATGAGATGCACTTCGGGATGGTTCTCGGCCAACGCGTTCGCGATCTTCTGCAGCAGAATCGTTTTGCCGGCGCGCGGCGGCGCGACGATCAAGCCGCGTTGTCCCTTCCCGATCGGCGCGATGAGGTCCATGACGCGCATGCTCACGTCGCCGTCCTTGCGCTCGAGCCGCAGCCGCCCATCCGGATATCGCGGACGCAGATTGTCGAAAGCGATCCGCTGCTTGGCCGACTCGGGATCGTCACCGTTGATCGACTCGACCTTGAGCAGGGCGAGATAGCGCTCCCACTCCTTCGGCGGACGCACCTGTCCCGTGACCGTGTCGCCGGTGCGGAGATCGAAGCGCTTGATCTGGGAGGGCGACACGTAGATGTCGTCGGGACTGTACAAGTAGTTCCAATCTTGACTACGCAGAAAACCGTAGCCTTCCGGCAGCACCTCGAGGACGCCCTCACCCGTGAGTAGCTCACCGCGATCGAGCAACGCTTGCTCGACGCGGAAGATGAGCTCCTGCGTCGTGAGCTCAGGTGGCGAGTCGGGCACCAACTCACTCGCAATCGCCTGCAGCTCAGCCGGCGGCTTGCGCTTCAGCTCGAGGATGTTCACGTGAGATTGGTGCGGAGGCTGCAACCTGGCGGAGTCGCGCGGCACGTGCGGAGAGGAGAGTGGGGGGTATCGAAACGTGGAGGGGTGCGACGGATTGGCGGGGGAGCGGGGGGAGGCGGCGGGGGCGGCGGGGGCGGCGGGAAGCAGGCAGCAGGCAGCAGTGGGGCGCGTTTGGCGCAAGCGTGGCGCGGGACGCTCTGCCGGACGCGGCATGCACGCACGGAGTGCCCGCCGCCGACGGAAGACTATGATTCCCCTGCGAGCCGGTCAAGGCGACTCAAAAGTGCACGTAACGCAGCGGACGCCGGCGTATGTCGTCGAAGAGCATCGACATCGCTCGTCGCGACTCCGCCACCGATCGCGCGAGCGAGCTGTCTGTCGAGAGTCGGTTGGTGTTTCCGCCGGCGCTGTCGAACCGCGCCTGCAATTCCGTGAGCTCGTCACGCACTCCCGCCACTGACTTGACCAGCGTGGAATCGCGGCGAAAGCGGCCGAGCGAGTTGTTGGTGGACGCGACGAGTGTAAGGATGGAATCCACGCGCGCGAGTGCGCCACGCGCGCGCGCCATCACGTTGGACGCGCCGGCCATGCCCGAGGCGCCCGACGCGCCCGTCGTGCCCGACGATATCACGTCGCCGTCGAACGTATGCTCGCGAAGCTCGCCGAATCGCGCGAACAGCTTCGCGACGTCGCCATGCCTGCCGTCGGCCAGCATGGCGCCGATGGTGCCGTTCGTATCGTGCACGCTCGCCATCACCACGCGTGCGTCGGCGATCGTCGGAGCAAAGTTCGCAGTCGCCTCGTTCAGTTTGGTGCCGGCGAGCTCTATGTCGGATTGCGCGGCGGCGAATAGCGTATCCCCTTCGCGCACGCCTCGAACGCCGGGCGTGCCCGCCGAGAGATACAGGACGACCGGCCCGATGAGGCTCGTTCCCGGGCGCACCTGCGCGTGCGAGTCGCGTCGGATGCGGTCCGCGTCGTTCGCCTTCACGCTGACGGCGATGACGACCTTAGCCCTGCCTTCGTTCGGCGGGCGAAAATACACAGCGTCCACGAGGCCGACCTTCTGCCCGGCCAGCCAGACCTCGGTGCCGCGCATCACGCCACGCGCTTGATCGCTGAGCACGAGCAGATGGATCTTCTCACCGCGAATCTGTCCGATCCCGGCGAACAGCAGCACGCCCAGCGCGGCCGACAGAACGACGGCCAGCGCTACGAGACCGGGCAGGAGTTTGCTCCACGATAAACGTGAAGGCATGGTGGGAAGCCAGTGTGGGGAGGCACCCGCAATGGGCGGGTGGCTGTTGTTGACTTCGGCAAATGGCGGGCCATGTAAAACTGGGGAACGGGGAAGCGGGCAACGGGGACAGGTTTAACCACGGGGGAAAAGAGAAAGGGAAAGGGATGGGAGCCTTTCGTTCCCTTTCCCTTTCCCTGCACGCCATGAGGTTGAACCGTCCCCCGTTCCGGGTTCCCAGTTCCCCATTTTTCCAGCGCGCGCGACAGGATTCGAACCTGTGACCTTCAGCTCCGGAGGCTGACGCTCTATCCAGCTGAGCTACGCGCGCATAACTGCGGCTTGTCAGCTTTCAGCTTGTCACCCTGACCGAAACCTGACGAGCTTCCGACAAGGTGCCTGAGAGTACGGATGGTCGGGGCGAGTGGATTTGAACCACCGATCTCCTGGTCCCGAACCAGGCGCTTTACCGGGCTAAGCTACGCCCCGCTCCGAACTCAAAGTCACCGCCGCCACCATCGCCGCATCAACGCGCCCGGAGAGACTCGAACTCCCAACCTTCTGATCCGTAGTCAGATGCTCTATCCAATTGAGCTACGGGCGCACACGGCAGACTCAAAGTTAACGATGGGCGGTACAAGACTCGAACTTGTGACCTCTACGATGTCAACGTAGCGCTCTAACCAACTGAGCTAACCGCCCCACTCGTGACGCGGTGAGCGCAAAGCCGGAAGGCCTGGGGAACCTGAGCTGCTGCTCAGGTGTATCCAAGGCCGGGCCCGCTTCCCGCTTCCCTCTCCACGCTTCCCGCATGGAGGCGAGGGGGATCGAACCCCTGACCTCGTGAATGCCATTCACGCGCTCTCCCAACTGAGCTACGCCCCCGAAGTCCGTGCGGCGGAGCTAGATACAAGCGTTTCCGCCGGGAACCGCGAAACCTACTGCGGAGTATATACGAAGTCAAACAAAGAGGGCTGGCGCAAAAGTCCGGGGCCGATATTTTGCAGCGCGTTCTGTCGAGCAGAATGCGCCCGCAAGCAGCCTCGTTAGGGCGCGGGCTCGCAATCACCAGCGATGTGACGCTCCGCTGCGTCACCGCTACATAGATGACTACCTCAACTTGTAGTCACTGAGGCAATACAAGACATGACAGACGTCAAGCGCCGTCGCCGGCGCACCGCGCCTGCCGGCATCGCTCCAAACGAGCCTGAGCGCGACATCCTCGATCAGTACCTGTATGAGGTCAGCACGTATCCGCTGCTCAAGGGTGACGAGGAGATTCAGCTCGCGCGCAAGATTCGCA
>DATBRO010000079.1:0-4592 GCA_036560265.1 Gemmatimonadaceae bacterium | reverse complement strand
CGATCGTGTCGACGCGGCGATCGAGTGGGCGGACGCGCTCAACATTTTGCGGCTGCAACTGGAGCGCATGCAGCTGGGCTATATCCCGTCGCTGCGCGAGTACAATCGCGTGTTCGGAATCACGCGCGAGCGACTCGATCGCTCCAAGCGGGACATTCTGATTCTGCACCCGGGCCCGATGAACCGCGGCGTCGAGATCGATTCCGACGTGGCCGACGGACCGTTCAGCGTGATTCTCGATCAGGTGACGAACGGCGTGGCCGTGCGGATGGCCGTGCTGTATCTGCTGTCGGGTGGAAAGGCAGAGCTGGCGCGGGAAGCGGGAAGCGGGAAGCGTGACCAAAACGCTGATTCTCGCGGGTGGACGAGTGATCGATCCGTCGCAGAATCTCGACGAGATCACGGACGTTGCGATCGTCGGCGGAAAGATCGACGCGGTGGGGCGAGGTCTCGCGACCAAGACGGGAACTGCAAAACGAAACACAGAGGACACAGAGGGCGCAGAGGTCTTTGATTGTACCGGGCTCGTCGTCAGTCCGGGATTCATCGACATTCACTGTCACTTGCGCGAGCCAGGTCGCGAGGATGTCGAGACCATCGCGAGCGGCGCCGCCGCGGCGGCCGCGGGCGGGTTCACCGCCATCTGCGCCATGCCAAATACGGATCCCGTGTGCGACAACCAGGCGGCCGTCGGCTTCGTCGTGCGGCAGTCGATCAGGGCCGGGATGGCGCGCGTGTATCCCATCGGCGCCATATCGGTCGGTCAGAAGGGCGAGGCGCTCGCGGAATTCGGCGAGATGATCGCCGCCGGTGCCGTCGCGGTCAGCGACGACGGCAATCCGGTCGAGAGCGCGCATCTCATGCGCACGGCGCTGGAGTACGCGCGCACCTTCGGCGTCCCCGTGGCCGATCACTGCGAGGAGCCGACGCTCGCGCGCGGCGGCGTGATGAACGAAGGCCCCACCAGCATGCGTCTGGGTCTCAAGGGCATTCCGTCAGAGGCCGAGGAGATCATGGCCATCCGTGACATGCTGCTCGCGCGGCGCACCGGAGGCCACATCCACCTTTGCCACATGAGCACGCGCGGTTCCGTCGATCTTATTCGGTGGGGAAAGAATCACAACATTCGGGTGACTGCTGAGGTGTGTCCGCATCATCTGTCACTTACCGAAGAATCCGTTGGTAATTATGACACCAACGCGAAGATGAACCCTCCACTGCGCTCGGCCGACGACGTCGCCGCGCTCCAGGGGGCGGTGCGCGACGGAACGATCGACGTGATCGCCACCGATCACGCGCCGCATCACTACGACGCGAAGGAGCGCGAGTTCGCCGACGCGCCCAACGGCATCGTGGGCTTCGAGACGGCGCTGGCCGTGAACATCACGTGGCTGGTCAAGCCCGGGATCGTCGACTTGCCGACGCTGATCGAGCGCATGTCCTGCGCCCCCGCGCGCATCTTTCATCTCCCGGGCGGCACGCTGCGACGCGGGGGTGCCGCCGACGTCACCGTCTTCCATCCGCAAGCTGAATGGGAGGTACAGGCGGCGAAGTTACGTACCAAGGGGCGCAACACTCCGTATCAAGGAATGTCGCTCACCGGACGCGTTCACTACACGATTGTCGACGGCAAGGTCATTTTTAGGCATGCCCCCGCGTAAACGCACGCCGACCAGCGAGAGCGTCTCGGCGCTCGAGACCGTCACCAAGCTGATGACGGAGCGGCAGAAATACGATCAGTGGCTGCGCGAGCTCGAGGCGAAGAAGGACTCTACGCCGGAGAAAGTCTACGAGCGCGTACGGGCGGACTACTCCGAGCGGCTTGAGGAGGTATCGAACGCGCTGCGCGAGCACACCAGCTCGATGCAGGAACACGCGCGCAGCCTCATGATTCGGCTCAAGGAGCTCGAAGTCTCGGAAGAGGAGCTGGTGGAGGAGCAGTCCGAAAACGAGCTGCGGGCGCAAGTCGGCGAGTTGTCGGAGGGAGAGTGGGAAAGCAGCAAGAAGAAGGCGCAGCGAATGATCGCGAAGTTCAAGGAGGATCAGGAGCTCATCGCGGCGGATCTCAATCGGATTCGCGAGCTGCTCGCCGACGCGGCAGGCGTGGCAGCGGCGACGCCCGACGAGCCGCCGCGACGCTCCACGGACTTTGACGAGCTGGAGTTCTTGAAATCGGTTGTCGGTCCGCAAACTCCTGCATCGAGCACTCCGCCGAACGCGCCGGCGGCAAAGCCGGCCGAGTCCCGACCCAGCGGTGCGAAAGAGGCCGCGAAAGGCGAACCGGCGCAGGCGTCGCGTGCTCCAGCTCAGCCGCCTTCAGCGCCACCCAAAGCGGAGGCACCGACACCAAAAGCGCCGACTCCGATGTCGACGCCCAAGGTGCCGGCAGGGAGAGACACTCCGTCAATAATCCGGACCACTGGAATTGCCGAGCAGCCCAAGACGCTCAAGTGCGCCGAGTGCGGCGCGATGAACTATCCCAGCGAGTGGTACTGCGAGCGTTGCGGTGCCGAGCTCACGGTCATCTAGGCGCTTAACGCTTCGCGCTCAGGGCCAGCTTGCTCTTGTGTCGCGCCGCCGTATTGCGGTGAATCAGTCCCTTACGCGCCGCGCGGTCCAACAGACGAACCGCCGTCTCACGTGCGTCAGCCGAAGCCTCGGCGCTCTTCGCCTTCTTGAGCGCGGTACGAAGCTCGGAACGCTGAGCGCGATTGCGAATCGCCGCCGCTTGGGACTTTCGCAGGTTTTTCTTGGCGGACGCGATATTGGGCACGAAATAGTCTCCGGGAATGCTTGTCGAAAACGGCCGCGGGCGCTCAAAAAGCGCTCCTGCGCGAGGTCGGAAAGCTAGACGCCCGAATGCGCGGATGTCAAGGCAGGACTTTGACTTCGGTCGTGTGTGACAGTAGCTTTTTTCGCACGTGAGCTCCCTCCAAAACGTCCTCTTCGTCGCGCCCGTTCTTCTCTTTTCGGTCATCGCGCACGAATACGCGCACGGCTACGCCGCGCTGCGACAGGGCGACAACACCGCGCTGATGCTCGGCCGGCTGACGTGGAATCCGCTCAAGCACATCGATCCGTTTCTCACGATCATCATGCCCGTGGTGTTGTACTACACGACGGGCATCGCCCTCGGCGGCGCCAAGCCCGTGCCAGTCAATCCACGTAATTACCGCAATTTCAGACGCGGCGACATCATCGTCTCGCTCGCGGGGGTCGCGGCCAATTTGGTCATCGCGTTGCTCTGCACGGTGCTGATCGCGGTGTTCGGCCTTCTGGCGCGCACGGCAAGCGCGCTCGGTCCGACCGTGGGGATACTCCAGGTGATGATGATCTGGGGCGTCACCATCAACCTCGGACTCATTGCGTTCAACCTGATTCCGATCCCTCCGTTGGACGGCTCCCACGTGATGAAGCACCTGCTGCCCCCGGCGTGGAGCCTGCGATACCAGGAGATTTCCCGGTACGGATTCATTATTCTGATTCTGCTCCTCAGCTTCGGAGGTAGGCTGCTCGACCTCTGGATGAGACCCGCGATGATTCTGCGAATGGGACTGCTGACGTCGGTCGGATCGTTCATCCATCCGTCGGCGGAGCAGTGGTTTCAGTGACCGCGATCCCGCCGGAAGTTCCCGTCACCCCGCCCTCGTACATTCCGAGAGCCGAAAGCCGAGAGCCGAGAGCGGGCAGTGACGATGGCTCCTTCGTCGTCGAGCTCACGTCCTTCTCCGGCCCGCTCGATCTGCTGCTGACGCTCATCCGCGACGAGAAGGTCGACATCTACGACATCCCCATCGCGCGCGTCGCCGAGCAGTTCCTGTTGCGGATCCGCTCGCTCGGGCTGAACGAGGCGGCGGATTATCTCGAGATGGCGGCGCGTCTGCTGCGCATCAAAGCGCAGTTGCTGCTGCCGCGCGGCGAAGGTGACGAGTGGGAGGACCCGCGCGCGGAGCTGGTGCGTCGCCTGCTCGAGTATCAGCAGATGCGCGAGATCGTGGACGTCCTCGAGCACCGCGCGGACGAACGCCGCCGCCAATTCGCGCGGGCGTTCTTGCCCGACCAGCCCGCGCCGCCTCAGGCGCCGCTGGCGCTCTCGCTCTCCGAGCTGCTTTCCGCGGTGGATCGCGTGCTTCGCTCGGTGCGCGATCCGCACATGCACGACGTCGTCGCCCGCCCGCTCGACGTCCCCGCTGCGATCGAGATCATTCGCTCGCTGCTCGCGCTCAGGGCTCGTTTGCGCTGGACCGACGTCGTGCGGGCCGATGCCCAGCCGTGGCAAGTGCTGTCGGCGCTCCTCGGGCTTCTCGAGCTTGCGCGTCTGGGCGAGCTGCGCGTGGCGCAGCCGCGGCCCTTTGCCAACGTAGAGATTTCCCGTGACGAGTCTAGCGAAGCTGCTTGAAGCGGCGCTGTTCGCGAGCGCCAGGCCCGTGAGTGCCGACGAGCTGTCCGCCTTGGACCCGGAGGCGTCTCCCGCGGCGGTGAGCGCCGCGCTCGACGAGCTGAGGTTGCACTACGATACCGAAGGACACGGCGTCGAGCTCGTGGAGATCGGTGGGGGGTGGCAGATCCTCACGCGCAGCGAGTACACCGAG
>DATBRO010000078.1:0-14842 GCA_036560265.1 Gemmatimonadaceae bacterium | reverse complement strand
CCCGGTAATGACACCACGAAAATGGTCGCGGACGCGCTCACGCGTCAGCTCACGCGCCAGGATCGGATACCACTCGGGCTTCAACGCGATCACGCCGACATTGGCGGTGTCGCCCTTGTCGCCCGAGCGCGCGTGCGCGATATCCGCCAGTTGCACGCGCATCAGACGATCTCGACCTTGGGGTGAATGACGCTCTTGTCGACGAGCGCGGGCCAGTAGGCGACGATCTCCTCGACCTTCGGCCTCCCGCCAGCGAAGCCCGTCACGCTGGGCGGTCCGTTCAAGACCAGTGGCGCAATCTCGCGAGTGAACCGCTCGACCACCGCGCGATTCTCGGAGCGCACTCCGACACGGAGCTGTACCTCAGGGAGATCCTTCGGCGGCGGCGGCGCGAGCGGCCCGTGCGTCGCGTTCGCGCCAACGAATTCCGTCAGAATCTTGTCGAACCGGAGGCCAAGCCGATCGAGCCGCTCACGCAGCACGCGATCCGCCAGCTGCGCCTTCTCGAGCGCGTCGGGCCAGGAGTACACCAACGTGCCAACCGCCTTGAATCCACTGCGATAGGCGACGGAAACTTTCAGCTTGTCGGTGGGCGGTCTTCCCTTGATTCCAAAGACGCGGACGCGATCCGGCCCGTCCTGGGCGAGCTGTATCGTCGTGAAGTCGGCGATCACGTCCGGCGTGATGTACGAATGAGGATCGCCCATTTCGTATACGAGCTGCTCGGTCACGCTGTGGATCGACACCGTGCCACCAGTGCCGGGATGCTTCGTGATGGTGAACGTTCCGTCGGCACGTCCTTCCACGATGGGGTAGCCGACGTCCGCCAAATGCGGGATCGAACGCCAATCGTAGAGACAGTTGCCGCCCGAGCACTGCGCGCCGCACTCGATGATGTGACCGGCAATTATTCCGGCCGCGAGCCGATCCCAGTCATCGTCCGCCCAGCCGTACGTGAAGCGCAGCGGCGCCATCGTGAGCGCGGTGTCCGTCGACCGGCCGGTGATGACGATCTGCGCCCCCTTCCGGAGCGCCTCGTCGATCGGTTTCGAGCCGAGATAGGCGTTCGCCGACAGCACGCGGTCGCGCACCGTCGTCAGCGACTCGTTCGTCTCCATGTTGCGCAGCTCGTAACCGGACCTCAGCAGCTCGTCGAGGCGCGGGAGCAAGTCGTCGCCGCTGACGACACCGATGCGGACGCGATCGGCCGCGCGCTTCTTATCGAGCACGGCGCGAACGGCTGCCGCGCACGCGCCGGGATTCACGCCGCCTGCGTTGGCGATGATTTTGACGCCGCGCTCGACCACCGCCGGAAGAACACTCTCCACGGCGCCAATGAAGTCACGAGCATAGCCCATCGCGGGATCGCGTTCCTTCTGCTTCTGCAGGATGGACATCGTGACTTCGGCGAGATAGTCGAGCATCAGGTAATCGATCGGCCCGCCTTCGACTTGTCGCCTGGGTGCGTCGAGCGAGTCGCCCCAGAAGCCCTGCGCCGCCGCGACCCGAACCACTTCGGGCGTCTTGCTCACACGACGTGGTCCGAGATGACAAACGCGCCGAGGTGTGGTCCGCGATTCTGTAGCGCGGCGCGAAGCGCCATGGCCAGCACGTCGCGCGTCTCTTCCGGGTATACGATCGCGTCTATATAACCGCGCGCCCCGGCGTAGCGCGCGTCCAATTGATGCTCGTAATCCGCGCGCATCTCCTCGATGCGGTCTTTGACGTCGACGGGAAGGTCGGCTGCCTGCTGCTTCGCGCTCTCGATGTCGGGACCATGGACCGCCTGGATCGCCGCCTCTCCTTCCATCACACCCATCCGTCCAGTGGGCCAAGAGAAAATGAAGTCGGGGTCGAACCCTTGTCCCGCCATGGCGTAGTACCCGGCGCCAGACGCGTGATTCACCGTCAGGACGAGCTTCGGCACTTTGGCGGTCGCCATCGCCTCGACGAAACGCGCGCCCGCTCGAATGATCCCCTCGTGCTCGGCCTCCGGGCCGACCATGAATCCGGACACGTCCTGCACGAAGAGAAGCGGAATTCCCTGCCGATCGCACCGATCGATGAAGTAGGCCACCTTCTCGGCGCTCTCGGCGTAGATGATCCCGCCGAAGCGCGGCTTCTCGCCCGGTCGTGCCGCGATCAGCCCGCGCTGATTGGCGATCAGCCCGACGCCAATGCCTTCGATCTTCGCGTCCCCGCAGATCATCTCGGCGGCGAGGTGCGCCTGGAACTCGTCGACTTTCCCGCCGTCCACGATCGCGCGAAGCACCGCATGCATGTCGTACGACATGCGATGATCATTGGGCAAGAGATCATAGAGGCTCTCGGTATTTGGCTCCCGGTTCTTCGGCGTTGCACTCGCCGAAGGCCGAGACCCGAGAGCCGAGGGCCGATCCTGCGGAAGGACTTCGATGAGGTCGCGAAGCTTCTTGAGACAGGCAGCGTCGTCGTCGACGGCATAATGCGCGACGGCGCTGATCTCCGTATGGGTAACGGCTCCGCCCAGCGTTTCAGCGTCGATGACCTGGCCTGTGGCTCCCTTCACGAGATTCGGGCCACCAAGTCCCATGAAGGACGTGCCCTTCACCATCACGATGACGTCCGAGAGCGCCGGGAGGTAGGCGCCGCCCGCGATGCACGGACCCATGACGGCGGATAGTTGTGGCACGCGGAGGTACCGCCGCATGATCGAGTTGTAGTAGAAGATGCGCGCGGCGCCATACTGCCCCGGGAACACTCCGCCTTGATACGGCAGGTTGACGCCGGCGGAATCCACGAGGTAGATGATCGGAATGCGGCAGCGCATTGCCGCCTCTTGCGCCCGAAGAATTTTCTTGATCGTCTCGGGCCACCACGATCCGGCCTTTACCGTGGCGTCGTTGGCGACGACGACGACTTCGCGTCCATGCACCAGCCCAATGCCGGTCACGACACCCGCGCCCGGCGCCGCGCCCTCGTACTCGTCGTACGCGACCAGCAGTCCGAGCTCGAGAAATCGCGTGTCGTGGTCGCAGAGCAGCTCGATGCGCTCTCGCGCCGTGAGCTTTTTCTGCTTGTGTTGCCGGGCAATGCGCTCTTTGCCGCCTCCCTCGCGGAGTTTGGCCTCGAGAGCGCGAAGCTCGGCGCTCAGCTCGCGCAGGCGCGAGTGCGGTCCCGCTCCACCCCCTACGCTTCCTGCTGCTGCCGCTCGGCGAACCACTTTTTGATATAGTCTGCGAGTTCGGACGTCGGCGTCCCAGGTCCAAAAAGCTGTCCCGTGCCCTGGCGACGCAGCGCGTCCATGTCTTCTTTCGGAATGATCCCACCGCCCGTCACGAGGACGTCGTCACGGCCGGCATCGCGGAGTAGATCGAGCACGCGCGGGAAGAGCGTCATGTGCGCGCCACTCAATATCGACAGACCGACGACGTCGACATCCTCCTGAATCGCCGCGCTGGCGATCATCTCCGGCGTCTGGTGCAATCCGGTGTAGATGACCTCCATACCGGCGTCGCGCAGGGCCGCGGCGACGACCTTCGCGCCGCGGTCGTGTCCGTCCAGGCCTGGCTTTGCGACAAGAACTCGGATTGGGCGAGTCATGCGTGAGTGAAGCTAGTGGTCCTTCCGAGCGACCAACAACATCTCGGACGAGGATCGTCGCAGTGGATGCGGGCTCCAACCGTCATACGCTGCTTCGACGATCAATCCAGCGTCGCGGCACAGCTCGGCGAGTCGCGTGGCGGTGTAGAGCCGGATACGGTGCGACTTTCGGCCGCCGCCAGACGGCCCACGCCATTCAGTGTCGACGATCAGCAGTCCCGAGAGCGGATCGAACGCGCGCTCCTGCGCCACGAGCGTCCCGTCGGACGTTCGCCACCAATCGCGCTTGAGAAAACGCGCGGAGACGCCGTCCCGACTGGCGCCGTGCCAGACGAGCAGGCCGCCGGGGCGCACGACACGCGCGAACTCGTGGATCACCGCGGCGTCGTCGGCGGGATCGGCGAAATACCCGAAGGAGGTAAAGACGTTCGCGACGGCATCGAAACGTCCAGTCCACTTCTTCGGCAAAGTGCGCATGTCGCCGCGCGTGTATCTGAGACCTGGACCAGTGCCACGGATCTTTGCCTGCGCGAGCAGCTCGCGGGAGTAATCGACGCCATCCACGTCGTAGCCGGCTTCGGCGAGGAGATGCGCGTGGCGACCCTGTCCGCAGGGGCAGTCGAGAATCCGCGCGCCGACCGGAAGCTCGAGGACGTCGATCAGGCGCGCGACTTCGCGCCGGTCGCGCGCGAGGTCGAAGAGGGGCTCGAACTGGAGGAGGTACCGGGAGCCGAAGTACGTCGCCCACCACTCGGAGGAAGGAGGATTGAGGATGGAGGATGGACCTCTCTTTTTCTTCTCTATCCTCCTTCCTCCATCCTCTTTCCTCGTCAGAAAAACACCGGCTCCCGGTACGCCCCAAAGACGTCCTCGAGTGCCGCGCGAATCTCGTACAACGTGGAGTAGGCGCGCGCAGCCTCGAGAATGTGGGGCATCGTGTTCTCCGTGCCGCGCGCCGCCTTTCTCAGCGCATCGAGTGCAGTCTTGCACCGCCGCTCGTCACGTGACGCGCGGACCTTCGTGAGTCGTTCACGCTGCTCGCGATCCACGCCCTCACCGACTCTGAGCAACGGAATCGTCAACTCGGGCTCCTCGGTGACGAACTCGTTCACGCCAACGATCACACGGCGATGCTGCTCGATCTCCCACTGCTGGCGCGCCGAGGACTCGGCGATCTTCCGCTGGAGCCATCCGGTTTCGAGTCCCTTCACCACGCCGCCGACGTTCTCGATCTCCTCGAACAACGACTCGGCTTCGTTTTCCAGTTTGTCCGTCAGCGCTTCCACATAGTACGATCCGCCGAGCGGGTCGATCACGTTCGCCACGCCGCTCTCGTAGGCGAGAACCTGCTGCGTGCGGAGCGCCACCTGCACCGCTTGCTCGGTCGGAAGCGCCAGTGTCTCGTCCATCGAATTGGTGTGCAGCGACTGCGTGCCGCCGAGCACCGCGGCCAGGGCCTGAAACGCCACGCGCACGACGTTGTTCGTGGGTTGCTGCGCCGTCAGCGTCACGCCCGCGGTCTGCGAGTGAAAGCGCATCATCCAGGAACGCGGGCTCTTCGCGCCATAACGCTCCTTCATGTGACGCGCCCAGATCCGCCGGGCGGCGCGCAGCTTGGCGATCTCCTCGAAGAAGTCGTTATGGATGTCCCAGAAGAACGACAGCCGTGGCGCGAATTCGTCGACGTCCAACCCGCGCGCGATGCCGCGCTCGACGTACGTGAAACCGTCCGCGAGCGTGAACGCCAACTCCTGCGCCGCCGTCGCGCCGGCCTCGCGGATGTGATAGCCGGAGATGGAACTGGTGTTCCACAGAGGAGCATGTTCGGCGCCCCATTCGAAGCAATCGACGATGAGGCGCAGCGCCGGCTCGATCGGAAAACACCACGCGTGCTGCGCCATGTACTCTTTCAAGATGTCGTTCTGAATCGTGCCGCGAAGCTTGTCGGACGAGACGCCCTGTTTCTCGGCGGCCGCAATGTAGAAGGCCCAGAGAATGATCGCTGGGCCGTTGATCGTCATCGACGTCGAGACCTGATCGAGCGGGATGCCGTCGAACAGAACTTCCATGTCGGCGAGGCTCGAGATGGCGACGCCCGTTTTCCCAACCTCGCCTTCGGACCTCGGATGGTCGGAGTCGTATCCCATCAGCGTCGGAAAATCGAACGCAGTGGACAGCCCCGTCTGACCGTGCTCCAGCAGGAACTTGAAGCGTGCGTTGGTGTCGCTCGCGCTGCCGAAGCCGGCGAACTGGCGCATGGTCCACAGCTTGCCGCGATAGCCGGTGGGATGGATGCCGCGCGTGTAGGGGTATACGCCCGGAACGCCCAGCTCCTCCGCGCTGTCCGGCGAGACGTCGAGCGCCGTGTAGAGCGGCGCGACGTCGCCACCCGAGTTCACGAACGGCGCCTCGCGCGTCTCGCCTTCCTCGAAACGCCGGCGCCACTCGGCGACTTCCGCGCGCAGACGCTCGAGCTCCGCCTGCTCTTCGGCCGTCCGCTGAGTGAAATCGCGAGTCGAAGTCATGTCGTCGTCCGGGTGATGAGATCTCCACTGCGGGCGAGCAGCGCGTCCGCCACCTCGAAAGGATTCCGTTTGCCGGCCTCCAACGAGGGAAGCTGCTCGTCCAACCACGCGACGAGCGGCGCATCGGTCCAGAGCCGCCGACGCACTCTCGATTCCACGACTTCGACGACGCGACGGCGTAACCGCGCGCGCCGACGCGCGTGCAACTCGCCACTCCGCTCAAGATAATGAAAATGGCGGTCGACCGCCGATGTCAGATCGTCGATCCCTTCCAGTTTGGTGGCCACGGACCGCAGGACAAGCGGCGTCCAGTGGTCATCCTTCTGCTTCTGTGCTGATTCGCGAGCGGCGCGCGCGGGATTCATCGCCATCCGCTCCTGCTTTGTCATAGGCCTGCCGAGCTGCGCGCCATGATGGGCCGGCACGTTCTTGAGCGTCTCGCCACTGCGAAGTCCGAGCATCAGCTCGAGCTCATGGCGTAACCGGTCCGCGCCGGGACGATCGGCCTTGTTCACGACGAAGATGTCCGCGATCTCCATCAATCCGGCCTTCAGGGTCTGGATCGAGTCGCCGGATTCGGGGACGAGTACGACGACGGTACTGTCGGCGTTCCGCGAGACATCGAGCTCGCTCTGTCCGACGCCGACAGTCTCGATGATGATCCGGTCTGTCCCGAACGCGTCGAGCACGTCGGCGACTTCGCCCGTCGACTCGGCGAGACCGCCGAGCGAGCCGCGCGTGGCCATGGATCGGATGAAGACGCCCGGATCGAGCGCCACGGATTCCATCCGAATGCGGTCACCGAGGAGCGCGCCGCCGGTAAAGGGTGATGTCGGATCGACCGCAATGACTCCGACGGTGAGGCCCGCCTTTCGATACGCGGCCACGAGCGCCGCGGTGAGCGTGCTCTTCCCCGCGCCCGGTGGACCCGTGATTCCGATGCGACGTCCGTGTCCGATCCGCGCGTGCAGCGTGGCGAGCAGCATGTCGAAGCCGTCGCGATGATTTTCCACGACGCTGACGACGCGCGCGAGCGCGGGCTTCTTGCCCGCCGTGAAGTCGTCGAGGAGACGATCGTGGCCCGCGCTCATGTCTTCGCGGGAGCGGACCGACTCGCGGCGGCGGGCTCGTCGTGCTCATCGCGAATGTCACCCACCAACTCCTCGAGGAGATTCTCGAGTGTCGCGATTCCCAGGGTGTGCCCGCGATCGTCGTGCACCACCGCAAGGTGCAGCCGCGCCCGCAGCATGCGGAAGAGCAGCTCGTTGCAGCGCGTGTCGGCTGGCGCGTACGCCACCGGCCGCAGCGGCGGCAGCTGCTCGGCGCGCTCCTTGAGGACGTCGAACGCGTGATACATGCCGACGATCTGATCGATCGAGCCTCGATAGACGGGGACGCGACTGAAGGCCGACTCGGCGATCTGCACGGCCACCGAGTGGGCGTCGAGCCCTTCCGGAATCGCAAAGAGATCCGCTCGCGGCGTCATGACGTCGAGCACGGTCTTTTCGCCGAATTCCATGACGCCGCTGATGATCGCGATTTCATCGCGCCGACCAACGCCCTCGAGCTCACCTTCCCGCAAGAGATCCTCCATGGCTTCGTGCGGCGTGTCGATCAACGCCGCCGAGTCGTCAGTGACGCCGCCCAGCTTCCTGCCGATCGACAGCAGCGGCGCCGTGATGACTTGCGCCGCGCGCAGCACGGGCATCCCGAGTGGAATGAGCGCCGCGGGAAAGCGGCGCGCGAAGGCACGAGGAATCAGCTGCCCGACGAACACGACGACGACCGCATACGACGCGAGCCCCATCACCGCGACGTTCTGATGCGCCGCGCTGCGCCAGCCAATCAAGACGCCGGCCAGTCCGAGAATCAGCGCCACACCGGTGTTCGCGGCCGCCAGCAGACGCTGCGGCCGCTCCAGGTACAACAGCACGGACGACGCGCCACGCAGGTGCCGCTCCGCCCAGTGTCGCAGCCAGATGCGGCTCGCCGAGCGCACGGCCATCGCGCCGGCGGTGAGCCACGCGACGAGCACGAGGCACAGGACGAGAGCCGCTTGGGCGATCATTCGTCCTCCGGCAGCGGGACCAGCCGCTCGAAGTACACACGTTCGATGCGGCGACGCCGAACGCGCTCGACCACCACGCGAAATCCGTCGATGCGTTTCGACTCGCCCGGACGAGGAACCCGGCCGAACGTGTCGTACACCAAACCGGCGACCGTCGTGAGGTCCTCGCGCTGGAAGTCGGTCCCCAGCAGCTCCGAGAGATCCGACAGCGTCACCCCTCCCGAAACCCAGAAGTGCTCGCGACCCTCCTGCTTGATGCTGGGTTCCTCTTCGTCGTATTCGTCGCGGATTTCGCCGACGATCTCCTCGAGGATGTCTTCGATCGTGACGACACCGGCCGTGCCGCCATACTCGTCCATCACCATCGCGATGTGCGTCCGCTGGGCCTTGAAGTCCTTGAGCTGCTGATCGATGGTCTTGGTCGCCGGGATGAACGATGCCGGACGAATCAGCCCACTCCAGTCTTCCGGCGGCTCGCGGGTGGCCACCACCTCGGGCAACAGATCCTTCGCGTACAGGATACCGAGCACGTTGTCGAGCGTTTCTTCGAACACGGGAAACCGGGCGTGCTCGGAGCTGCGCACGCGATCGATCATCTCGGACCATGGCGTGGTCTTGTCGATGCCGACGACGTCGACGCGCGGCACCATGATCCCCTGCACTTCCGTGTCGCGGAGCGTGAACACGCCGTGCAGCAGCTCCTCGTCGGCGGCGGACACGTCGGCTTCGGCGGCGACGACCTCCCGGAACTGCTCGGCACCCTCTTCGCGCTCGAGCGTCGTTTCGTCCACCGGCGGCAGCGCGCGACTCAGGGCACGCTCGACCGCTCCTCCCAGCCAGGTCACGGGGAAGAACATCAGGTCGACGATGTGGACGAAGGGGGCGAGGCGGTCGACGGCCGTCTTCCCTCGCGCGTAGCCGGCGGCCCGCGCGACTCCCTCCACGAGCGTGACGTGCACGAGCAGCAGGATCACGGCGATCGTCGCGGCGACACGGGCGTCCCGCGAGAAGCCGGCGGCCGCGAGCGCCAGCGCGGTACCCGTCACGAGGTGCGCGAGGACACGCCCCATTGCGAGCGCGCGATGCGCGCGCTCCGGCTCGCTGATGACTCGTCGCGGAGCCGCGTGCCCGGCGGCGAGCAGCGCGCCATCCGCCGTGGCGAGAATTGCGGCGATTCCGAAAAACGCCACCGCTACCACGGCCCACGTGAGAATCATGCGCGGCCCGGCGCGAGGCGCTCGACTAGGCGCTCCTGCTTCCGCCACATCGCGGATCGCGTGCGCGTGTCTCCTTCCGGATGGTCGTAGCCGAGCACGTGCAGCGTCCCGTGGACGACGAGTCTCACGATCTCCTCGCCGACCGTCACCTTGTTGGCGCGCGCGGACGCACGCGCGACGTCTGGCGCGATATAGATGTCACCGAGGATCGGCGAAGCCGCGCTTGCGCGCCGAAAGCCGAACGAAATCACGTCGGTCACGCCGCGACGCTTCAAATGCGCGCGGTTCAGCGACCTGATGACCGGATTGCTCACGAAGGTGATGGACAGCAGGGCGTCGCGAACGCGCTCGGATCTGAGCACGGCGCGCACAGCCGCGGCCACGCGGTCCCGCGACACCGGAATGCGCACGCCGTCCGCCGAGATGCCCACGACCGCGCTCACGCCGACGCGAACTTGGCGGTGACACCACCGCTCGCGGCCGGATAGTCGATCCGGCTGTGATACACACCGGTGAGGATCCGCGCGAACTCGTCTTTGACGATCTCCAACTGGCGCAATGTCAGAGGCGCCTCGCGCAGCTGACCCTGCTCGAGCCGCTGCCGTACGATGTGCTCGATGACCTCGCGGACGCGCGGCGGCGTCGGCTCGCTGAGGACGCGCGTTGCTGCTTCCACCCCGTCGGCGAGCATCACGACCGCCGTTTCCGCGCTGCGCGGCACGGGTCCCGGATAGACGAAGCCCGCTGGATCCACGTCGGCTCCCTTTGCCCGTGCCTTGCCGAGGAAATACGAGATCTGTCCGGTGCCATGATGCTCGGTAATGAACGCGCGGATCACGCTCGGGATTTTGTACTGCTCCGCCAGGCGCAAACCCTCTTCGACGTGCGCCCGGATGATGTCCGCGCTCGCGCCGGGCTGGAGTGCGTCGTGCGGATTGCGATCCTTGGGCTGATTCTCCACGAAATACTGTGGTCGCGCGAGCTTGCCGATGTCGTGATAGTAGGCGCCGACACGCGCGAGTAGCGCGTTCGCGCCGATGGCGCGACACGCGCCGTCGGCCAGGTTCGCGATGACCATCGTATGCGCGAAGGTGCCGGGCGCCTCGAGGCTCAATCGCTGCATCAACGGCCGGTTGAGGTCCGACCACTCGAGCAGGGTCAGGTCCGTCTCGATGCCCGTGAACGACTCGGCCAGCGGGAGAAGCAGCAGCGCCAACAGAATGCTCGCGAGAGCGTTGAGCGCGCCGTGACCCGCCGACTCCGCGATGACGCGCGCGCTCTGGTCCAACATCAAGCCGATCGCGATGGCGGCGGCGAGATACGCGGACCCCGTCGCGATGAGCCACGTATACGCCTGATAGCGGCGTGTGACTGCGCGTACGCTGAGTGCCGCGACCGCGCCGCCGACGAGGTTCACGAACAGCGCATTGGTGCCGCGGAATGGCGCTTGGGCGCCGATCAGAATGGTGATGATCATTGCGACGACCATGCTGATGCGCTGATCGAACAGCGCGCTGACGACGACGGCGGCGAGTGTCACCGGAATGAGCTCCGGACGCAGCGGACGCGTGTGCGACACGAGCGCGGCCGCGATGACGATGATGACGACCAACGCCGCCAATACCAGGACCGCTCGCCAATGCGCGTAGACCTGTGGTCGGAAGAGCCGCAGCGTCACGCCGAGCAAGATCAGGATGATCAGATCGAACAGAATGGCTCCGATCGCCCGGTGGATCCGCGGCTCCGTGCCTTTCTGCTCACCAAGCACCTGTTGCAGCGCCCGCAATTTCTCGTGCTCTTCGCGGCCGACGACCTCGTGCGCTCCGACGATCTTCTCGCCCGCGAGCACGTGGTACTTGCTGACAGGCACCGAGCGGCGGATCTCCTCCCGCCGCCGCTCCGTTTGCGTGCGATCCAACGCGATCGTCGGCTGGAAGAAGCCCGTGACGAGCTTGAGATACAGCGCCGTTCCGACATCGGAACCCGGATCCGGATTGATGAGTCGGGCCCGTGAGATGAGCTGGTTGAACGACACCAGACTGTCGACCGTCAGACGTCGCTCGTCGGCGCCGCGGCGCAGGAGAATCTCACCGCGGAGTTGGTCGACGGCGCCGCTCGCGATGACGCCCGCGGCGACCCAACGATCGAAGACACGATGGATCGCGGCAAACAATCGCTGGCGTCGTGCCGACGACGCGAGATACGCGGCCTCGTCGGGCGACAGCGCGATGCCGTAAGTCCGAGCGGCCCGCTCGATCGTCGCGAGGTTCAATGGCCGGGCCGACGCCGCCGCGGCGATGGCGCTCTCGACTCCACTCAGGAGCGTGCGCGACGTGTCGAGCGCGGCGGGCACGAAACGGAAGATCGGCTCGGTGGCGCGCGCGACGTCGTCGCGCTCCTTCCGGAGCTCCGCTTCGGACTTCGCGACGTCGAAGGAGAACGGCGCGATGACGTTGTCGGTCGCGACCGCGCCGACCTCGTAAATCGGGATCTGCGTCGCTGGCGCTTCGGGAAACAGCGCGAACGTGAACAGCGCGACGCCCACGGCGAGCCCCAGCCGTGGACCGTGCAACCGCCACTGCCATCGGCGTATCAGCCCTGTGTTCCCCGTGTCCCCTGCCTCGCCTGGGTGCACTGTTGTCAGGACTTGGCCTCGTCCGACTCGTAGGCCCTGATGATGTCGCGCACGAGACGGTGTCGCACGACGTCCGTCTCGTTGAAATACTGGAATGCGATGCCGTCGATTCCCGGCAGCAGGCGCTCGACCTGAAGCAGGCCCGACTCCTCGCGCTTGGGGAGATCGATCTGCGTCTTATCGCCGGTAATGACCATACGCGAGCTCACGCCCAATCGCGTGAGCAGCATCTTCATCTGCATTGCGGTGGCGTTTTGCGCTTCGTCGACGATCACGAACGCGTCGCTGAGCGTGCGCCCTCGCATGAATGCCAGTGGGGCAACCTCGATCGTGCGCGTCTCCAGCGCGCGCTGGATACGCTCGAACGGCATCATCTCGTCGAGAGCGTCGTACAACGGACGCAGGTACGGATCCACCTTCGCTTGCATGTCGCCCGGCAGAAAGCCGAGGTTCTCCCCCGCTTCCACGGCCGGACGGGCGAGCACGATACGGCGGACGCGTTTTCTGGTGAGCGCGTCGACCGCGGCCGCGACGGCGAGATACGTCTTCCCCGTTCCCGCCGGACCGATGCCCACGACGATGTCGTGCTCGGCCATTTTCTGGAGATACTCCGCCTGACCGTTCGTCTTTGCCTGGATGATCTTGCGCGTTCCGGGAAGCGCGATGCGTGTAGCGCCGTCACCGATTACGCCGCCGCCGCTTGCCTCGTCGTTGTCCCCTCCCCGATCCTGATCGTCGCCGAACCGCAGGATGTCGTCCGGCGTGAGCGTGTCCCGCTGGCGTGCGATCTCGACCATCCGCCGGCCGACGGTCGACGCGCGATGCACGAATTCGGGTGCGCCCGAGATGATCATGGCGTCGCCGCGAAGCGACACCTTCACCCCGAAGAGTCGTGACAGCTCGAGCAGGTTCGCGTCGTTGACGCCGGCCAGCGTGAGCATGTCCGCGCCTTCGGTGGAGACCTTCTGCGTGGTGCTCTCCTCGCCGGTTCGAATGTCGGTCAAGATCTGTCCCCCCCACCCTCGCCCTGTGCGATGCCGCTCTGGGTCACCTGGGTCACACTGATGTGCAGCTCGGTCAGCTCCTCGTCCGCCACCGGACTCGGAGCACCCTCGAACAGGGCGCGCGCCGCCGTCGTCTTCGGAAACGCGATGACGTCACGCAGCGAGGTCGCTCCAGCGAGCACCATCGCGATGCGATCGAAACCGAAGGCGATACCACCATGCGGCGGCGCGCCGGCGCGCAGGCCCTCGAGGAGAAAACCGAAGCGCGCCTGCGCCGCGGCCTCGTCGATACCGAGGAGTGAGAACACTCTGGATTGCAGCGCCGGATCGCTGATTCGGATACTCCCGCCTCCAAGCTCCAATCCATCCATCACCACGTCGTATGCCAGCGCGCGGACGCGCTCCGGCGAGCTGTGCAGTAGGGGAACGTCGTCCGGATGCGGCGACGTGAATGGATGATGGACCGACGCGAGCCGCCCGCTCTGCTGATCCTTCTCGAAGAGCGGAAAGTCGACGACCCACAGAAAGTCGTGACGCCCCTCCGGGACGAGATGCAGCCGGGTCGCGAGGTTCTGCCGGACGCGATCCAGCGCCGCGCTCGTGACGCGGTCGGGACCGGCCACGAACAGTCCAAGCGATCCCTCCGGGATTTTCAACGCATTGGCGGCACCGTCGCCGAGGAACTTCGCCGCGGGACCCTCGAGCGAAGCGCCGGATCGCTTGAGCCGAATCAGACCGCCCGCACCCGCGGACTTTGCTTCGGCCTCGATCTCATCGACTTGCTTGCGTGACAGCGCGGCACCGTGAGGGACCACGAGGCCCCGGACGCGTCCGCCCGCGGCGATCGCCTGTTTGGCAATGCCGAACTCGGACGCACCGAAGAACTTGGTCGCATCCTGGAGCTCCAGACCGTACCGGGTGTCCGGTCTGTCACTGCCGAAGCGCTCCACTGCGTCAGCGTACGTCAGTTTCGGAAACGGGGGGCTCGCGGACTGACCGGCCGCGCGCCAGAGCGTCGCGATCATGCCTTCCGACAACGCGACGATGTCGTCGCGCGTGATGAACGACCCCTCGATGTCGATCTGCGTGAACTCCGGTTGACGATCCGCTCGCAGGTCCTCATCGCGGAAGCAACGCGCGATCTGGAAGTAGCGATCGAAGCCCGCGACCATCGTGAGCTGCTTGTAGATCTGCGGCGACTGCGGCAGCGCGTAGAACTCGCCGGGATGCACTCTGCTGGGCACGAGGTAATCGCGCGCACCCTCGGGCGTGGGCTTCGTGAGAATCGGCGTCTCGATCTCGAGATATGCGTTGTCGCTGAGATACTTTCGCGTCGTCTGGAGCAGCTGATGACGCAGGATGAGATTCTCCTGGAGCTCGGGGCGCCGCAGGTCCAAATACCGGTGCCGGAGCCGCAACTCTTCCGCGGCCAGCTTCTCTCCCTTGCCGCGCGCGACGGGAATCGCGGGCGTGTCCGCCGGACCGACGACGCGCACTGACCGGGCGATGACCTCGATGTCGCCCGTCGCCATCTCCGGATTCCGCGTCGTGTCCGGGCGAAGCGCCACCTCGCCCTCCACGAGTACGACGGTCTCGTTGCCGAGTGAGCCGGCGATGGCGACCGCCTCGGCCGGCGTGCGATTCGGGTCGAAGGAGACCTGAACGAGACCCGCGCGATCTCTCAGATCGACGAAGACAAGCCCGCCCAGATTCCGGGTGCGATGCACCCATCCGCCAAGGCGAACGCGGGCGCCCGCGTGCGTCGCCCGTAAGGCCCCGCACATGTGAGTGCGCAGCCCCGTGGCCTCAAC
>DATBRO010000077.1:0-15463 GCA_036560265.1 Gemmatimonadaceae bacterium | reverse complement strand
GTCTGCCCAGCGGATCGCCGAATGAGCCGATGACGCCAACCGACGACTCGTTGAGCACGTTCTGCTTCACGCGAATGACGCCCATCGTGCTTTCTGTGCGCAGCGTATCGACGTCTCCCGTACGAACGATCAGGGCACCGTAGTTCGTTCCTCCCTGACGGCCATTCACTTTCGTTCCTACGTCGAGGGGAACTTCGGTTCCGCTCAACAGTCCGATGCGTCTACTGAAAAAGGGGCGCACGTCGTCGCCGGTGCCGAGCCCGAAGGCGAAGATGTCGGATCCCTCGAGAAAGAACGTGCGCTTCTCGGGAAAGAACAGAGGAAAGCGCGTCAGGTTCGTGCGTCGCGTATCCACCTCCGTCTCGGCAAAGTCTGTGTTCACCGTGAGCGACGCGAGCGTGTTGGCCCCCACCCGCTGGGTCGCATCGAGACTCGCGTCATTCTCGCGACGCACCGCGACACCCGCAGCCGGAATTCCGATGGAACCCTTCACCGATGGACGGACGCTCAGGCCGACGCCGAGGTCGAACGGCGGAATGCCGGTGAGGAGGCCGCCACGACTCATCTGGTTGATCTTCACGTCGCGATCGGGGCTCGCCCAGCGATCGTTCTCCTGGAGACGCTGGATCCGGCGCTGCACGTTGAATCCCCATTCGGAGAGACCACGCCGGAACAGCAGGCTCTTGGCGGGAATGCGGATCTCGGCGGACCATCCGTTCGCACCGCGCGACGTCGCAGCCTCCCACACGCTGTCCCAGTTGGAGTCCTCACCCTCGCCATTGCTCGTGATGAGCGCGTCGAAACGCGAGCCGTTGGGATTCACCATGAAGACGTAGCCGGAGCGGCCGTCGAGATACGTGTCGAGCACGATGCGCACGTGGTCCTCGTTGCCGAGGCTCGCGTCCCGTTCGCGGGCGAAACTGGTGATGCGGTGAGGCTCGGGGTCGTCCGCGCGAATGCCGACGATCAGCGCGTCCGCGGTCGCCAGCACACGAACGACGGTGGTCCCCGTCGGGCGCGCCCCTTCGACGGGATCGATCTGCGTGAGATTCGCGATCGAGTCCGCGGACGACCATTCGGGCTCATCGAGGCGGCCGTCTATCCGTATATCGCGATCGATTCTCGAAACGCGGAGCTCTGGCCTCTGAGGGCCACCCTGCGCCTCGAGTGGCATCCAACCCACGAGCGCCAGGGCCACGTACAACACGATCCGGATTTTTCGGATAAAAGCCCTGATGATTTCACGCAAATTCAGGATCTCCTCTCCCTGCAAAGAGGAGCCATCATCGCTCATGAAATGATCAGGATCAATCCGTTAAATCCGGATCAAGGTTTTACGTGGCCCCGCGCGTTGATGCCTGGCCCGGAGCGCTAGCGCTTGGAATTGGTTTTGTCGAGCGCCGCTCGAAGTCCACGCGCCAGCTTCACCGCGTCGTCGTTCGCCCAGAAGTGCATGAAGAAAAGACGCGGCTCTTCGGTGAGCAAATGGCTGTGAAGGCTCGTCGCCTCGATGCCGTTCTCGCGTAACGCCCTGATCACGGGATTCACCTCGCTTGCGATCATGACAAAGTCGCCGACGATCGCCGCCCTGCCCTTCCCTGTCGGCTGAAAGTTGATCGCGGTCGCGAGTCCCATCGACGGCGGAATCTCGTCGTCGCCATCGCGAATCGCCTCGGCGCGGGGCACGCTGACCTGATACACGCCGCCGTTCACGCGCCCCGAGTAGCCGAGCGCGCGCGCGACTGCGGCCGTGTCGAGGTCGATCGCTGCCGGCGGCGCGGCCGGCGGGGGTGGCGGGGGCGGCGGCGTCTTCGTCAGCGCGAGCGCGGCGCGAATCGTCGCCGCGATCTTCAGCGGATCGTCCGACGCGTGGATATGCATGTACAACACGCGCGGAGATTCGCGGATGACGTGGTGATGGATGGCCGTCTGCTCCACGCCGCCCTGTTGCAGTCGCGTCAGCACGGGCGTGAGCTCGCTCTCCGTGAGCACGAGATCGCCCATCGCCATGGCGACGTCGCCGTGGATCGCGCCGGGCACTCGCTTGAACGCCACCCAGCCGCCGAGCGCCAACGCGGGCTTGAGTCGCACGCCGGCCGCCGTCACCCGCAGGTCGCTACGCGGAAAGTTGAACCGGTAGACGTCACCGGGCTGCGCGACGCCGGGCCGCCCCATCGCGGCTTCGACTGCCTTCCAGTCCTGCGCGGCCGACGTGGAGGCGATTGTCACGAGCAGAAGAGATATCACGCGCATATCAGGCATATGCATCCTCGCGCCAGGGCCACGTACGAACTGATCCGAATTACCCGAATTCACTCGAATAATAGATCGAACTCCACTTCCGTGTTAATCCGTGTGAAACCAGATCCGCGTCAATCGCTGCGCGCTACTATATAAGTATGCGCTTGATTCGCGAATGGCTTGGCGGCAAACTCGGGATTCACCAGTCTCGCGGGTTCACGGTCACCGTGGACAACACGCGACCGGACATCGCGACGGCCGACGTCCTCGCGCGGCTCGACGAAGCGCTGGAGCTCATCGAGCGCTACCAGCCGTGGCGGCTGGCGCATCTAAAGCGTGACCTGCGCCAGATTCGCGTGATGCGGTACCCGTGTCGCGGCGCGTACTTCCCCGAATACCGCGCCTGTATGGTCGAGCTGACGTTTCTCGCGCGTCGCGACATCGGCGCCGCGACCGTCGCGTCCACCATCGTCCACGAAGGCATGCACGCGCGCGTGCACAGCATGGGCGTCGGCGAGACCAACCGAGACCGCGCGCGCGAGGAGCGCATTTGCAGACGCGCGGAGCTCGAGCTTGGAGAGGCACTGCCTCCGGACATCGGCGCACCGGTCGTCGAGCGGGCGCGCGCATCGCTGGACCTGGCCGACGAGGACGTGGCGCCGGAAATTGATTGGGAAGAGGCGATGCGGCGGCAGAACTCGATCGACGCACGGCACACAGAACGTTGAACTCGGGTAGTTCTTCTTCCCAGGAGGCGAATGACAAGATCTCTCGCGGCCTGCATCGCTAGCATGGTGCTCGTTGCTGGCTGCGCGCATCAGCAGCCGACGCACGCGACGGTCGCTCGCATCGTCACGCAAGGTTTGATCGACGTCCCCGGTGCGCGGCTGTATTACGAGATCTTTGGGCGCGGCGACCCGATCCTCGTGGTGCATGGTGGACCGGGGATGTACCACAAATATCTCCTGCCAGGGATGAAGGGACTCGCCGAGTCGCATCGGGTGATCTTCTACGACCAGCGCGGCGTCGGTCGCACGGAAGGAGCCGTGGACTCGACGACGGTCAGCTTCGATCGCTTCCTGTCGGACATCGACGCGATCGGCGACTCGTTGCATCTGGGCCGCTTCGTGCTGCTCGGCCACTCGTTCGGGGGCCTCCTGGCGATGCGCTACGCCGCGCGGCACCCCGAGCGCCTCCGCGCTCTCGTCATCATGAACACCGCCGAGCCGGGACAGCGATACGCCGCGCAATCGCGGCCGATCATGCGGCGAAAGCAGACGCCCGAAGACTCGGCCGAGTTGAGGCGGATAGTCCAATCCGACGCGTTCAAGCGGCGCGACTCGAGCGCGGTGAATCCGATGCTGCGGACGTTCTTTCGCGCGAGCTTCGCGGATCCTTCGCTCGCGAACCAGCTGGACATCCACGAGGATCAGCGCACCTCGCAGAACATGGTGCCCGTGGCGATGCTGGTCATGGGTCGGCTCGGTCCCAACTTCGACTTGTGGCCCGAGGTGGCGACCATCCGCGTCCCGACGCTCGTCGTGCACGGCGCCGAGGATCTCGTGCCGCTCGACATGCCGCGCGAGCTTGCGCAGAAGATTCCCGGGGCGCAGCTCGTCATCATCGAGCGCGCGGGGGCACTTTCCGTACATCGAGAAGCCGGCCGAGACGTTTGCGGCGATCAATCAGTTTCTTTCGCGAGTCCCTTAGGCATTGCTTGGCGAACATCTACCGTGGAGCTTGCATGAGTCCGGAGATCCGAATCACGGTGGGCAAGGAGTTCAAATTCGTCGCCGAGTTTCAAGAAAAGCTCGCGCCGAAGACCTGCGCGGCTTTCCGGAAGTTGCTGCCGTACAAGCAGAAGCTCGTGCACTGCCGCTGGAGCGGCGAGGGATGTTGGATTCCCCTCGGAGAATTCAAGCTCGACGTCGGCTACGAGAACCACACGAGTCATCCCGCGCCCGGCGAGATCCTCTGGTACCCGGGTGGGTTCAGCGAGACCGAGCTGATATTCGCCTACGGCGACGTGATGTTCGCGAGCAAGGTCGGGCAGCTCGCTGGAAACCATTTCTTGAGCGTCGTCGAAGGCGCAGAGCGGCTCGCGGACATGGGTCGGTTAGTGCTGTATCATGGAGCGCAAGACGTCGTCTTCGACGACGAGGGCACTGGGAAAAGGGACAGGGGAAGGGTTTAGCTGCAAAGGCGGGAATGGAGATGGGGGATGGGGGATGGGGGATGGGGAAAGCTGACGGGGACGTCCCTCACCCGTTTTCCTTCCCTGTTTTCCCTCCCCCTTTCCCACAGTTGTTGTTAAACCCTTCCCTTGTCCCCCTTCCCCATTCCCCCGATTGGATAACCTCACCCACACTCTCGTCGGCGCCGCGCTCGCCGAGGCTGGCCTCAAGCGTCGCACCACGCTCGGCGCCGCCACGCTCATGATCGGCGCGAACTTTCCCGACATCGACGTCATCGCAGTGCCGCTCGGCGTCGGCATCGAGGTTCGCCGCGGCGTGACGCACGGATTCCTCGCGCTCGCGGTGCTGCCGTTCGTGCTCGCCGGCATCATGTGGCTGTGGGACTCGCAGGTCCGGCGTCGGCGGGATCGTGGCGCGGCACCGGCCGACTTTCGCCAGCTCGTCATTCTTGCCGCGATCTCGATCGCGACGCACCCGACGCTCGATTTCATGAATACGTACGGCATGCGCTGGCTCATGCCATTCGTCGACAAGTGGTACTACGCCGACGGGCTGTTCATCGTGGACGTCTGGATGATCCTGATGCTGGTCGCTGGCATTGTCTGGTCGCGGCGCACCAACCACCCTCGCTGGGCGAGAGTCGCGCTGCTCGGCGTCGTGGCGTATACGACGGCGATGTTGCTCGTCACGAGCCTTGGCCGGATGCGCACCACGTCCGCGTTTCCCGGCCGGCGTCTCATGGTCGAGCCGCAAATGCTCGTCCCGTGGCGGCGCGACGTCCTCGTGGAGCAGGACGACTTCTACCAATTCGGGACGTACACCCCATTCCAAGGGCTCGACATGGGAGCAAGGGCGCGCGGTCTGGCCAAGGGAGATCGCAATCCGGCTGTCGCGCGGGCTAGAGAGCTCCCGACGGTGCGTCCCTTCCTCAGATGGGTCCGGTTTCCGATGTACAACGTCGTCTCGGAGAACGGCGTCACCTACGTCTGGATCTCCGATGCCCGTTACAAGGGCGCTGGCTGGGCGGTCGTGGAGGTTGCCCTGCCATAAAGACCCCATCCTTTCTATGTTTCCAAGCTCTCCAACTCAGTCATTTCCCTCTCTGTTCAGTCCATCTAGATGCCAAAAAGCCGTCCTCGTCTGAAAATCGTTCGCCGATTCGGCATTCAGCTTCCCGGGCTCACCCGCAAGTCCGCCGAAAAGAAGCCTTACCCACCCGGCCAGCACGGCCAGTCGACCGCGAAACGCCGGAAGACCAGTGAATTCCGCCGGCTGTTGGAGGAGAAGCAGAAGGTCCGCTTCAACTATGGCGTGAGCGAAGGCCAGCTCCGTCGCTACTTAGGGATTGCCCGCAAGATGGCGGGCAAAACCGGCGACAACCTCCTGGCCGTGCTCGAGCGTCGTCTGGACAACGTGGTCTTCCGGATGGGCTTCGCACCGACGATCCCCGCCGCGCGCCAGCTCGTGTCGCACGGGAACGTGCGCGTGAATGCCAAGCGCAACGACCGGCCGAGCTACCTGGCGGAGTCCGGCGACGAGATCTCGATCGCGCCGGGCAAGACGCGCGAGCGCGTGCAGCTCATCGAGAACGTCGAGCGAGGACCGCAGCTCCGGCTGCCGAGCTACATCGCGATGGACCCTTCCGACAAGTTCGCTGGCAGAGTGATCGGGACGCCGATGAGGCAGGACGTGCCGTTCCCAGTGAATGGACAGTCGCTCGTTGAATTCTACGCACGGTAGAACACCGAGTTCTGAGTACTGAGAACCAACAGGTCCTCCCAGTTTTCTGTGCTGAGGTGTAGGGCACTTAGGTAGGTGTAGAGCTGGACAGCGATACTAAAGGTGCGGAGCTTCGCTCAGCACCTTTTTTCTTTTCTCACAACTCTATACCTGCCTCACTCCTCTCCACCTCACCACAGAGAACTGGGAGGACCTGAGTTCTGAGACCTCCCAATCGGACCTTCTCATGCGAATCGCCATTCTCACGTCAGTCGCCCTCGTCGCTCTCGGGTGTCATTCCGTCGTCACAAGCGGTATCGCGTCCTCCCCGCAATTCGCCGTCGCTCCTCCCGGTAGCCACCATTACACGCTTGATCCCAGCCCGACGACTGTCGCGTGGGGCCATTACTGGTCCGAGGCCAAGCCCGTCCTGCGGATTCACTCCGGCGACGAGGTCACTGTCGGCACGCTACTCACAAGCTCGCCCGACCGTTTGGCACAAAACGGCGTCGACTCCGCCGCCATCGAGCAGTCACTGCGCGACGTATACCGCGAAGTGCCGCGCGAGAGTCGCGGGCCCGGCGGCCACATTCTCACGGGGCCGATCTACGTCGAGGAAGCCGACTCGGGCGACGTCCTCCAGGTCGACATCGAGCGCGTCGACCTCGCGATTCCGTACGCATACAACGGCTTCGGGCCCAATCGTGGCTGGCTCCCCGAGGACTTCACGCACGCCAAGACCAAGATCATCCCGCTGGATCGCGAGCGCATGGTGGCGCACTTCGCGCCGAACATCGCGGTCCCGCTGCATCCGTTCTTTGGCAGCATGGGTGTGGCGCCGCCGCCGGCGATGGGCAGGATCAACTCGGCGCCGCCCGGAATTCATGCTGGCAATTTGGACAACAAGGAGCTCGTCGCCGGCACGACGCTGTACATCCCGGTCCACGTGAAAGGCGCGCTGCTCGAGATCGGGGACGGCCACGCCGGTCAGGGCAACGGCGAGGTGGACATCACCGCGCTCGAGACGTCGCTGCGAGGCCGCTTGCGCGTCACGGTCCGCAAGGACATGCACCTCGTCTGGCCGCGCGGCGAGACGCCGACACACTGGATCGCGATGGGGATCGACAGCTCGCTCGTGAACGCGACAAAGACTGCGGTGCGCGAGGCGATCAATTTCCTGGTGACGGAAAAGCACCTCTCGCGCGACGACGCGTACATGCTCATCAGCGTTTCATCCGACGTGGACATCACGCAATTGGTGGATGGGACACTGGGAGTCCACGTGATGATCCCAAAAGCGCCTTTCAAAGCGGGTAGTCAGGACTGAGTACTGAGGTCCGCTCAGTTTTCTGTACTGAGGTTTAGAGCACTGAGGTAGGTGTACAGGTGCCAGCGACGAAGAACGTCATGCTCTATACCTGTTACAATTACCTCGGTGCTCTACACCTCATCGCAGAAAACTGTGAGGCCTGAGTTCTCAGATCAGAAAACTATGGCTGGAAGCGCGACCTCGATTGTTTTCAGTCCTCTGGCTCGCAGCATCGAGTTGTAATTCGCCAAATCTCGCGACATGAGTCCTTGCAGTGCGGCGTGCACGTCGCGGGTTTCTTTCGCGAGTATCCCCGCCACCTCCCTCTGCTGCGTGGTCGGCGCGAAGTCCGAGTCGTCGATCGTCCCCGCGACGTAACTCAGCTGTCCGGCGAGCCGCACCGGCCAGCGCACGCCGTCCTGGCCTCGTCCGGTCATACGGAGGTCGATGATGCGCCCTTCGACGTCCATGAACTTCTGCTCCAGCGCGTCGCCGGCGTTGCGCACGTCCGCCGTCGCCGCGTCGTTCGCCGTCTGCTTCTTGAGCGCCTGCACCTGCGCGCGTACGCTCTCGATCGTGTTGAGCATCTCCGCGGTCGCCGCCACGTCGCGCTGAATCGCGAGCAGCGTCCTGAGCTGGTCGTGTAGCTCCGCCAGCGTTGCCGCGCTGCTCGGATCCTTGCGCACCACGAGCGGCTGCGTGTACGCTGTACCGCCGACAGAGAGTCTCACCGTGTAGCGACCGGGCGGCATCAGCACGCTCATCGCTCCGCCGTCGGGCGCGGACCGCGTTCCGTCGGCGTTGAGCTCGAACTCTTCGTTGTACATCGGCTTGGTGCGGAGCCGGGCGGTGCGCGTCGTGTCGTTGCGCAGGTCCCAGTACGCGCGATTGAGCCCCGCGGTCGCCGTGTCCTTGAAGGTGCGAATGACTTTTCGCGTGCTGTCGAGGACTTCGATCGTGACCGGTGACGACGGCGCGCTCTTCGTCCAGTAGTTGATCGCCGCGCCGTACGGCGGATTCTGTCCGGCCGTGGGGTCGTCGTTCGATGCGTAGTTCCCGGGGATGTCGCGCCAGCGGTACGCCGCGCGCGGCGCGAAGAGCTGCGCGTCGGCAGCGATCACCGCCGGCGTCAACTTCTGGAGCGGACTGAGATCGTCGAGAATCCAGAAGCCGCGCCCGTACGTCGCAATGACGAGGTCATTGAATGGCTCCTGGATCACCATGCCGTACACCGGCGCCGGCGGGAGATTGTTGTTGAATGGCTGCCAGTGGTCGCCGTCATCGAACGAGACGTAGAGGGCGTTCTCGAGGCCGAGGTACAGCAGTCCCCGGCGCACCGGATCCTCGCGAATGACGTTGGCCCAGCCCACGGGGCTGCGAGGCAGTCCGGTGACGATCAGCGTCCAGTTCTTTCCGAAATCACGCGTGCGGTAGACCCACGCGGCGAAGTTCCCTTCCTGGTGCGCGTCCACGGTCACGTACGCAGTCGCGGCATCGTATCGGGAAGGCTCGACGTGCTCCACCGAGCCCCAGTCGGCGCCGTCCGGCAAGGGCGGCGAGACGCGGCCCCAGTGCGCGCCGCCATCCCTCGTCACCGAGACGATGCCATCGTTGCTGCCGGTCCACATGATCCCGGAACGCACGCGTGATTCGGCGATCGACATCAGCGTGCCGCCGTACTCGACGCCGATGTTGTCCGGCGTGAGTCCACCGGAGATTCCCTGCTTGGACTTGTCGTTGCGAGTGAGATCCGGCGAGATGACACGCCAGCTGCGGCCGCCGTTCGTCGATACGTGCACGTACTGGCTGCCCGTGTACACCTTGTTGTGATCGTTGGGCGAGATGAGGAAGGGAGCGTTCCAGATGAAACGGTATTTGAGGTCGGCAGCGGGATAGCCGCCCGTGCTCAGCGGATACACCTCGACATTCTGGCCGTGACGATTGCGCTCATCGAATCGCACGACGATGCCGCCGCGGCTCCCTGAGCCCGAGGCGGTTGACCAGATGACGTTCGTGTCGACCGGATCCGGCGTCGCGAAGCCGCTTTCGCCGCCGGCCACTCCGTGCCATTCGCTGCGTGAGATACCGCTGCCAAAGCCACCGCCTCCGCCGCCGCCTGTCCTGCTGTTGCTCGGCCCACGATACGACGGACCGTCCTGCTTGTTGCCGTAGACATAGTACGGGACGCGATTGTCCACCGTCGCGTGGTACATCTGCGCGATCGGGAGATTCACGCGCAGCCACGTACGCGCGCGCGTCGTGGAGATCGACACGCCCGCGTCGTTCGCGACCGCCATGCGGCTCGCGTTGGTGGGATCGATCCACATGTCGTGGTTGTCGCCGCCGGGAGACGCGAGCGGTGGCCCGGCCGATGGCTGAGAGCCGATACCGATAGCTGCACCGCCTCCGAAACCAGCTCCTCTATTACTTACGCCACCATCCATACTCCGAGAGAAGGTCGCACAGAGGTAGTAGGTCTCATCAGGATTGTCCGGCGCCACCGCCATGCGCGTATAGTACGGCTGCCGGCACGCGAGATTGCGATCGTAGCTCACGACTTTCCACGTCTGGCCGCCGTCCTCGGAGCGCCACAATTCGCCGTTGTCGGTGGGCTGGCCCTTGTACGGCACGCCGTCACCCGTCTCGATGAGCGCGTAGACGCGCTGCGGGTTCGACGGCGCGATCGCGAGTCCCACTTTGCCGATCGTGTGCGTCGGCAGTCCGTTGCCTTGAAGTTTCGTCCATGTGGTGCCCCCGTCGCGCGACACGTGGATCGCGCTGCCGGGGCCGCCGCTCTCGCGTCCCCAAGTGTGCAGCAACAGCTGCCACGTCGCTGCGAAGAGCGTGCTGGAATTGCTCGGGTCCATCACGATGTCGATGGCGCCCGTGTTCTCGTCGACGAAGAGCACGCGTTCCCACGTCGTCCCGCCGTCGCGCGTGCGAAAGACGCCACGCTGCTGCTGCGGGCCGTAGCTGTGTCCCTGGGCCGCGATGTATACGATGTCGGCATTGCCGGGATCGATCACGATGCGGCCGATGCGGCCGCTCGAGTCGAGTCCCATGCGCTTCCAGGTGCGTCCCGCGTCGGTGGATTTGTAGACGCCGTTGCCAAGCGAGATGTGGGAGCGGATGAACGGCTCGCCCGTGCCCGCCCACACGACGTTCGGATTCGAGCGCGAGACCGCGAGCGCGCCGATGGACGACACCTGCTGGTTGTCCATGATCGGCTGCCAGTGGACGCCCGCGTCCGTGGTCTTCCAGATGCCGCCCGACGCCGCGCCCGCGTAGTAGACGTTTGCGTCGCCGACGACGCCGGCGACGGACGTCACGCGATTGCCGACCGGACCGATGTAGCGGTAGCGCAGTTGCGTCGCGACGCGCGGATCGAAATTCACTGGCAGCACTTGCTGCTGCGGCACGCTGTCGCCTTGGGCGGGGCGCTGCTGCGCACTCGCCGGAGCTGCGGCAACGAGAGCGGCAACGATCGGAAGAACGCGTGCGATAGTCATCAGAGGCTCGAGCGTCGTGGGGCTCCAATCATCCCTGCGTTGGAACAGGTTCGCAAGTACGCAAACGCCCCCGGTCGGAGACCGGAGGCGTTGCGTAAAAAGACTCGGCTACGTCGGAATGTCGATCAGCAGACAAGCACGACGATCAAGAGACCGGCACTGCTGCGAAGAAAAAGCCTTCCCGTCATGGTGATTCTCGGTTCGGGAGACTAAGCGACTCCTCCCGACATCGGGAAAGCGAGGCCGACAATTTCACCCCCCGCACAGGCGGCCGCAAGTGCTACAATACCGGTGTGTTCATCGGACACTTCGCCGTCGGCCTCGCGTCAAAACGGGTCGCGCCGCGTCCGTCGCTCGGCTGGCTCTTCGCCGCCTGCCAGTGGCCGGATCTGCTCTGGCCGATTCTCTGTCTGATCGGGATGGAGCACTTCCGCGTCGTCCCAGGCGACACGGCGTTCACGCCGCTGGCGTTCGACTACTATCCGTGGTCGCACAGTCTTTTCATGGACGTCGTGTGGGGTGCCGTGCTCGGTCTGGTGTATCTCGGACGACATCGCGACAAGCGCGGCGCACTCGTGATCGCCGCGCTCGTGGTGAGCCACTGGGTGCTGGACTGGATCACGCACCGCCCCGACATGCCGATCCTGCCGAACAACGATCACCGCGTGGGGCTCGGCCTCTGGAACAGCGTCGTCGGGACGATCGCGATCGAGACGGTGATGTTCGCGGGCGCAGTCTGGGTCTACAACCGGATCACGATGGCGAACGATCGCATCGGGCGATTCGGCTTCTGGACGCTGGCTGTGTTTCTGTATCTGACGTACGTCGTGAACATCGTCGCCCCGCCGCCGCCGAATCCGAGCGCGGTGGCGTGGGGAGCGATGGCAATGTGGATCATCATCCCGGTCGCGTGGTGGGTGGACGGGCACCGAGCACCCAGGGAACAGGGAATGGGGAAGGAGGAACGGGTTAACGACAAGGGTTGAGGGAAGACGAATGGGGAAGGGGAAGGGGACGCTATTCCCCTTCCCTTTCCCTCTCTCTTAACCCTCGTAGTTGAACCTGTCCGTGTTCCCTGTTCCCGCTATTCCTCTCGCAAAGCAACATTTGGATCCAGCACCTACGATGCCGCGCGTAAGTGTCGCAACGAGAACCGCTTCGGCGACGCGGCCGGACGCGCGTCTGCGCGGACATGGGACGGGGCGTCCCGAAAACGGACGGTACAGGCGAGTTTTGTCGCATGGCTAGAAAGCGTCCAGCGTCGAGCGCCAAGCGTCAGCCATCGTCCAGCGTCCAGCGTCCGAAATCGTTGGATGTCCTGCGGCGGATGCGAGAGCTCGCCGATCCGCGACGCGCGGTGATCTCCCAACGCTTCTTCAAGTCGGGCGCCGGCCAGTACGGCGCCGGCGACAAGTTTCTCGGCCTGACCGTCCCGCAGATCCGGGCGCTGTCGCGGGAGATCGGCGTTCTTCCCCTCCCGGAGATCGAGAAGCTGCTCGAGTCGGACCTGCACGAGGCGCGGCTGCTCGCGTTGATCCTGCTCACCAGCGCGTATCGTCGCGGTGACGCGAAAGTACGAGAACGCATCTATCGGTTGTACCTTCGTCGCACCGATCGGATCAACAACTGGGACCTCGTGGACCTGTCCGCCCCGAACATCGTGGGCGCGCATCTGCTCGATCGGTCGCGCGCGCCGCTGCGCACGCTCGCGCGTTCCAAGTCGCTCTGGGAGCGGCGCATCGCGGTAGTCGCAACGCAGCATTTGATTCAACAGCGGCAATTCGACGACACACTGGAGTTGGCCGAGCTGTTACTCGGAGACGAGGAGGATCTGATGCACAAGGCGGTCGGCTGGATGCTGCGCGAGGTGGGCAAGCGCGACGAGCGCACGCTCGTGTCGTTTCTCGACAAACACGCGGGCGCGATGCCGCGCACGGCGTTGCGCTACGCCATCGAGCGGCTGTCGCCGGCGCAACGCAGGCGCTACATGGAGACCCCACGCTCAGTGAAGAGGTGAACGTGACACCCAAAAAACGTCCGGCGCGCGTATCGATCCCCGGCGCCAAGTCCCGTTCGTGGTTCGCCCGCTTTGCGCGGCAAACGTCGCGGTGGACAGGCCGGCCGAGCGCCTTCTTCCTCGCGCTCTTCATCGTGATCGTCTGGATCGCGACCGGCCCGATCTTTCACTTCAGCGATACCTGGCAGCTCGTGATCAACACGGCGACGACCGTCGTGACGTTTCTGATGGTGTTTCTCATCCAGAACGCGCAGTACCGCGACTCGGAGGCCGTCCAGATGAAGTTGGACGAGCTGCTGCGCGTGACGCAGGGCGCGCACAACGCGCTGCTGGACCTGGAGGAGCTGGAGGAGGACGAGCTCGACCAGATGCGGGAGGCATACACCGAGCTCGCGGACCGCGCGCGCGAAGAGCTGCGTCGTGGCGGCGTGGACACCGACGTCCCGGAGATCCGGCGGAAATGATCGACGCGCCGAGCGGCAAGCCCGCGGGACAGAACAAACCCGCGGTGCAGAATGAGACCGCGCGCGTCGAAGCATTCAGCGACGGGGTGTTCGCGATCGCCATCACGCTGTTGATCCTCGAGATCCGGGTGCCGCCGACGGCGCAGCACGACGGGCTGACTACCGCGCTCGTGCGTCTGTGGCCGTCCTTTCTCGCGTTCCTCGCGAGCTTTCTGACCATCGGCGTGATGTGGCTCAACCACCACAGGCTCTTCACCCTCATCAACAAGAGCGACGACGGCCTGATTGCGTTCAACCTGCTGCTGCTCTTGGGAATCACGTGGATCCCATTTCCGACGGCATTGCTCGCGGAGCATCTGCGGGGGCCGGATCAGCGAATCGCCGGCTGGGTGTACGCCGGCTCGTTCTTTCTGATCGCCATCGTGTTCAACGTGATGTGGCGCTACGCGGTTCATGCGAAGACCGTCATCGACCACATCGACGTCGTGGGGATCACGCGCCAGTACGCGCTCGGCCCGATCATGTATGCGGTGCTCGTACTCGTCGCGACGTACAGCGGCGTGTGGTGTTTGATCGTGAGCGTGCTGTACGCCGTGTACTTCGCGCTGCCGCCGAGTCTCTGGAGGCGTAAGCATCATCGCGCAGGCAATCATCGCGCAGGGGCCACGTAGAGCTTGATCCGAATTGCCCGAATGTATTCGAATTGTCTTGTTGTTCACCAAGATCCTCTGCGCAGGGCAAGAGCAGCTTTGGATTATCACGAAGTGATTCGGAGTAATTCGAATTGATTCGAGCTAATTCGGATTTGCGTACGTGACCCAAGCGCGTAGAAGCCTGAGTGAAGTGCTCACCAAGCGCGAGCTGAATCGCGCGCTGCTCGCCCGCCAGATGCTGCTCGAGCGCGAGAAGATCGCTCCACTCGCCGCGATCGAGACGCTCGTCGCCATGCAGGCACAGGTCCCGCGTCCGCCGTTCATGGGACTCTGGACCCGGCTGAAGGACTTCGAGCGCGAGGATCTCTTGCGCCTCCTCCGCGAGAAAAAGGCGATCCGCGCGACGACCTTCCGCGGCACGATTCACCTGATGAGCACGAAGGACTTCCTCGCGATCAGGCCGCTGCTCTCCGAGATGCTGGAGCGCGGCGCAAGCACGATCGTCGCCAAGCGCATGGGAGGCGCCGACGTCGCGGCCATCTACAAGGAAGGACGCGCGTTTTTCGGCGCGACGCCGATGCCCTTCGACGAGTTTCGTAAGCACCTCGAGGGCAAGTTCCCCAAGCTCGACGTCCGGGCGATGGCGTACACCGTGCGAATGGGCGTCCCCCTCGTCATGCTTCCATCCGAGGCGGTATGGGGATTCCCCGCCAATGCGGACTTCGGGCTCGCCGAGAAATGGCTCGCCGCAAAGTTCCCGGCGAACTGCATGTCGCTCGAGACGCTGGTGCTGCGCTACCTCGCCGCGTTCGGCCCGGCCACGCCCGGCGACGCGCAGGTGTGGTCCGGGCTGCGCGGGTTGCGCGACGTATTCGAGAAGCTGCGTCCCAAGCTCGTCACGTTCAGAGACGAGCGAAATCGCGAGCTCTTCGATCTCCCCGACGCGCCGCGTCCCAAAGAGGACACGCCCGCGCCCATCCGGTTCCTGCCGGAGTACGACAACGCGCTGCTGGCGCACGATGACCGCACGCGTATCGTCGCGGACGAGCATCGGAAAGGTGTGTTTCTGACGAACCTGCAGGTCGTCGGAACGTTTCTCGTCGACGGGTTCGTCGCGGGCACTTGGAAGACGCAACGGAAGAAGAAGTCGGCGACGCTGACGCTGAAGCCGTTCGTCCCGATCGTGAAGAAACATGCGGCTGCGCTCGAGGCGGAGGGGGAGGCGCTGCTGCGGTTTCTCGAGCCCGACGCGTCCACCAGAGAAGTGCGAGTGGAAAGGAGCTGAATGAGGCCGCTCCCGTTCCTCTGGCCGTACTCGGTCGTCTTCTGGACCGTGTTCTTCTGGGCCTTCCTCAT
>DATBRO010000076.1:0-12237 GCA_036560265.1 Gemmatimonadaceae bacterium | reverse complement strand
AGCAGCCGACCCCGCTCACCTTCAATAAGGAAGAGAAGTAATCATGGCGGACTCGCAAAGCATTCACGCGATCGGCCGCCGTAAGGAAGCGGTGTGCCGCGTCTATCTTCAGCCCGGCTCGGGTAAGTGGGACGTCAACGGGCGAACGCTGGGAGACTACTTCCCGCGTCCCTCGCACGTATCGGCCATTCAGCAGCCGTTCACGGCGACCGACACGCTTGGCCGCTACGACGTGCGCGCGAACGTGGAAGGCGGCGGATCCACCGGACAGGCCGGGGCATTGCGCCTCGCTGTGGCCCGCGCGCTGGTAAAGATCGACGAAGCATACAGACGCAAATTGCGGGACCTGGGCTTGCTCACGCGTGATGCGAGGGCGGTCGAGCGAAAGAAGCCGGGACGTCCCGGAGCACGGAAGCGGTTCCAGTTCTCGAAGAGATAACTAGGTGCTAGGTGCTGGGTGCTGGGTGTTAAATAGCACCTAGCACCGAGGACCCAGAACCAGGTAGTTCAATCACGCACGCGCTTGGAGTCTTTCTTGGTGCCGAAGTGATTCGGTCGAGCTAGACGTCGAAGGGCGCGGACGAAAAACCAAACCAATGAGGAAAAAAAGACATGGCTGACAGTCAGCCCACGCTCGAAGCTCTACTCGCTGCCGGTGTCCACTTCGGGCACCAGACGCGCCGTTGGAATCCCAAGATGCGCCGCTTCATCTTCGCCGAGCGCAATGGGATCCACATCATCGACCTCCAGAAGACGCTCCGGCAGTTGGAGCTCGCGCAGAAGCTGGCGCGCGAAGTCATTCTGCGCGGCGATAACGTGCTCTTCGTCTGCACGAAGGCGCAGCTGTCCGCGATCGTGCGCGCCGAGGCCGAGCGCTCCGGCGCGATGTACATCACGGAGCGCTGGCTCGGCGGCCTGCTGACCAACTTCCAGACCGTCAAGAAGCAGCTCCGGCGTATGAAGGAGCTCGAGGCGGGTACCGAGGAGGGCGGCGGCTTCGAGAACTACACGAAGAAGGAACAGCTCATGCTGGGCCGCGAGCGCGAGAAGCTCGGCAAATACCTGAGCGGCATCAAGAACATGACGCGGCTGCCCGGCCTGCTCTTCGTCGTCGACTCGAAGAAGGAGCGGATTGCGGTGAGCGAGGCCAACAAGCTCGGCATCCCGATCGTCGCTATCGTCGACACGAACGCGGACCCGGATCAGATCACGGTCCCGATCGCCGGCAACGACGACGCGATTCGTTCGGTCGAGCTGATCACGAAGGCGATCGCCGACGCGATCGCGGAAGCTCGGCGTGAAGCGCCGGTGCGCGAAGAGGTGGAGGAGGGCGAGAGCTACACGTACAGCTCGGATCGCGGGGCGGAGCCGGCGGACGAGCCGGATCGCAAGCGCAAGCGGCGTCCCCGTCGTCGTCGCGCAAAGCCGGATGCGATTGCCGCGCGGATGAAGGGAGCGCCGACCGAGGGCGGAGCTGAGGGAGCCGAGCCAGAGGCGGAAGCCGAGGCCGAGGCGGCGCCTGCAGAATAGGCCCACCTTGCTCTCCGGGATACATTAAATACGCCGCCGGCTATCGAGCCCGGCGGCGTTTCCACGAATGAAGGGATTGTGAGATGACTACCAAAGAGAAGGGAATCAGCGCGAAAGAAGTGTCCGAGCTCCGTCAGCGGACCGGCGCGGGGATGATGGATTGCAAGAAGGCCCTCGAGGCGTGCAACGGCGACATGGACGCGGCCGTCGAGCACCTCCGGAAGACCGGCGCGGCCAAGGCCGAGAAACGCGCGGGCCGCGAGGTCCGTGAAGGGCTCGTCGGCAGCTACATCCATTTCACCGGCAAGATCGGCGTCATGGTCGAAGTGAATTGCGAGACGGACTTCGTCGCGCGCACTGACGACTTCAAGACGCTCGTCAAGAACATCGCGGAGCACATCGCCGCCGCGGCGCCAATCGCGGTGGACAAGGATCAGGTTCCGCCCGAGAAGGTGGAGCAGGAGCGCCGCATTTTCGTCGAGCAGGTGAAGCAGAGCGGCAAGCCGGAGAACCTCGTCGAGAAAATCGTCGAAGGGAAAGTCGCCGCGTACTACAAGGACGTCGCCTTGCTGCACCAGGCGTGGATTCGCGACGACAAGAAGACGATCGGCGATCTGGTGAAAGAGCTGTCCGCCAAGACTGGAGAGAACATCCAGGTGCGCCGGTTCACGCGCTATCAGATCGGAGAATGACGAAAGTCATCCCGAGCGAAGCCTGTCATCCCGAGCGAAGCGAGGGATCTGCAGTTCATAAATGCAGATTCCTCGTGAATGCGCTCCTCGGAATGACAGCGCTGCGCTCAGGATGACAGGCGCTCTGAATGAACCTCAAATACCCCCGCGTCCTCATCAAGCTCAGCGGCGAAGCGCTCGCCGGCGAAAAAGGATTTGGGTTCGATTTCGAGACGATGAACCGTCTCTGCGACGAGGTCGTCGCCGTACAAAAAATGGGCGCGGCGGTGGGCCTCGTGGTCGGCGGCGGGAACATCGTCCGGGGCACCCAGCTCGCCAAGATGGGGATGGAGCGGGTCGGGGCGGACTACATGGGCATGTTGGGTACGGTCATCAACGCCCTGGCCCTCCAGGACATCCTCGAGCGCAAGGGTGTCGAGACGCGCGTCATGACCGCGATTCGGATGGAGGAGCTGGCGGAGCCGTACATCAGGCGGCGCGCGCTGAGGCATCTGGAGAAGAGCCAGACGGTCATCTTTGCCGCGGGTACGGGTAATCCGTACTTTTCCACCGACACGGCGGCCGTCCTTCGCGCGATTCAGATCAAGGCCAACGTGATCATCAAGGCGACGAGCGTGGAGGGCGTGTACTCCGCGGATCCAAAGAAGGAGAAGGACGCGAAGCTGTACGAAGAGATCAGCTACCGCGACGTCATGATGGCCGAGTTGAAGGTGATGGACCAGACGGCGATCACGCTTTGCAAGGAGAACCACCTGCCGATGATCGTCCTGAACATCCACCGACCTGGCGCCATCGCCGCGGCAGTCCGCGGCGAACGCGTCGGCACCCTCGTGCAATGAACACGATCCAGAACATCATGAAGGACACTCGCACCGCGATGGAGAAGGCGCTGGAGAGTACCAAGCGCGAGTTCTCCACCATCCACGCGGGCAAAGCGTCGCCCTCGATGCTCGACACCGTCAAAGTCGAGATGTACGGGACGACGATGTCGATGAATCAGGTGGCGACCGTCGCCGCGCCCGAGCCGCGCCTGCTGCTCGTCACGCCGTTCGACAAGAGCCAGGCGAAGGCCATCGAGAAAGCAATTCGGGAGGCGAATCTCGGGCTGGATCCCGCGCAGCAAGGCGGCGTGATTCGCGTCCCGCTGCCCTCGATGAACACCGAGCGGCGCAAGGAGCTGGTGAAGGTCGTTCACAAGTTCGCGGAGGAAGGCAAGATCGCCGTGCGTCACGGGCGCACCCACGGGCGCGAGGTGCTCAAGAAGCTGGGCGGCGTGTCCGAGGACGACGTGAAGCACGCCGAGAAAGACCTGCAAAAGATTCACGACGACTTCATTCACAAGATCGACGACCTGATCAAGGCGAAAGAAGCCGACATCATGGAAGTGTGAGTCGTTGTCCGAGCTGACGCGGCGCATCGCGTTCGGCGTGCCGGCCGCCCTGCTGGCGCTTGCCATCGTGCTCGCCGGAGGCGCCGCGCTGGCCGCTCTTCTTGCGGTTGCTTCGGCGATCGCCGCATGGGAGTTCTATCGAATCGCGCGCACCGCGGGTCATGCGCCCCTGAGCGACCTCGGATGCGCGCTCGCGGGACTCTTTCCGTTGGCGGTGCACGCGCGGTATCTCGGCTTTATCCAGCCCCGGCTCGGGTATCTCGCCGTCGTGCTCCTTCTGGTGTTGAGCGTCGCCATTTGGGCGCGCGGAGTCGCGGGTAGGCCGTTGGGCGCGGTAGCCGTGACCGTGCTCGGCGTGCTGTACACCGGCGGACTTCTCAGCTTCGGTTACGCGTTGAGGTACCACGATTATGCCGTTGGCGGCGTCCGCCTCGGCGGCGTGGCGATTTCAGCCGGGGGCGTTTTGCTCGGATTGCCGGTGCTTCTCACCTGGGCCACCGACACCGGGGCGTACACCGTCGGCAGGACCGTGGGAGGACGCAAGCTCATTCCATCCATCAGTCCCGCGAAAACGGTCTCGGGCGCAATCGGCGGGCTGGTCACCAGCGTGCTGGTGACGTGGCTGTATGTGCACTTGGTGCTGCGCCCGACCGCGCAGCTTGCGCTGACTGTGACGGGAATCATCGTGTTCGGCGTGACGATCAGCGTGGCCGCGCAACTTGGCGACGTCTTCGAATCGATGCTCAAGCGCGAAGCCGGAGTCAAAGACAGCTCGACGCTGCTCCCGGGCCATGGTGGCGTGCTCGATCGACTCGACAGCCTCTTCTTCGTGCTGCCCGTCGCGCATTTGATGCTCGGCTGGTTGCTGCTGCCCGCGCCACGATGACGGAGCGACAGGGCGTCGCCGTGCTTGGCTCGACGGGAAGCGTCGGCACCACCGCGCTCAAGGTGCTGGCGCGTCACAGCGATCGCTTTCGCGTGGCCGCACTCACCGCGTTCTCCAACGCGGAGCTTCTCAAGGAGCAGGTAGCCGCGTTCAAGCCGAAGTTCGTTGGTCTGGTCGAGAGCAACGGCGATGGACATGGGGCCGCGACTGGACGCGAATGTCTGATCGAGGCAGCGACCCGGCCCGACGTCGACATCGTCCTGAACGCGGTCGTCGGCGCCGCGGGACTGGACGCGACGCTGGCGGCGCTCGAAGCCGGCAAGCGAGTCGCGCTCGCGAACAAAGAGACGCTCGTCATGGCGGGCCATCTCGTGCGGCAGGCGATCGAGCGCGGCGGTGGCGAGATCGTTCCCGTGGACAGCGAGCATAGCGCGATCCTGCAATGCATCGCGGGCCGACGACACGAAGACATCCGTCGCGTGGTGCTCACCGCGTCCGGCGGTCCATTTCGCGACTGGACGCGCGAGAGACTCGAGAACGCCACGGCGGAAGAAGCGCTTCGCCATCCCACCTGGCGCATGGGCAGAAAAATTACGATCGACAGTGCCACGCTCGCGAACAAGGGGCTCGAGGTGATCGAGGCGCATTTTCTCTTCAACCTGGAGTTCGATCAGATCGACGTCGTCGTGCACCCGCAGAGCGTGGTGCACAGCTTTGTCGAGTTTGTCGACGGGAGTGTGTTGGCGCAGATGGGCGCTCCGAGCATGGAGCTGCCCGTCCTGTACGCGCTCACGCATCCGCGCCGCATCCTGGACGCGTCGTCGGTACCATTCGATCCCGTCGCCCTGTCGCCGCTCACGTTCGAGCACGTTCGGCTCGACGATTTTCCAGCATTGCGGCTCGGTATCGAGGCGGGACGCGCGTCCGGCGCGGCTCCTGCCGTATTCAATGCCGCGAACGAACAAGCGGTCGAAATCTTTCTGAAGGGCAAAATGAAATTCGGCGAGATTCCGCGCGCGATCTCAGCGGCGCTGGACAAGCTGGTTAAATCACCGGCGGACAGCCGTGATGCGTTGCAGGCCGCCGACGCGGCGGCGCGCGCCTGCGTGCGGGAGCGATTCGGATGCTAGCGATCCTCGCTCCGATCCTCGTCTTCGGGCTCGTCATCTTCGTGCACGAACTGGGGCATTTTCTCGCGGCGAAAGCAGTCGGCGTCTACACGCCACGCTTCTCCATAGGATTCGGACCCGCACTCTGGCGCAGGCGCAAGGGGGAGACCGAGTACGTGCTGGCCGCGCTGCCGTTGGGCGGCTACGTGCGCATGGCCTCGCGGCACGACGAAGCGACCGCGTTCCTCGAGGGAGGAAGCGAGCAGGCCACCGCGCGCGCCAAGGAGGATCCGAACTTCGATCCGAACGCCATGATCCCGTTCGGGCCGAAGCCGGTCCCGGAGAATCGGTGGTTCGAGTCCAAGCCCCTCTGGGCCCGCATGTTCATTCTCCTCGCGGGCGTGGGGATGAACTTCCTGCTCGGGCTCATGGTCGCGATCGGGCTCGCGATGTATTACGGCAAAGTCGTGATCCCGACCCGCGTCGTCGGCGCCGTGCGGCCGGTGCATGGACAGCCGTTGCTGTCACAGGCGGTGCATCCGGGCGACACCCTGCACCGCGTCAACGGCCAGCCGGTGCGCTCGTGGACCGACGCGATGCAGGCGATCGCAAAGAGTGAAGAGCAGGTGACCATCGAGACGAATCGCGGCGCGGTGACTATCCCGCTGAATCAGCCGGGGTCGCCAGGCCCGGAGGAGATTGCGTTCGCGATCGACTACGAGCTTGCGCCGGTCATCGGCGACCTCATGCCGGGTGAGCCGGCGGCGAAGGCCGGCTTTCAACCGGCCGACAGCATTGTGACGATCAACGGAACGCCTGTCCGAAGCTGGAGCGAGATGGTTGTGCTCGTGGCGCATTCCGCGGGTCAGCCCGTCAGGTTCGAGATCATCCGGAAGGGCACGAGCCGCACGCTGACGGTGACGCCGCGTCCGATGGACGCGATCGATCCCGTCACTGGAACGCGAGCCCAGGTTGGGAAGATCGGCGCCTATCCGACCGATATCACCGCGCGTGAGCCCGTTTCCTTCTCCGAAGCGATTCGCCTCGGCACGCGAACGACGTGGTTCATGGGCACCTCGATCATCGGCACAGTGCGCGATCTCGTGACGCGCAAAGTTTCGGTCGACCAGCTCGGCGGGCCGATCGCGATCACGCGCGCCTCGGTGCAAGCGGCCCGTAGCGGCATCGAGAGCCTGTTCTATCTGATCGCGCTGCTGAGTGTGAACGTCGCGATCCTCAACCTGCTGCCGATCCCGATTCTCGACGGCGGACAGATACTCATCAACATCCTCGAATCCGCGCGCGGCCATCCGTTCAGCCTGAAGACGCGCGAATACATACTGCGGGGCGGGCTGCTCGTGATTCTGCTGCTCTTCGTGCTGGTGATGTTCAATGACACGCGGGCGTGGCTACGATAGGTGATAGGTGATAGGTGATAGGTGATAGGTGGTGGGTGGGCTAAAGCGATTTTCGTCGGCGACGCAGATTTTCATTTAATGTCGTGAGCATCCTGCCGACTTCGTCCGCAGCTTCTGAACACGCCGCGAGGTCCGGCTTTGACGTTTCGGTTGTCCTTTCGATGAGAACAAGATCAGTCTCGACTTCCGCGAGCGAGCCACGTGCGAATGAGACGTGCCGCAAGTAATCGCCCAGGTCCCAGCGTTGGTGACCCTCACTGATGTTCGAGGCGACGGATCTAGCGGCACCACGAGTTTGCGTTTCAAAAACCCACCGATCTGGGGCCGGCAACTTCCGAACAAGTCGTGTTACGACGACGAACATGTCTACCGACCGCTGCCAGACAGTCAGATCACGATAGGTGCGGATTGCTGAGCTCATTCTCGGCACATTAAAACGCGGCTGCCGCTCTCCATCACCTTTCGACCCCAGCGCGCACCATTCGGCGCTGTACCACCTACCACCTACCACCCATCACCTGCTTCGGTTAGGTTCAACAGCTAAAGACAAATCGACTAAGCAACGAGATCGCGGTTCAGAGAATGGCTTTCGACAAAGCACCGACAATTCAGAAGCACCGTACCCACGAGACTGACACCGGGTCGGCAAAGGTTCAGGTCGCGGTCCTGACCGAGCGCATCAACTACCTCACGGATCATTTCCGTGAGCACCGCAAAGATCACCACAGTCGCCGCGGCCTCCTGAAGATGGTAGGCAAGCGTCGCCGACTGCTGAACTACTTGCGGCGGACCGATGTCGAGACGTACCGCCTGATAGTTCAGGAACTGGGGCTCCGTTACTAAGACGGCTTTGACACCGACGCGCGGGCGCAATGATTGCGGCCCGCGCGTTTTGTATTCCACACGAAAAAAGAGTTATGCAACGCGTTGAGACGACGTTCGCCGGCCGAAAGCTCGTAATCGAGACTGGCCGTATGGCGAAGCAGGCGGCTGGATCCGCCTTGGTGCAGTTCGGCGACACAATGGTGCTCGCCGCCGTGACCGTGAGCGACACACAGAGTCCGCTCCCATTCTTCCCGCTCCTCGTCGAGTACCGGGAAAAGACTTACGCCGCGGGGAAGATCCCCGGCGGCTTCATCAAGCGAGAGGGGCGCCCGAACGACGGTGAGATCCTCTCTGCCCGCATCGTGGACCGGACCATTCGGCCGCTGTTCCCCGAGGGCTTCAAGAACGAAGTCCAGGTCTACATCTACGTCATATCGGCGGATCAGGAGAACGACGCCGACGTGCTCGCGGTCGTCGCCGCTTCCTTCGCCCTGAACGCGTCGAGAATTCCATTCATGGGCCCGATCGCGGGCGTGCGCGTGGGACGACTGCAGGGGAACTGGTATCTGAACCCCACGTTCCAGCAGCTCGAGTTCAGCGACATGGACCTCGTCGTCTGCGGCTCAGCCGATTCTATCGTAATGGTGGAGGGCGGCGCGCTCGAGGTGGGCGAGGAGGACGTCGTCGAAGCCTTCACCATCGCGCAGAAGGGTCTTGGTGATCTGGTCAAGGCGCAAGAAGATTTGCTCAAGAAGATCGACCGCCCCAAGAAGATGGAGTGGAAGAAGGCCGAGATTCCAGCGGGCCTCGAGGAGAGCGTCAAGAAGCTCGCCGAGGGAAAGATCACCGAGGCGATCAACCAGAAGGAGAAGCACACCCGAATCGAAGCGGTGGAGCGCGCCAAAACGGAGCTCGCGGAGCAGCTGCTCGCGGACTTCCCCGACAACTCGTCGGACATCAAGAACCTCCTTGGCGACGTGGAATACCACACGCTGCGGTCGCAGGTTCTCGACAGCGGGCATCGCGTGGACGGCAGAAAGCCCAGCGAGGTCCGCGCGATCTCGATCGACACTGGCGTGCTCCCGCGTGCGCACGGCTCGGCGCTATTCACGCGTGGACAGACGCAGGCGCTCGTGGTCGCCACGCTCGGCACTGCTAACGACGTGCAGCGGCTCGACAGCATCGACGAAGCGCAAGAGCAGACCAAGTCGTTCATGTTGCACTACAACTTTCCGCCGTTCTCCACTGGAGAGGTGCGGCCGATGCGCGGCACCTCACGGCGTGAGATCGGCCATGGCAACCTGGCCGAACGCGCGCTTCAAGCGGTCCTGCCGGCTTTCGAGGAGTTCCCGTACACGATTCGGATCGTGTCGGACGTTCTCGAGTCCAATGGCTCGAGCTCGATGGCGTCCATCTGCGGCGGCTCGCTCGCGCTGTTCGACGGCGGCGTCCCGATCCGATCCGCGGTCGCTGGTGTCGCGATGGGTCTGATCAAGGAAGGAAAAAAGTACGCGGTCCTCACCGACATCCTCGGCACCGAAGACCATCTCGGCGACATGGACTTCAAGGTCGCCGGTACCCGAGAGGGGATCACGTCCATTCAGATGGACATCAAGGTCCAGGGTCTGGACCTCAAGATCATGAAAGAGGCGCTGGCCCAGGCAAAGGAAGGACGCCTTCACATCCTGGGTGAGATGGACAAGGCTATGGCCCAGCCGAATAAGGAGTTGTCCAAGTACGCTCCCCGTATCATCACGGTGCAGATCAGCCCCGAGAAGATCGGCGACCTCATTGGCCCGAAGGGCAAGACGATCCGCGGAATCCAGGAAGAGACCGGCTCCGAGATTACCGTGGACGACAACGGCGTGGTCACCATCGCGGCGGTCGGCGGCGAGGCGATGGAGCGCGCGCGGCAGATGGTCCAGGCGATCACGGCCGAGCCCATTGTCGGCGAGATCTACGAAGGCGTGGTCAAGTCCACGACGCCGTTCGGCGCCTTCATCGAGATCATGCCGGGCACCGAGGGACTGCTGCATATCTCGGAGATGCAACACGGCCGCACGGAGAAGACAGAGGACGTGGTCAAGAAGGGCGACCGCGTGCGCGTGAAGCTCATCGAGCGCGACGAGCGCGGAAAGATGCGGCTCTCCCGCAAAGCGCTGCTGCCCAAGCCTGAGGGTTCGGCCGTCGCGGAAGGGGGCAACGGTGGTGGCGGCTCGGAAGGCGGCGGCACCGGCGAACCGGGTGGCCAACCACGCGGCGAAGGTGGCGGCCAAGGCGAGGGCCATGGTGACCGGGGCGGAAGTCGCGGGGGCCGGGGCCGCAGCCGGGAGCGCTCTCCCAGAAGGTGAGTAAGCGGGCAAGCCCCGCGAGCGCGGCGAGCGGGAAAGTCAAAGAAGGGCTCCGCCGCACCATGCTTCCGAACGGACTGACCGTGCTCTCGGAACACATGCCGGGAGTACGGTCGGTCGCTATCGGGGCCTGGGTGCGGGCCGCGTCGCTGCACGAGCCGCGGGAGCGGATGGGCGTCTCGCATCTCCTCGAACACATGGTGTTCAAGGGGACGCGCCGCCGCAGCGCGAAAGAGATCGCCCTCTCGCTGGAGCAACTCGGCGGGTCACTCGACGCCTACACGTCGCGCGAGCACACCGTATATCAGGCGCGCGTGCTCGACGAGCACCTCGAGATCGCCGCCGACGTCATCGGCGACCTCGTCTTCGAGCCCACGATCAGATCTACCGATCTAGACCTCGAGCGGAACGTCATCCTCGAGGAGATCGGCATGGTCGAGGACACTCCCGACGACCTCGTTTTCGAGCTCCACAATGCCGCAGTCTGGGGCGACCACCCCCTGGGCTACTCGATCCTCGGAACGCGTGAGAGCGTGAAAGCGCTAGGCGTGAGCGAGTTGAAAGAGTTGCATCGGAGAGCGTACCGCCCATCACAGCTGGTCGTGGCCGCGGCGGGAAGCGTCGATCACGACGATCTCGTCGAGATCCTGACTCGCACTGGCTGGACGGAACGGTCCACCGGCCGGGGGAAGGCGCCGTCGGTTCCTCGGCCGACGCCTCCGGGACCCAGCCGGCGCCACGTGAAGCGCGAGGGCAGCCAGACCCACATCGTGCTCGGCTCGCCAACCATCGGCTATGAGGATCCGCGGCGTCACGCCATGGTGCTCCTCAGCGTCGTGATCGGCGGCGGAATGAGCTCCCGACTGTTTCAGCGCGTCCGGGAGGAGCTCGGGCTGGCGTACTCGGTGTACTCGTTCCAGACGTTCTACGCCCAGTGCGGAGTGCACGGCGTGTACGTCGGCACTGCCCCGAAGACGGCAGATGCCGCACTGCGCGCGATCGAAGACGAGTTGGCGGCCGTCGTCGACAAGGGGCTGCCGGAGGAGGAGATCGCTCAGGGAAAGGGGCAGCTCAAGGGTCAGATCACCTTGTCGCTAGAGAGCCCAACGGCCCGAATGTACCGCGCCGCGGCGGTCGACCTCTACGGAGAGCCGTACCGCTCCCTGGACGAGATGCTCGCTCTCGTGGAGGCCATCGACCCCGCGACCGTGCACCAGCTCGCGCGCGAGTTCTTTCAGCCGGACGCGCAAACGGTCGTGAGTCTCGGTCCAGGCAAGAAGTCGGGAACGCAGCGGGCGCGACCGCGCGGATGAAAACCAACCCCCCGCGAGATATGTTTACGGGCTTGGTGAAGTGTGAAAAGTGAAAGGTGAAAACGATTTCCCGTCACACGCATCACGTTTCACTGCAGGCTTACGAGTCACAAGTCGCGAGTCATGAAAATCGGCGTCCCAAGAGAGATAAAGACAAACGAAAACCGCATCGCGCTCGTGCCAGCGGGAGCGGAGACGCTGATTGCCGCGGGACACCAGGTGCTGATCGAGACCGGTGGGGGGCTCGGCAGTGGATTTGCCGACGAGACGTATACGACGGTCGGCGCGAAGATCGCGCCTGATGCGGCCGCCGTGTGGAAGACGAGTGACATGATCATGAAGGTGAAGGAGCCCATCGAGCGCGAGTGGCCGCACATGCGCAGAGGGCAGGTGATCTTCACCTACTTCCATTTCGCCGCCGACGAGAAGCTCACGCGCGCGCACATGAAGAGTGGCGCAACGTGCATTGCGTACGAAACGGTGGAGCTGCCGAACAGAGAGCTGCCGCTGCTGACCCCGATGTCCGAGGTCGCGGGGCGAATGGCCGTGCAGGAAGGCGCCAAGTACCTCGAGAAGCTCTATGGCGGGCGCGGCGTGTTGCTCGGGGGGGTCCCGGGCGTCGCGCCGGCCAAAGTGGTGATCCTCGGCGGCGGCATCGTCGGCATCAACGCCGCAAAGATGGCCGCGGGGATGGGCGCCAAGGTTGTGATCCTCGACATTTCG
>DATBRO010000075.1:0-38943 GCA_036560265.1 Gemmatimonadaceae bacterium | reverse complement strand
CCTTAAGGCTTCGATCCGTTGCTTTTTCGCTCGACCACCCACTGCTGCGGCGGAAAAAGCGCGCCGAGCACGTCGCCGGTAGACGAAACCGACAGCTTGAGATCTCCCTGCGGGACCGAGATCGTCACGGAGTCCGCGCTCACGCGCGTAACCGTCATCGTCGCCGTGTCGCCGGCGCCGAGTCGTACGGCCATCCACTTTACCGGTTTTCCCTGCACCGGATTGGTCGCGCGCACGATTTGCTCGGAAAAGGCAAACGACAGGAGCAGAAACGGCAGCGGCTTCGCGAGCGTCGACAGGCTCAGGTTCTGACTCTGCGTGCCGGCGGTGAACGTCGCCTTCACCAGCGTATCGGCAAAGTCGACCGAGAGGAGACCAACCGGACCGCCTTTCGGCTCGCGTGAAAGCTCGACGTGCTCCACGGTGTTGTCCTGTCGCAGATTCGCGACGTACTCCCAGTGCAATCCGTTCGATTGCGTGATGTCGCCGGTCAGCGTGCCGGCGTCACGGCTGAAGCGCTCGATGGCCAGCGTGTCGTTGCCCTTTCGAATGATGAAGTGTGTCTTCGCGTCGGCTTGCTGCGCGGCGAGTGCCGTCGACGTCGCGAGCGCGACGCCGACAGCGAAGCGGAGATGTCTCATCGAGATCAGAAGATAGGGAAGAAGTCGAGGCGTGGACGGGTGACCAGGAGCGCTTTTTCGTCGAAGGCGAACTGCATGAACGGCGGCAGCTCGAGAACCTGTCCGGGTGTGAGAATCTGCTTCGCTTCCCGCATCGCCGCTACGATGCCATCGAACATCTTGAGCTGCGCCGCATAAACGCGCTGCAGCGCTTCGGCCCGATCGTAGTCCTTGGGCAACTTGTCCAGGTAATCGACGAGCGGGTCCCAGATCGAATCGTTCTGCGCGGAAATCCGCCGCTGGAGATCGGTGAGCTGCTGGAGCTGCGGCTTGGTGATGATCGTGAGAGAATCCTTCGCCGCCAGCAATTGGCCGATCGGGTTGAACACGCTCTGGATGCCGCGCTGCTTCAGTTGCGCCGGCGTGAGCTTCAGGCTCCCGCTCGTGCGGCCGGGCGACATCGCCTGATCCAGCGCCTGCGACGTGAACACCCTGCCGAGTTGCACGCGGGCCTCGAGCGTCATCAGAAACGGCGCGCGCACGCTGGAACGAGCGACGCGCGTGTCGCCGAAGCGCGAGTTGACGTCGTATCTGAAACGGTTGGTGGCGGCGTCGAACCCACGCACCGTGAGCAGCGTCTGGTCCGAGAACGCCGGCTGTCCCCAACCCTGCATGTGCGAGTCGCCGTGCAGCAGCTCGTCGAGTCCCGCCGGAAGATTCGTGAGTGAGAGGGTGAGCGTCACGCGATTCTGCATCCCGAGCTTCTCGGGGTTGAGCGTCATGACGGCGTTGCTCGTCGCAGTCCACGGCCCTTCGCAGCTGTTTCGCTGCGCAATTTGACCGATCTGTCGCTCGAGACAGGTCCTGATGCGTGAGGGCGCACCCGCGAGAAGCGCGCTCATCCCCGAGGCAACAGCCGAATCGCCACCGCTCGAGGGAAATACGAATGCGCGATCGTTGGCCTGCCCGTCGCCGTTGATGTCGCCGGAGACGATGGGCGTGAACGGCGTCCCGGATGACAGGCGCGCGAAGAGCGCGAGCGAGAAGAGGTCGCGTACGCGCACGGTTGTCGACGCGTTCACCGAATGCTTGGCCTCGAGCGAGCTGCGTCCCCACTCGACGTCGAGCGGATTGCCCGCCGTGCTCGAACCGAATCCACGCGACTGTTCGCGGATGCGCTGATTCACGTACGTCAGATTCCAGGTGAAGCCCGGCAGGAACTGCAGCGGGAACAGCGTCAGGATCATCTGCCGGCTGTCGGATCGCAGCTTCGACGTCAGCTCCGTCACGCTGCCGAACTGCGGCACGCGGCGCGAATCTCTGTTGGTCAGCGCGCCGGTGGCCGGGACGATGCTCCCGGGTGCGGCGTACACCGGCCGCGAGCTCTCACCGGCCAGCGAGAATTGCTGCACCGGATTGAAATTGAGATCGAGCGGCGAAGGCTGGTTCAGATTGCGGGAGTAAACGCCCTCCACCTGCCAGACGAGCCACTTGGTCGCGAACGGCCCCTGAGCGGACAGGCTTCCGCGCCAGCTCCGCTGCGCGGCAAAATCCGGCGCGATCGCGAAGACGTTCGGCTGCGTGCTCGCGAATGACGAGCTGCCGCCGACGCACGCGCTGGGAATCGACGATGGGTTGGCCGCGAATGCGTTCCAGTCCGGCGCCGGCACGGCCGTCCCTACGCACTGGATCTGCTGAATGCCGCCTGGAAGCCCGGTCGCGCGCATCGCGGGCGTAATGACCGTGACCGCCGTGTTGTTCCGGAACTGGCCGACGCCGCCGCGGAAGAGATACAGCGGCGCGCCGCGCAGACCCGCGGTGCCGCGATCGCCGACGCCCCACGAGAACCCTACGCGCGGACTGAGATGCACCTCGCTCGGCGCGTGATCCGTTTTCAGGCCGAACGCGGACTCCACCGCGGGATTGTAGGCCGGCGTGTCGCCGAATCGGATACCCTCCGCGCGAACGCCATAGAGGAACTGCGTGCGGTCCGTTGGACGCCAGCTGTCACCGACCGACATCGAGTAATTCAGCGCGGTCGCCGACACGTCGCTGGCGGCGAGCGTTCGCGAGAACACGGCGGGACGATTCGCGTCGAAGTCGGCCAGGGAGTTGTAGAAGTAGCTGCCGCGCGGGTTCGCGAACTGATCCTGAGAGATCGCGTCCTCGCGCGCGTTTCCCGTCACCCGCAGGCGATGCTTGCCGTTCTCGGACAGCCACGAGACCTGCTCGAAGATCTCACCGCCCGACGTCGTCGTCCCGCGCGGCAGCTGTGGGTTGCCGCCGAACTGCAGTGCCGTGATGCCCGTGGTGCCGTCGGCGAGCCGCGAGCTCACGAGCACGCGCCCGTCCGGGAGAAGGAGATACGGATCGCTCTGCGTGTCGTTGTACCGAACGCCGAGCCGCAGATCGCTGAGAATGTTCTTGTGCACCAGCGCCGAGAGCGTGCCGGTCACGTCCGCGCCGGAGGCCGTCTCCTTGCCGCCATGGCCGGGCAGCGCGGTGGATCCGAGGAACAGCGCCGAGGATTCGTTGCGCCGCACAGCCGTCACGACGTTCGCGACGAAGTTCTGCGACTTGTTCCAGTCCACGCGCGCCAGCAGCGAGGCGTTGTCTCGCTCGCGGTTGCGGGGGGTCGTCGAGCCGGCGAATGGAATGTCGGAATTAGCGACGGAGAACAGGAAGTGCTGTACGGAATCGCGCGCGATGCCGATGCGCTGGAAGGTGAAGTCGTCGTTCGAGAGCAGCGACTGCAAGTCGCTGCTGCGCCGGCCGGCCTGCACCGCCACGTTGTAGAAGACAGCGTTGAAAACGATCGGCCCCGTGAGGCTCCCGCTCACTTGCGCATTGGTGTACTGCGACGCGAGCCGCTCGCCCACCGGATCCGTGAACTGGAGCGACGGCGAATCGAAGGTCACGTGCCCCGTGCGCTGATGGAAATTCCCGCCGGCGAACGCCGCGATGGCGAGCTGTCCCCCACTGAACCCGCCGCGCGAGACGTCGTACGTGGTGGTCGTCACGCGGGTGAATGCGATCGCATCGCGCGGTATGTCGCCGCCGCTGAACTGCATGCCGTTGAGTGTGACGCTGTTCTGATCCGGCGGTAGACCAAGCACCGAGAATCCGGGCATCCCGCTGCCTGCGTCGGGGATCAGTGACACGCCCGGCACCGAGGCAGCCATGGCGGCGAGATTGCCGGCGTCCGCTGCCGCAACCGCACCCGGCACCTGATCGGCGCCCCGCTCGGAGGCCGACTGATCGGCGGGGAGTCCCTGTCCCTCGCGGGGCGGCGGCCTGCGGCGCGTCTCGACCACGCGAACGGCCCCCAGCTCCACGACCGCACGCGCGAGCGTAACGTTCACCACGATCGGCTTCCCCTCGCCCGTTCGCTGCGCGGTGACCTTCGTGGGCTTCATTCCCAGGGCCGTCACAGTCACCGCGTACGACGGAGCGGTGACTGGAAGCGTCATGGTCCAGTTGCCGGCCGTGTCGGACCGGACGATGAAGGGTCGTGCGTCGGCGGCCGCGCCGGCGGGCATAACACTGACCGTGGCGTTGCGGACCGACGCGTTGTCAGGTCCGCGCACGGTACCACGGAGCAGGTCATGGGAGGCGTCTTGCGCGCGGGCCACAGGCACGAACCCGAGCACCAGTGCCGCGGCGAGGACAGCGGGGAGACTGCGGGCTGTAGTGGGCATGGATATTGGACAAATACGAAGCCCCGACGGTTTCAGTTCCGTCGGGGCACAAGGAGCCGGCTTACCTGACATGGCGTTACGGCTTTGACGGCTTTCCCCCGCGCTTCGTCTTCACCACGATGACACCGTTGGCGCCATCGATGCCGTAGATCCCCGCGCTGGCGCCCTTCAATACTTTGATCGACTCGATCTCGTGTGGATCGATGCCGCTCAGCGCCCCGCCCGGGCCCGGCGTGAAGGGTGAGTCGTCGACGATGTAGAGCGGAGGAGTCGCGCGTCCCTCGAACGAAGACACACCGCGGATCTGTAGCGCGATTCCGCCGTCCGACGTCCGCGTCACGATTGCGCCCGGCACCTTCTTCTGAAGCGCGATCTCGATCGGCTCGTTTGGATGCGTCGCGAGGTCTTCACTCGTCACGGTCTCCTTCTGCGCCGGCTGCGCCGGCTCAGGGCGCGACGGCCTGCCCGACGAGCAGCCGGCAACAACTGCGACTACAGCAACGATACCCGCGCGTGAGGCAATGAATTGCATGGGCCCCCCACTTACCAGCGATAGTGCGCGAACGCCTTGTTGGCGTCTGCCATGCGGTGCGTGTCTTCCTTCTTCTTGATGGCGTTCCCTTCACCCTTGGACGCGGCGATGACTTCCGCGGCCAGCTTTTCGGACATCGATTTCTCACCGCGCTCGCGCGAATACAGGATCAGCCAGCGCATTGCGAGCGCCGTGCGGCGCTCCGGACGGACTTCCACCGGCACCTGATACGTGGCGCCGCCAACGCGGCGGCTCTTGACCTCGACGACCGGCTTGAGGTTCGAGAGCGCCTGTTTGAAGACGTTGACCCCGGGCTGACTCGTCTTCGACTCGACGATGTCCATCGCGTCGTAGAACATCCGCTCGGCTGTAGACTTCTTGCCCTGGTACATCAGGACGTTGATGAACTTCGAGACAGTCTGGCTGTCGTACCGCGCGTCGGCGAGAACCGGACGCTTGATGGCATTCTTGCGGCGACTCACTTGGCACCCGCCTTCGGTTTCTTCGTGCCGTATTTCGAACGGCTCTTGTTGCGGCCCTGCACGCCTGATGCGTCGAGCGTGCCGCGAACGATGTGATAACGCACGCCGGGGAGATCCTTCACGCGACCGCCACGCACGAGCACGATCGAGTGCTCCTGGAGGTTGTGCCCCTCGCCGGGGATGTAGGCGATCACCTCGAAGCCGTTGGTCAGACGCACCTTGGCGACTTTGCGCAGCGCGGAGTTCGGCTTCTTGGGAGTCGTGGTGTAGACACGAGTGCAGACACCGCGACGGAATGGGTTCGCCTTGAGTGCCGGCGACTTTTCCTTTTTGGACACGTCGCGACGGCTGCGACGCACGAGCTGATTGATAGTCGGCATTTACCCTGATTCTTTGAACGCACACCGCCTGAGCGGCGCGGTGGAGAGCCGAGGAAGTTAGCCGAGGCGCAAGTGGGTTTCAAGCCAATGACTTAGAAGTTGTTCTCGGCGGCCGCCGTGATGTTGACTGACGGCGGCCGGTCCGTTCTCGGCGGCCGCGCTTCGCGCGCTGGTGGAAGCTGTTCACCGCGCCGAAGGCGCGCCGAGAACGATCAAGGTCTAACGCTGGTTGCTCGTGAAATCGAGTGACATCGTCGACGCCGTGGCCGTGTTGCCCAACGCGGTGATCGTGTACACCCGTCCGCCGACGAGCGACAGCGTCGTCCGGCTGAGGCCGGTCACGTTCGTGGACTGGCCGGCGTACCGCGCGCCCACGTCATAGATCCCGAAGGGTACGGCCGTGAACGTACCCGCCGCCTTGTACGCCACCGCCGCTCCGACCGCAGTCTCAACCGACGTCACGGTGTTCTTGGCGTACAGCGTCATGGGCCCGGTCCCGTTGGATACCGCGTTGACGAAGCGCACGTACGCCGTGGTAAAGTCGATCGTGCCGGCTGGGATTGCGTCTTCGACGACGAATGCCTCGGCACTCGACGTCGTCGCGTTGTAGATCCCGCTCATGAAGAACGAGTAGTACTTTCCGTCCGCGATCGTCTGGGTCACGCTGGACACGACCGTCTGAGTTGCGGCGATCTTCGCGGTGAGCGTGTACTGGCCCGCAACGACCGCGTCATAGAGCCCGCCGGATCCCAGCGATCCAAACGCGACACCGGTGGTGAGCTCGATACCTGTGGAGTTGCAGGCCAGCGTGTCCGCCGGCACCGGAGCGGTGCAGCGGCTCGAGCTGATCGCCGTCATTTTCACGTCGTTCGCGAAGAAGTTCACACCGACCGAGCTCGGCGAGAAGTTGTGAAACTTGATGCGCGAGCCGGGTGCCGGTGTCGCGATGTCCTGCACGGCGTTGGTCTCGTACAGTTTGCAGGACGCGAGCACTCCGGCGCAGAGCAGCAGCGCGATTGATCGATGTCTGGTCATGTCCGGCTACGGTAGGGTGATCCAGAGTGAACTGGTTTGGTAATCCGCGGCGAGTCCGCTGATGGGCGTGATCTTGCTGAGGCCCGCCTGATTCCACACGTACTCCGAGTTGAACCTCGGGCGGATGCGTTGCACAACCTTGCCGCTGTTGTCAGGATAGAGATTCGTCGGCGGCGCGAAGCCGGGGAACACCTGCCGCGTTTCGCCGGGCCAGGTGTCAGTGTAGTGGAAGCGCCGCATGTCCATCCACTGCTCGTAGAAGCCCCACATCCACTGCGCGATGTACTTCTGCGACATGATTTGGGTCATGGTCAGGTTGGCCGCCGAGGGAACGATGTTCGCGTCCCCCAGGTAAGCCGCCTTCTCCGCCGCGGTAATCTGCGTCGGTGTTTGGCCATCGTCGGTGTTCCGCGCGTTCACGAAGTCGATGTGCGTCGAGATGCCGTTCGTGTAGGCGGTCAGCGCCAGGGCCCTGTTCCCCGATCTGAACGCGGCTTCCGCCTTGATGAACTGGAGCTGCGAGTACGTCATCGCTGGGAACTTTGTCTTGTCCGAGAAGATGTACCGGCTCGGCGAATTCGCCGCGACGATGCCGGTGTACCCCCAGAAATTGTTCGGCCGCTGCGTCGCAGTCAGGGCGCCGAAGTTGAGCGTGTTGACGTCGAGCCCGCGGTATTGTCCATCGGGCGCTGGGGACAGCATCCGGCTCATGCGCGGATCCACCACGCCGCCGAACTGCGTGCCGTTCATCAGCTCGACGATGAACCTCGTCTGGCGGTAGTTCTGGAGGTTCTGTCGCGCGGTTCCCCAGAAATTCCGGTCATCGCTCGGCTGTGTGGCAGGATAGGCCAACAGCAGATCATCGGCGCTGCTCGCAAACGAGCTGTCCACGTTCGCGATCACTGCGGCGGGATTGTACGCGCCCGTCTTGTTCGAGTACCGGTTCAGCAGGAGCGCCCGCAATCCGTAGGCGTACTTCAGCCATTTCGTGCGATCGCCGTTGTAGATCTTGTCCGTCTTGCCCAGGTAGGCCACGTCGACCGCCCCATCGTTGCGCTTCAGTAAAACGATCGCGCTATCGAGAAGCTTTCTTGCCTCCTGGAGAGCGAAGTCCTCGGTGTCGTAGTCGAAGCTGAACCGCGTCTGGTCGATGGCCTGCTTGACGATGATGTCGCCATGCAGAGATGCGAGCGTCATCCAGCCCCATCCCTTGAGAATCATGCCGACTCCGAGCAGGTCCCAGCGCTGTTCCGCCTCGGACTTCTGGATCATGTCGACGAGGTTCTGTCCCATGCTCCAGTACACGTCGCGCCACGTCTGGCCACCGTTGTCACTGCCCGGATCGTACCCCATCCGGTCCCACGTGGTGAAGCTGGTTGTTGGTTGGTAGAAGTTCTGGACGTACCGGCCGACGAAACGCCCATCGAACGCCTGGTCCGTAACCATCCAGTGCAGCATGGCTGGGAGATAGAGATTCGCGGTCACGATCTCCGGCCCGTTCGGATTCCTGTTGACGTCGAGGAAATCCTGGCAACTTGCTGAGATCAACAGGACGCCGGCGAACAGCGTCGCGCGTGTGAGGCGCACCGGCGCGTTGGTGAACTGTGTGAGTTTCATGGTTTAGAACCTCACCTTGGTACCGAAGCTGATTGCGCGAGGAGTCGGGAAGCCGCCGTAGTCGATGCCGACTGATCCGGAGCCGCCTGTGGCGGGCGAGCTCGCGCTCGCGATCGGATCGAGACCCGAGTAGTTGGTGAACAGGAAGAGGTCAGTTCCCGTGATGAAGATGCTGGCGTTCGGCAGGATCCTCCGTGGCAGCTCGTACGTCAGCGTGATGTCCCGCAGCCGCAACCAGTTGATGTCCTGCTCGATGAACAGCTCCTCGCTCATGTTTGTGTAGTAGGACGTGTTCTGCGCGGGAACGACCACGATGCCGTTGGGCGTGGGGTTGTTGGAGTTCTCTTTGCCATCGCGCAACACGCCCGGGATGACACGCGGCGTCCAGCGGTCCAGCGTCCTCGGGGTCAACCCCAACGTGGTGAGGTAGTGCTGCGTCGCGTTCAGGACGTCTCCACCCCGGCGGATGTCGAGCAGGGCATTCAGCGAGACTTTCTTGTATCTGAAGCTGTTCGTCAGGCCAACTGTGTAATCCGGCTGACGATCGTAGCCGCCGTCCACGAAGTTCGCATTGCGAAACGGCAGGCCCGTGGTGGGGTCGATCAGCAGCTGCCCGCTCTTGTTTCGCAGGTAGAACGCGCCGGTCAGGGACCGCGTGCTGAGACCGGGCTGGGTGCCGTTGCGGACGTTGCCATACACCCAGCTATCCGAGTTGTACGACTCGGGCAGCGCGTTCGGAAGCGTCAACGTCCTGCCGCGGGACTTGTCGAAGTTGGCGAGCACGTCCCACTCGAAATTGCCGCTGATCTTCGGCACTCCCGACACCGTGAGCTCGAGGCCCGCGTTCTTCGTCGACGCGCCGTTCAGATTGAAGAGAATGAAACCGGTCCCGTAGCTCCCTCTGACGTTCTGTACGATCTGATCGAACGTGCGCTTGCTGTAGTACGTGACGTCGACGCCGAGTCGCTCTTTGAGGAAGCTCAGCTCACTGCCCACTTCATAGGACTTCGCGAATTCCGGTTTCAGCTTTCGGTTGGGGCCCCAGAAGTCGTAGCCGTAGCCGCCGAAGGAGGTGGTCTTGTACTGGAGCGCCGGCCGATACGAGTAGGGCTTGGCGTCTCTGCCGACTTCGGCGTACGCCGCGCGAACCTTGCCGGTCGTGAAGCGCGCGATGGAAGGAAATGCGTCCGAAAAGATGAAGCTGGCGGAGAACGAGGGATAGAAGAACGAGTTTCGCTCTCTCGGGATCGTGGAGGTCCAGTCGTTTCTTCCGGTGACCGTCAGGTACAGATACTTCCTGAAGTCCACCGTTGCCTGCCCGAAGCCGCTCATCACCCGGCGCTGCGTCGTCGTCGTGAGGCTGAAGCGCTGGTTCGTGTTGTTGATGGACACGAAGTTCGGATCGAGGAAGTCCTGTCCCACCGTCGCGTCCGTCGTCGACTTCTCTTCTCTAATGGCGTTGCCGACGAGAGCGGTGACGCTGAAGTTGTCGTTGATCGTGTAGCTGTTGAGGTTGAGAATGGTCTGGGAGCTGAGGTTCCTCGTGATGTCGTCGCCGACGTCGAGCACGCCATTCCACGCGAAGCCCTGCCAGCTCTCCGGATGGCGCAGGATCATGTTCTGGTTCGTGTAGGCGTCGATGCCGATGTTCGTCTTCACGAATCCCCACCGGAACGGCGTCACCGAGATGCCAAGGTTCGTGAGGATGCGGTTGTTCTTGGAATCGATCTTGTTCTTGTTGACGCTGAAGTATGGATTGTCGTATTCCGCGCCGGCTGACAGGATCGTCGATCTGATCCTCGTGCCGGCTGGTGACAGATAGTTCCTGGCATCGTCGAACTGCGGCCAGACCAAGAGACCGAGGAGCGGACTGCCCTGTCCCTTGAACGGCTGGTGATTCACCGCATAGGAGTACATCATCGAGAGGTCCGCGGTGAGCCATGTCGTCGGCTGCACCGTGGACGCGCCCGTGATGTTGTAGCGGTCGTACCCGGTGTGCGGCACGATGCCGTCTTCCTTGGCCGCGGCGCCGGACACGCGGTAATTGAGGCGGCGGTCCGCGGAGCCGCCGCTGAAGGCGAGGTTGTGCTGCTGCGACAGCCCCGTTTGGAAAAAGTTCCGCACGTTGTCGTAGAGTGGCGTGCCGGCGGGAATCGGATCGCCGAAATAGAGGGGCGCGGTGAGCAGCGTGCCGTTGATGCCATACACCTTCTGAAGCTCAGGATAGCCTGACGTTTTCTCGCCTTTGAAGCTGACGCTGTAGTCGATGCCGCCGGTGCCCGGCGTGCCGCGCTTCGTCGTGATGACTATCGCGCCATTCGCCGCGTCGATGCCATACAACGCGGAAGCCTCTGGACCCTTCAGCACCACGATGCTCTCGATGTCGTTCGGATTGAGGTCCGCCCCGCGGTTGGTGAAGTCCACGCTGCGATTCTCGAACGAATTCGCGGAACCCGATCGGCCGGATGCCAGGGTCCCCGAGGACATCACCTTGTTGTCGAGCGGCAGGCCGTCGATGATCATCATCGGTTGGTTGCTGCTGCTGATCGAGCTGACGCCTCGAATGGTGATCGCGCTCGAGGCCCCCGGCACGCCGGACGTGTTGATCACCTCGACGCCGGCCACGCGACCCTGCAGCGCGTTCACGAAGTTGAGGCGTTGGGTCTGCGCGATGTCGGCGCCCTGCACAGTCTGCTGGGACGCTCCCAGCGCGCGCTCCGCAGTGGTCTGCCCGAGCGCGGTGACCACGACTTCGTTGAGCTTGGTCGCGACGCGCTTGAGCTGGACGTCGATCACGTCAGCCGAGCCGACCGTGCGCTCCTCGGGAGCAGTGCCGATGAATCGGTACACCAGCACCTGTCCCACCGATGCGGGAATGGAATAACGTCCGTCGGCGTTGGTGTTGGTGCCGACGCGCGTCCCTTTGATCACCACCGACACCGCCATCATCGGTGAACCTTGCTCGTTCGTGACCGTGCCCGTGACCACCTTCTGCTGGGCCGCGGCGACGGAGGCAGCGAAGAGTGATCCCAGGAGGGGCAGGAGTGTTGATTTCTTCCACATGGTGAGATGTCCGGGGGAATTCGGGTGGACGACCGTGCGCACCAGCCGCACATTGTAACGGCGGCGTGGACATTGTAACAGCGGCGTAGATGTTAGAGCGCGATCGGGAAATCCGCTACACCCGAAAAACTCTCATGAAACCAGGGTTCGTCACAGTGCGGCCCTTCCTGACTGTCCTCTTGTTGGCGCAAGTGGCGGCTGGGCAAGTTGCCGACTCCACCCGCCGTTCGCCGTCCGGCAGCGTCAGGGGCGTCGTGAATGACAGCATCGGTGGCGGACAGCTTGTCGCGGCCATCGTGCAGTTGGCGGATGCGAGGAACGCCGCTGCTTTCAGTACCTCGACCGTGACAGACTCGCTCGGCCGGTTCGCATTCGACGGCGTACCACGTGGGCGTTACACGCTCGGCTTCTTCCATCCGTTGTTGGATTCCCTTGGTGTCGCCGCGCCGCTGCGCGAGATATCGATCGATGACGGCGGCTCCGTGCGCGCCGACCTCGCCGTCCCGTCGCCCGCTCGTCTCCGTGCCGCGATCTGCGGGAGGCGATCACCTCTCGACTCCGGAGCGGTGATCCTCGGCGTCGTGCGCCAAGCGCACGATCGATTGCCAGCCGAAAACGTCACCGTAACGGCGCAGTGGCTCGAGATCACAGTTGGGTCGAACGGATTCGCGCGCCGTGTGCCACAAATCGGTATGGTCACCGGCGCAGATGGCTGGTTCGCGCTGTGCAACGCGCCTCGCGGGGGCGCCGCCGTGCTCCGGGCCAGCCGTGGCGCGGACAGCACTGACTTGCTGGAGGTTCGCGTTCCCACGGCCGGATTGCTGAGGCGCGAGCTGTACATCGGCTCCGCCATCACCGTTTTCGGCGGTGACAGCGCGGCGGGCACTCGAACGCGCATGCACGGCGGCGATGGACGCCTTGGCGGCACGGTCGTGCGCGCCGTTTCGGGAGAGCCGATCGCGGGAGCTCAGGTGGGCATGCTTGATGGTCCGCAGACCCGCTCGAACGAGAGCGGCGAGTGGATGCTGATGAACGCGCCGAGCGGGACTCGAATGCTGGAGATTCGCGCGGTGGGCTACTACCCCGAGCGCCGCGTCGTGGACGTTCTGGCCGACGCCCCGGGCGTCCGCGTGGCACTGTCGACGTTTCTGTCTGTCTTGGACACGGTGCGCGTCACGGCAGCCCGGTTGCTCGATCCGAGATATACCGGTTTCCAGGATCGGCGCCGCATAGGTATGGGACGCTACTTGACTGCGGTCGACATCGCGCGCCGGCAACCACACACGGTGTCGGAGTTGCTCCGGCGCGTACCGGGCATTCGCCTGGAGCGCTTCGGGACCTACGTCGATACGACCGCGGTGGACACGTCGGGAACCGGCAGCAATCCCATAGGCGCGACATCGGACACGCGAATTTTGCTGCGCGCATCAGTAAAGGACTGGTGCTTCCCGACGTTCTTCATCGATGGTCACCAGGTAAACAGCCTCACGGCCGAAGAGATCGATAGCTGGGTCCGACCGGAGCAACTGGCGGGCATCGAGGTCTACACCGATGCGAACGTGCCCCCTCAGTTCCGTCTGGCACTGAGCGGCTGCGGCAGCATCCTGATCTGGCGCAAGTAGGTGCACCCATCACCTACCACCTGCATCGATTGCCGTCATGATCGGCAGCGAGTCTCGTCGTCTCACCGCGCTCTCGAACGGGCCGAGCAGATGCGCGATCGAGTTTGCGTAGTAGCTCACCAGCGCTCTGCTGCGAGGAAGCACCGCGTACCCCGCGCCCGACGCGGCGAGAATGCGCCGCATGCGCAGCATGCGCCACGCGCGGTCGAACGTCTCTTCGATGTTCCGATCGGCGCGAAGCACGCGCGCGTTCAGCTCCACCAGTGCGTCGCGCATCTCGTGCATCCGTTCGAGCAGCAGTTCGCGCGGAATGAATTCGTTGTCGAGACTCTGGATCGCCGCGCACGTGAGGGTTACGGGCGTCACGGGAATCAGGACGCCGATGCGCTCCATCACCTCGTCCGATAGCGACTGCACTCTCGCCAGTCGTTCGGGACGGGGTAGCGCGAACAAGTCGCGCTCGCGCTCGAACCACGGTTGCAGCGGCATCGGCTTCCCCACCATCACCGCCGCGCGGCCGTATCGCTTCCAGCGCCGGGTCAGCATCCGGCCGACATTCCATATAATGAAGTGGCCCACGTCGCCCAGCTGGCTCAGGCGAGACGGACGCGCCCGGCCCTCGTGGGTCGCGAGCTCGAGCAGCAGCGATCGGTCTTCGAGCACCCGGTCGTAGTTGACGGCAACGGGGATGATGTAGATCCGCGCGCGGTACTCTGGCTCGCGCGCGATGCCGAGAACGTAGTCGAGAAGGCCGATCTTCGGCGCGCGCAACTTGCCGTCGCGCGTCAAACCGCCTTCGAGAAAAATCCCCTGCGTGACCCCCTGCCGCGTGATGAGCTGGACGTAGCGTTCGAGCACGGTGTGATACAGCCGCTCGCGATAGCGGCGGCGGACGAAATACGCTCCGAACGCCTTGAAGAGATGTTCCAGCGGAAAGGCGCGGGCCCACTCGCCCACCGCGTAGGAGATGGCCACCTGTCCCATGAGCGCATAGCCGACGAGCACGTAGTCCGCGTTCGACCGGTGGTTCATGAGGTATACCAGCACCGCGTCCTTCGGGAGGCGCTGGATGGCCGTGCGTTCCTCGAACTCCACCGTGACCTTATAGAACAGATTGAGCACCGCGCGCGAGACACGGTACCCGATCTGGAAGTACGCGATGACGTTGAAGAATGGGACGATCTCTTCGACGTACTCATTGACGCGCTTTAGCGCGGCGGCTTCCGACACGCCCGTCTCGCGGGCGTGCTCGCGAACCGCGTCCGCGATCACCGGGTCGCCCAGCAGTCGCGCTCGAACGTGCTGTCGGCTGGCGAGCTTGAAGCGGTCCACCCGGGTGCGATGGCGCAAGAGTGCGCGCGCGGCACTGCGGTTCGCGTACCGCCGCGCTAGGATGACGGCCAGCAGCAGCGCCCCGGCGGCGGCCACCGCATACAGGAACGTCGCACTCATATTGAAAGAACTCTCGGCCCCTGCAGAAAATCGGTCAAGTTCGTGATCTTTTTCACTGGCCGCCGAAGGCACTCGGCCCCATCTTCCTCTCCGGTGGCGAGACTCCGCCGTCCGCCAGGTCCGCCTCGAGCAGTCTGCCGTCCCTACATGCCCCGCATCGTTCTCAAAGAGCTGGAATCCGACAAAACGCTTTCGGTCAACGACGTCGAGGCCACTCTCGGCCGAGACCCCGCCAGCGGTTTCGTCATCGAAGGTCCCAACGCAAAAGTGGTCTCCGGCCGGCATGCCCGCATTTTCTTTCAGGATAGTTCGTGGTGGATCGAGGACTCGAGCCGGAATGGCACCATCCTCGACGAGGAGCGGCTCCAGCAAGGGCAGCGGCACGCGCTGAAAGTCGGACAGTTGATCGGACTGGGAGAGTCCGGCCCCCGATACCGGGTGCTCGTCTTGGAATCGCGCCGAGTGGCGGAGACGGTGATGGAGCTGCCGGACCTCAACGCGCCAGTCGCGTCTACGACAGCGCCGCGATCCTCCGCGCCAGTGTCGCAAAAGCCGCCGGCTCCGCCCCCGCCGACTGCGGCCGCGAATCTCGCGGAATCGCCGACAGCGGCCATGCGTCACTCCGAAGCGGTTCGCGCGGGGTTGAATCTGGACGAGGCGACGGAGCCGATGGCTCCCTCGCCGGACTGGCTCGTGCACGTCGTGTTGCGCGCGACCAGTACGAATCAGCGCTTCGACGTTCGGTCGCAGGCCGTGAAGATCGGACGCTCGCCGGATTGCAACATCCAGATCCCGCCGGAACAGGGCGCATCCGTCTCACGGATTCACTGCGAGATTGCGATCGAAGAAGGCGGCGTGGTGGTGCGCGACGCCGGGAGTCGCAACGGCACGTTCGTCAACGGCAAGAAGCTCGATGCCCTGCATCCCGCCGTGAAAGGCGACTTCATCATGCTTGGCTCCGGTGGGCCGCAGTTCGCGATCGAAGACCTCCACATCGTGAAGCCACAAGCGGGGGCTCCTTCGCTGACGGACTCGGGCGAATCGACTCCGGTCGAGGGGAAGCGCGGGGCGGGAGCCGCGGGCGTCGCCGCAGCGGCCGCGCCGGCTCCTCGCGTAGAACCGCGCACGGACCCTTCGCCGAAAGCAAAAAACATCGTGGCCAAGGCGATGGGTCCCGCCACGAATCTCGCGCGCCGCAGCTTCGCCGGCGCGGGACGCACCGCGTTCTTCAAGGACGTTCTGGAAGATATGTCCAAGAAAAGCGCGAAACGCGTGCGCATCATCGTGTGGGCGAGCGTCGGAACCACCGTCGTGATCGCGGCCATCCTGCTCGGCGTCACGCAGTGGCGCGTCTCGGAGAGCGAACGGCGCATGTCGACGGAACGCGCGCGGCTCGAGGCGCGCTCGGACTCGATTCGCAAAGCCGCCACTGCTGAAGCGGGGCGCCTCCGCGCGTCGTTCGATTCGGCGCGGTCATCCAGCGCGCCGCGCGCGGTGGTCGATTCCCTGCGCAATGCCCTGGCGGACGCGTCACGTCGCACGGGCGTGTTGGAGCAGGCGCTCGTGCGCGCCAGGCAGTCCCTCGACCAACAGTTGGCCGCCGGCGATTCGGCACGTCGGAGGGCGGAGGAAGAGATGATTCGCCTGCGCGCGGAGGTCGGCAAAGCACAGGCGGGGGGCGAAGGGTCACGCGCCGGTCTGGATTCGCTGCGTCGCGCGCTGAGGCTCGCGGAAGAACGAGAGAAGGACGTCGCCATCCAAATGCGCGCCGTTCGCGGCGCGAACCTCGCCCAGGTTGCTCAGCTCAATCAGGGTGCCGTCGGGCTTCTCTTCTATTTCTTCGGCCCCCACGGTGATTCGATCTCGACCGGCTCCGGCTTCGCCATCACGCCCTCGGGCTATTTCGTGACGAACCGCCATGTGGTGACGGACAAAACCGGCGCGGTGCGTGACACCATCTACCTCGCGATGGCCGATCAGACGTTCAACTTCCGAACGAGAATCGCGGTCGTCGCCGTGGGTACGGATGCGGACCTCGCGATTGTCAAAATCCCGGAGTACAGGGGCCCGTACGTAAAGAAGATCGATTGGGAAGGGACCGCCGCGAATCAAGGCGCACCCGCTGCGCTGATCGGGTTTCCCTACGGGACAGGATTGGCCTTCGACGATACCGCGTCGCGGGTCGTGAGAACGTCGATGACAGCCGGGATCTTCAGCAAAGTGGCGCCGGACTTCATTCAGTTCGGCGGAATCACGGCGGGAGGCGCGAGCGGAAGCCCGATTTTCAACGCCTCCGGAGAGGTCGTCGGTGTTCACCGAGCCGGTCTGGCAGACGGCCCCGGAATGGGTTTCGCCGTCCCGGTAGCCAAGGTCCTCAAGATTCTCCCGGCCGACGCCAAGAGCGAGCTCGGAATACCGGGTAAATAGCTCAGTGCGGGCAGTAAACGCTTGGTGGCGATCCGGTTAAGTCAAGGGCCAGAATGACCCGTGTCAGGGTCGAATCGGACCTGAGTATTGCGGCGGGCTGACCGAGGGGAAATATTAGCGGCAGCAAAGGATAGCGGCCCGCCCTCTCGTTCGCGCCGCCGTCGTTTCCTCCCCGAGCTTTATAGTTGCACCCCCCTGCCTCCCAATAGGACTACATGCGTTCTTTTCGCCGCGTGACGCCGCGCGTCGCTCAGGTCGTTGCTGCCGTCGCGAGCATCGTCCTCCTCGCCACGTGTGATCTCGACAAGATCACGAGCACATCGAAGCCGCTGGACCAGAACGCTGTAAGTAAGCTCTTCAGCATCGTTCCCGATTCATTGGTCACGTTGGCTGGAACGGTGAACCTGAAAGTGGGCGCGGGATCCAAAGTGGACGCGACCCACAAAGTTCTTTGGAGCTCGAGCAACACGAACGTGGTGACCGTCGACAGCTCGACTGGCTTGATGACTGGTCTCGCGATCGGAGCGGCCTCGATCATCGCGCGCTACATCGCTCCCGAGCTGGACTCGGAGTACACGCAGTCGCTCGCGGTACGGGTGCGGTACAAGGCGATCAAGGTCGCGGCCGTCGACTCGATCGCGGGGATGGGATCCGCCGGCGCGCGGGCGATCGCCGTCAACGGCACGAACAACAACAATGTCGTGCAGCAGCCTGCGATCACCACGAGCGCGGCGCTCACGGCGCACGACAGCGGCGCTACAACGACGAATATCGCGACGATCGCGGGTCAAACAGTCGTCGGTCATCGCAACGGCAAGTTCTACGTCGTCGCGACGTTCGACGCATTCAAAGACAGCGTGTTGGCGAAGGTCCGGCAGGTTGCGAAAACCATCCTCTTTCCGACAACGGACTTCACTGCGACCGCGATCAAAAGCTCCGGGACGTGCACCTCGCCAGGCGCTGGCTGTTTGTTAGTTCCCGTGACGGTGAAGGACGTCGCCGATACGCTCATCGCGGCACCGAACATGAGCTTTCGCGTGGCTGACACCCTCGTCGCCGTCATCACGCCTTCGACCGGCACCTTGCAGGTCAAGAAGAACGACACGACGCGGATCTTCGTGACGGTGGATACCGTCACGCGTTCGCAGAAATTGATCGTATCGCAAGTTCCCGCGTCGTTGACCAAGTCCGCCGGTGACGCGCAGACCGATACCGTCGCGCATCTCGTCAAAGTTGCGCCCATGGTAACGGTTCTCGATGCCGGCAGCACGGCGATTGCCGGCGCCACCGTGACGTTCCGGGTTGGCGGCGGCGGCGGCGCAGCGATCGTGGACTCGGTGAAGACCACCGATGCCAATGGGCAGGCCACGCTGGGCAGCTGGAAACTTGGGAACATCGCGGGCGCGAACAGCGTCATCGCAACTGCTGGCAGCGCGACGGCGACATTTACGGCCACCGGCGTCCCCGGTCCGGCGAGAAAGCTCGCGTACTCGGTGCAGCCTCATTCTGCAGCCATCAACACCGCGATCGCTCCGGCGGTGAAGCTGTCCGTGCTCGATTCGCTGAGTAACGTCGTCACGACCGCGACGGACAGCGTATTCATCGAGTTTGGAAGCGATCCGACGAATTCAGCGGGTCTCAACGGCACGACGAGAGTCGCCGCGGTTGCCGGTGTCGCTTCGTTCAGCGACTTGTCGGTCACCACGACGGGAATCGGCTTCACGCTGCTCTCGACGTCGGACACGCTCTCCGGCGCGTTCAGTCAGGGCTTCGACGTGTTCGGAGCGGCGACCAAGGTCGGATTCATCACGCAGCCGACGGGGACGAGCGCCGGCGCGACCATGCCCACGTTCCGTGTCGCCGTCCAGGATGCCAGCGGCGCTACTGTGACGACAGCGACGGACAGCGTCTTCATCTCATCCTCGGGCGGAAGCCTCGGCGGCACCGGCAGCAGGACGGCGGCGGTCGGCGGCATCGCGACGTTCTCGAACCTGAACCTCAGCCCGGCGGGCACATATCAGCTCAACGCGCAGGCAAATGGACTGACCACGGCCACAAGCGCGTCGTTCAACATCAGCGCGGTAGGTGCGCCGGCGAAGTTGGCGTTCTCCGCGCAGCCTACCAACGCAGCGGCTGGCGCGTCGCTGGGGACCGTCAAGGTGCAGGTGCTCGACGCCAATGGCGCGCTCGTCACGTCTTCGGCGCCGGCGATAACGCTCTCCATTTTTTCAAATCCCGGCGGCGGCACGATTGGTGGCGGGGTAACACAGGCCGCTGCAGGCGGTGAAGCGACCTTCACCAACGTCTTCATCAACAAGGCCGGCGCCGGATATCGGTTGTCCGCGAGTGCGGGCGGCTCGATTGCTTCTGCCACCAGCGTCGCGTTCGACGTTACGGCTGGGACGGCGGTGAAAATTGGCTTCGTCCAGCAGCCCACCCACACGCCGACCGGAACGACGATGGCGCCGGTGACCGTCGCGGTTCAGGACGCGAACAACAACACGGTCACGTCTCAGGCGCCGACTTCCGTCACGCTTGCGTTGACGGGATGCTCCGCGACGTTGAGCGGCACAACGCAGGCGACCACCTCGAGCGGCGTCGCGACCTTTAACGCACTCACGCTCGCGACGGTTGCCACCGGTTGTGGGCTCACCGCGACAGCGACGGGTCTTTCGACGGGCAGCAGCAGCCCGTTCAGCGTCGTTGCGGCCACTGGTCCCGTGAAGCTCGCGTTCACCACGCAGCCGGCGGCGTCCACCGCTGGCGTCGGAGGGAGCGGCGGTACCGTGGCAATCCAGGATGCCAATGGCAACGCCGTTGCGACGCCGAATGCCGTGTCGATCACGATCTCAGTGCTCTCGGGCCCCGCGTCGATCAATTCGGGTACCGCCACCATATCGACGACGAGCTCGGCGAATTTCCCGAGCATCACCTTCACCACCTCGGGCACCTACAAACTGCTGGCGTCGGCGCCCGGGTTCCGCACGGATTCGAGTACCGCGTTCGTCGTGGCGGCGGCAGCTCCGGCAAAGCTGGGAATCATCACGCAGCCGTCGAACATCGTGGCCGGTGTGCCCTTCTCGTCCGCGGTGCGCGTCGCGGTGCAAGATCAATTCGGGAATACGGTGACCGCGGCGACGCACACCGTTCAGCTTGCGGCGTCGGCGGCGAGCGTTGGCGCGCTGACGTTCAATAACGGAACCGCCACGAGTGCACGGGCAGCGGTGGGCGGTGTGGCGACGTTCAATGACATGTCGATCCGAACAGCCGCGACCTCGGCTACGCTGGTCGCGTCGACTCCGGCCGGTACGTTGACCGCGAGTCCGTCGAGCAGCGCGTTCGACGTCACGGCGGCGCCGGCGTCCGCGCTCGTGTTCACTGCGGGCCCTGCGTCAGGAACCTTTGTGGGCACGACGCTTGGAACTGCGCAGGTTCAGGCGCAGGACTCCGTCGGTAACGTGCGACTCGACTTTGGCGCTCCAGTCAGCGTCGGCCTCTTTGGCGGCCCATCGGGGACCACGCTCTTCGGAACCAAGACCGCCGTGCCGTCGTCCGGCGTCGCGACGTTCAATACCTTGTCGACCAACTCCGTTGGCACATATCGACTGGCGGCGTCCGCCAGCGGCATGAGCAATGGCGGCAGCTCGCCGTTCACGGTCACGGCGAATGAAAGCGTGCTGGCGGCCACGCCGTTCGATCCGTGGGATCTGACGCTGACTGGTTCGACGCTCGTGTGGTCGGAGACTGGCGTCATCCGGAAGATGGATGCGGCCGGCGGTACGGTTACCGACATTGCAACGCTCACCGCCGGAGTGGAGCCGTTCGCGGTCGCGACAGACGGCAACGAGGTGTTCTTCATCTCGAACGATGGCACCCTGAAGAAGGTCGGGATCGGCGGCGGGGCGGTGACGACGCTCGTCACCGGAATGAGCACGACGCCGCATCCGCATCTCGAATTGGAGGGGCCTCTGACCACGGGCACCGTCTACTTCGCTGACGGCACGTCGCTTCGGAAAATCGCAAAGAATGCGGCTTCGACTGTGTTCGGGTCGACCACGGTTGTCGCGACGATCAGAGGACGCACGACGAACAGCCGTACCTTTGCGCTCAGCGGCGGCAACTTGTTCTACAGCACGACCGGCGGCATCGTGAAGGTCCCGACCGCTGGTGGTGCAACGACGACACTGAACTCTGATCTCGCGAATTCCTTGTTCGTCAGCGGTACGACGCTGTTCTATCTGACGCCGGGTTCGGAGCTGAAGTCCGCCTCGACGGCTGGCGCCGCCACCCCGGCGAGCCTCAACTTCTTCCAATCGCACGGGAAACTGACCTCGGATGGCACCTTCCTGTACCTCGCCACCGATTTTGGAGTCGTGAAGATCAGCATCGCCACTCCCACGAATTGGGTGAGGTTCTCGACCAATGACATCTGGGGCGTCGCATTGGATGGCACGAACGTCTACTGGGCGAAGTTCGTCGAGGCGACCAACTCGACTGAGATCTACAAGGCTCCGAAGTAGGATGATGAGAGCTTCTTTGCGAATCACGACCGTCTTTCCGCCGATGAGTGGCGGGAGGAGAACTCTATGACACCGTCGACAACGAACGCTTGCCCGAAGTGCCGCCAACCCGTTTCTGCGGGCGCGAAATTCTGCGCGAGCTGCGGAAACGACATCTCTGGTGTCTGGAGCAAGTCCGACCCCGGCCCGCTCGGCGGCACGATCGCGGTGGAGATGGATCCCAACGTCGATACGCTCGGGCAAATGCTCAGCGAGGCGACGCTCGGCGACTACGACATCTACGGCGAGCTGGGACGCGGCGGTATGGCCGCGGTCTACCTCGGCCTCGACCTCGCGCTCAACCGAAAGGTCGCGATCAAGACCATGCTGCCCGAGCTGATCTCGCGCGAGGGCATGGTGCAGCGGTTCAAGCGCGAGGCGCAGACGTCGGCCGGCCTGAGCCATCCGCACATCATCCAGATCTTCACGGTCAAAGAGACCAAGCAGTTGGTCTTCTTCGTCATGAAGTTCATCGAGGGACGCTCGCTCGAGTCAGTCATCAACGACAAGGGAAAGGTCCCGCTGGGAATGGCGCAGACGATTCTCGGGCAGGTGGGTAGCGCGCTGGATTACGCGCACCGCAAGCACATCGTGCATCGCGACATCAAGCCGGCCAACATCATGATCGATGAAGACGGCTGGGCGATCGTGACCGACTTCGGTATCGCGAAGGTCCAGGAAGCGCAGAACCTCACGGCCACGGGCACCGCCATCGGCACTCCGCACTACATGAGTCCCGAGCAATTCCACAACAAAGCCGTGACGGGTCAGTCGGACCAGTATTCGCTCGGCGTCGTTGCGTACGAGATGCTCGCCGGCAAGAAGCCGTTCGACGGTGGCACGTACGCCGAGATCATCACGCAGCACCTCTTCGAAGCGGTGCCGGATCTGCGTCAAGCCAATCCGGAAGTGCCGGAGCACGTCGTTGAAGTCGTCAAGAAGATGTTGGCGAAAGATCCGGCGGAACGTTTTCCGGACATCGACACCGCGATTCACGCGCTCGGCGCGCCCGCGTCGAAAAAGGAAGGCGACGTCGTTCGGACGCAGATGATCTCGCTCGCGAAGAGCGGCCCGCAGAAGAAAGTGCGGATGAGCGTCCCGATGAGCCCCATCCCGGTCACCAAGAAGCGCGAAGCTCCAGCGGTGACGGCGATCGAGCCAGCCGTCAAGGCGCCCCCGAAGAGAAAGCGACCCGAGAAGGTCGAAGAGAAAAGCGCTGGCGGCGCCGGCAAGTGGATCGGCATCGCAGCCACGCTCGTTGTCGTCGCGGGGGGCGGCTACTTCGGTTGGCAGCAGATGCAGAAGAACGCGAGCGTGGTTCCGGCGCCGTCACCCATCGTGACGCCCGCCGGCACACCGGTCGATCAGCCCGCGCTGGTCGACAGCACTCGTGCCGCCGTGACGCCGCCGGTCACCGAGGCACCCGCGGTAGACACCGCCGCGATCGCTGCCGCAGCCGCCGCGAAGGAACGCGCGCGTATCAGCGACTCGGCCGCGCGCGCAGACCGGCGACGCAGAAACGACAGTATCGCCAACGCGAGGAAGGCCACGCCGCCGAAGACGGCGGAGCCAAAGAATGTCGTGGCACAGCCGCCGGCGCAGAAACCGGCCGAACCGGTGGCGCCCGCCGTGACGCCCACGGGCGCGATCAAGATCGGCAGCCCTACTCCGGGTGCCTATCTGTACGTGAACGGGACCATCGATCCGACTCCCTTGTCATCGGTGCGCACGGTTAGCGTGCCCGCCGGCAGCGTGAGCCTGAGGATTCAGGCGGAGAAGTGCATACCCTGGGACACCATCGTCTCCGTCCCGTCTGGCGTGACTGTGACCGTCGGTCGCCGCTTCGCCAAGTGTCCGTAGCAATGAGGAGCATCATGCGTCGCATCATCGCATTCGTATTCGTCTTCGCGGCGCCGCTGTCGGCGCAGACACAACAGGGTGCCGGCTCTCCCGTTACAGACATGATGATCCGCGGCAGGAACGCGCTCAACGATCTCAAATACCACGAGGCGGATTCGCTCGCTCGCAGAGTGCTCGCGTTGGGAACGCTGCTGTCCAGACAACAGCAGGTGGACGCGCTCCAGCTCGTGGTGGCCGCGTCGTACCCTGATGAGGCGGCGGAACAGCACACCGACAGCGCGATATCCGTGATCCGCCAGCTCGTCGGTCTCGGCGCCACCGAGGGAATCCCGCGCGACATGTCGCATCCAGCGTTGGATTCGCTGTTCTCGTTCGTCGCGCGCGCCGCGCAGCCGGCCAAGGTCGTTCTCGGCTCGCGCATCGCCGGTTCCGTGCTCTACGTCGATGGGCAGCCGCAGGGAATCATTCAGGGCCTTCGCCTCGTTCTCGTGCCGCCCGGCAAGACGCTCCAGCTGTCGATCAAGGCGGAGAACTGCGCGTCGTGGGACTCGACCGTGACGACCCAAGCTGCCGATTCAATCCGGATCGGCTTTCGCAATCCGAGGTGCAGCAAATGAATAGACGTATCGCCGCGATGGTCGGGGTAGTGCCGATCGCCCTCGCGCTCGCCGCGGCGCCGATGCGCGCGCAGTTGCAGCAAGGATCCCCGATCGACGATCTCCTCAAGCGCGCCGGAGATGCGTTCAACGATTTGAACTACAACCGAGCCGACTCGCTCGCGCATCAGGTGCTCGCGATCGGGAAGCAGATCACGGCCGCCCAGCGCACGCGGGCTCTCCTGGTCATCGCGGCTGCGTCGTACCCCGAGGAGACCGCCGCGCAGAAGCGCGCGGTCGCACTCGCGACGCTCAAGCAGATCGTTCGCACCAATCTCTCCTTGAAGCTCCCGCAGGAGCTGACGTGGGCGGGTCTCGATTCGCTCGTGGACGAGGCCAAGCGGACCACGTTCGGCGTCGAGGTCAGCGGTGACAAGGAGCAGGTGGTGGTCGGACCGCAAGGAACCGCAAGCCTCAAGGTGCGCGGCAGCCGGCCAGGCTCGTATCGGCTCACGATCATGCCGGAGTCGGGCGGAAGCGCGGCGGTCGTCGATTCGCTGCCCGCGACGACGAGCGGCGAGTTTCGGTTCAAGACAATGCGCGGAGAGCAACCGATGTTCACCAGCGGAGACTGGTCGGTAATCGTCACGGGAGTCGATGCGTCGAGCCGCGACACGGTGACCGTGCGGTACGCGGCGCGCGTCGATGCGCCGGCGTTGGAGTTTCTCCCGATCGCCGCGAAGCTCGATTCCAGCAAACTGTTGAAGGAACGAACCGGTCGCTTTGGCGCCAAGAGCGTTTTCCCCGGCCTTCTCGTCGGCGCAACCGCGTTCGCGCTTGCGTCGTCGGTGCGCGCGCAGGGAAACATCAAGACCAAGGTCGCCGCTGACAGCAAGGGCGTCGCGGTGGGTGGCGTCCTCGCGCTCTCGACGATCGCCGCCGGCTTCGCGGACAAAGGACGGTGGATTCCCGCGAACATCGCGGCCAACAAGGCGTACGGCGAAGCGTTCCAGAAGAGCGTCGTCGCCATGCAGGCCGAGAATCGCAGACGAATCGCTGAATACAAGACGACGTTCCACATCGATCTGGAGGCCCGCTGATGCGTTCCTTCCTGATCGCGCTCGCTGTCGCCGCCGCGGCAACCGCCGGCGCCCAAGCACCTGCCGGCCCCGTGGCGCCCGCCGCGCCGAAGGCCGCCGGCTCGAGAGGAGAGCTCCGCATCAGCGGATTCATGATCAACGGTGATCGTTCCTTCGACTTCGCGAACACCGTGTCTACCGAGACGGGCTCGATCAAGGGCGTGGATGTCCTCTTGCGTGCAAAGGCAATCGGCATTGGCTTCCGCTCGCTGTCGGGTACGTACGGGACGCAGCCGCACGTCACCAGCGCCGACCTCCGCGTGTATCTCCTTCCGCCCGTGTTTTCGCTCGTGGTGGGCGCAGGCCGTCGCGCCCTCTGGAGCGATCTGAACGCGACCACGCCATCACAGTTCGACATCGGGATCGCCGGCGTGTCGAGCACTGTGGCGATCGGCGGCTCCGGCCTTCGTACCAACGTTGCGGGTGCCGTCTACCTGCCGGGTGGCAAGAGCAAAGACAAGATCAAGAGCGGGATGGAAGGCGAGGCGTCTATCCTGTACAGATTCCCGGTCGTCCCGCTCTTCGTGCAGGTCGGATATCGCACCGAGCTGTTCACCGCGAAGTCGGGAACGCGCGAGACGCCGGAAGAAGTTCGCGGGATTCGCATCGGCGGAGGGCTTCAGCTCGGCGGCCGATAGGCGGGAAGCGGGAAGCGGGAAGCGGGAAACAGCACAGCGACAGCCAGAAAGCAAAGCGGGAAGCGAACGAATTCGCTTCCCGCTTCCCGCTTCCCGCTTTTACTCCTCCGCGAAGGGAAACGCCGTGCTCTCCGCGAACGTCGGCGGGAGCGCAGCCAGACCCGCCGGTTCCGGCGCGGGCAGCGGCTCGAAGCCCTCGGGCACCTCGATGTCCATCTCCACGTCCTGATACCGGTACATGCCGGTACCAGCCGGGATGAGGTGGCCGATGATGATGTTCTCCTTGAGCCCGAGCAGGTCGTCCTTGGCACCACGAATCGCGGCGTCGGTGAGCACCCTGGTCGTCTCCTGGAACGACGCCGCCGAAATGAACGACTGCGTCGTGAGGGACGCCTTAGTAATACCAAGCAGCAGCGGCTCCGCCTTGGACGGCACCTGCTTCTTCTTCTTGGCCCGATCGTTCTCGGCGCGGAAGACCTGCTTGTCCACGTGCTCGCCCTCGAGGAACTCCGTGTCCCCCGGCTCGAGCACACGAACCTTCTGCAGCATCTGCCGCACGATCACGCCGATGTGCTTGTCGTTGATCTTCACGCCCTGCAGACGGTAAACCTCCTGCACTTCGTTCAGCAGGTACTCCTGCACTGCGCGCGGACCACGGATCGACAGAATGTCGTGCGGGTTCACCGGACCTTCGGACAGACGGTCACCAGCCTGGACGCGATCGCCCTCGTGCACCCGTAAGTGCTTGCCTGCCGGAACTTCATATAGCCTCGGCTCGGTACCCTCTTCGATGGCGCCGCTCTTCGAGACGGGATGCACGAAGATCTCGCGCTTGCCGCGCTTGATCTCGCCGAACCGCACGACGCCGTCGATCTCACTGATCGTCGCGGGGTCCTTAGGACGCCGAGCTTCAAAAAGCTCGGCGACTCGGGGCAGACCGCCCGTGATGTCGCGCGTCTTGTACGCTTCGCGGCTGATCTTCGCGAGCGTGGTGCCCGCGCCGATCTTCTGTCCGTCCTCCACCGTGAGCTGCGCGCCCACCGGGATCACAAAGTCGCGCACGCGCCGCTCCTTCCCGCCCTTCTCCTGCACGATCTCGATGTGCGGGTGGAGCTTCTTCTCGCGATCTTCGATGATGACGCGCTGGCGCAGACCGGTGAGCTCGTCGAGCTCCTCGGCAACGGACTCGTCTTCGACGATGTCGACGAAGCGAATCGTTCCCTCGACATCCGAGATGATCGGAGTCGTATACGGATCCCAGCTGAAGATCACCTGATCGCGCTTCACGGGATCGCCATCGCCAACCATCATGATGGCGCCGAGCGGCACGGCCAGACGTGCACCGACCTGCGCGTTCTTGTCCGCGCTCTGCCGGATGATGATCTCGCCTTCGTACGACGTGACGATCTTCTGCCCGTCGTTGGCGTCCACGACCACGAGGCGATCTCCGTATTCGACCACGCCGTCCAGCTTCGACTTGCGCGCGGTCTGCTCCGCGATACGAGCCGCCGTTCCACCGATGTGGAACGTGCGCAGCGTCAGCTGCGTGCCCGGCTCGCCGATCGACTGCGCGGCGATGATGCCGACCGCCTCGCCGAGGTCCACCATGGACATGGTGGCCAGGTTGCGTCCGTAACACATCCGGCACAGGCCGCGCTTGGCCTCGCAGGTGAGCACCGAACGGATCTTCACCATCTCGATGCCCGCCTCCTCGATGTCGCGCGCCGTGTCCTCGTCGATCAACTGACCCGCCTCGACGAGAATGACCTGGCGGCCCGCCTCGTCGCGCTCGTGCGGATCCTCGACGTCTTCCGACGCCACGTTGCCGACGATACGCTCCGACAGCGGCTCGATGATGTCCTCGCCCTCCTTCAGCGCGGAGATCTCGAGACCCTGAATCGTGCCGCAATCCTCTTCCGTGATCGTGACGTCCTGCGCCACGTCCACGAGACGACGCGTGAGGTAGCCGGCGTCCGCCGTCTTCAGCGCGGTGTCGGCCAGACCCTTGCGCGCGCCGTGCGTCGAGATGAAGTACTCGAGCACCGACAGTCCTTCGCGGAAGTTCGACTTGATCGGGCTTTCGATGATCTCGCCGATGCCGCCCGTGAGCTTCTTCTGCGGCTTCGCCATGAGGCCGCGCATGCCCGCGAGCTGCCGGATCTGGTCGCGTGATCCACGCGAACCGGAATCGAACATCATGTACACCGGGTTGAACCCGCCCTTCGACCGCGCCATGGCTTTCACCATCGCGTCGGCGATGTCCGAGTTCGCGTGCGTCCAGGTGTCGATGACTTTGTTGTAGCGCTCACCGTTGGTGATGTTGCCGGTGGAGTACGCCTTCTGGAAGCGCGTGACCCGCTCCTCCGCTTCCTGGAGCAGCGTGGCCTTGTCCGCCGGGATCTCGAGGTCTTCGACCCCTATCGAAACGCCGCCCCTGGTTGCGTTATGGAACCCGAATTCCTTGAGCCGATCCAAAAAGTTGACGGTGGCTGCCAGCCCAACTTGCCTGTAACACTCAAAGACCAACTCAGATAAAGCCTTCTTCTTCATGTCGTGGTTCTTGAAGCCAAGCTCCGGCGGCACGATCGCGTTGAACAGCACGCGGCCGGCCGTCGTTTTCTCCCAGTGCCCCGCCCCACCGTTCCCGTCCTTCACGAAGAAGAGCACGGGCGTGGGCAGCGTGATCCCGCCAGTAGAGACCTGCATCTCCACGTCCGACGCATGCATCACGCGGCGCGTGGGATTCGCGGTGGCGAAGTCGGCCGGCGCCTTCGTGGCGAAATAGCAGCCGAGCACGATGTCCTGGCTGGGCTCCGCGACAGGACGTCCGTCGGACGGCTTCAGAATGTTGTTCGACGACAGCATGAGCAGACGGCTCTCGAGCTGCGCCTCGAAGGACAGGGGCACGTGGACGGCCATTTGGTCTCCATCAAAATCCGCGTTGAATGCAGCGCAGACTAACGGATGGATTCGAATGGCCTTGCCTTCCACGAGCACCGGCTCGAACGCCTGGATGCCGAGTCGATGCAGCGTCGGCGCGCGATTCAGCAGCACCGGATGATCGCGAATGATCTCCTCGAGGATTTCATACACCTCGGGACTCTCACGCTCGACGATCTTCTTCGCCCGCTTCACCGTTTCGGCGATTCCCTTCTCGACGAGCTTGTGGATGATGAACGGCTTGAACAGCTCGAGCGCCATGAGCTTCGGCAGACCACACTGGTGCAGCTTGAGCTCCGGACCGACGACGATGACCGACCGGCCCGAGTAGTCCACGCGCTTGCCCAACAGGTTCTGACGGAATCTGCCCTGCTTGCCCTTGAGCATGTCGCTCAGGGACTTGAGCGGACGCTTGCCCCGGCCGCGAATCGCCTTCGAGCGACGGCCGTTGTCGAACAGCGCGTCCACCGCTTCCTGCAGCATGCGCTTCTCGTTCCGGAGGATGACTTCCGGCGCGCGATGCATGATGAGCTTCTGGAGGCGGTTGTTGCGGTTGATGACGCGACGATAGAGATCGTTCAAGTCGGACGTGGCGAAACGGCCGCCGTCCAGCGGAACCAGCGGACGCAGATCCGGGGGAATGACCGGAATCACGTCCAGGATCATCCATTCGGGGCGATTGCGCACGTCGCCGGACGCACCGGAGTTCGCGAATGCGTCGACGATCTTGAGCCGCTTGAGCAGCATCTTCTTGCGATGCTGCGACGACTCGTCCATCACCGACTTGCGGAGATCGGTCGCGAGCCGGTCGACGTCGAGACGACGCAGCAGTTCGCGCACCGCCGGCGCTCCGATGTCGGCGAGGAACGCGTGATCGCCCTCTTCCTTGGCTTTCGTGCGCAGCGCGAGGTACTCGTCCTCGTCGAGGAGCTGGTTGACCTGCGCTTCTTGCTCGCCCGGCTCGATGACGACGTAGTTCGAGTAGTAGATGACCTTCTCGAGATCACGCAGCGTGATGTCGAGCAGATTGCCCATCGGGCTCGGCAGCGTTTTGAAGAACCAGATGTGCGCCACCGGCACCGCGAGCTCGATGTGACCCATGCGCTCGCGACGCACCTTGGAGAGCGTCACTTCCACGCCGCACCGGTCGCAAATGACGCCGCGATACCGGATGCGCTTGTACTTGCCGCAATGACACTCCCAGTCCTTTACCGGACCGAAGATGCGCTCGCAGAAGAGACCGTCCTTCTCGGGCTTGAACGAGCGGTAGTTGATGGTCTCGGGCTTCGTGACCTCGCCCCATGACCACCAGGTGCGGAGCCCTTGGAGCTCCACGCGCTCGCGCTCCTTCGCGTCCTTGGGACCGCGAATCTCTTCCGGCGACGCAATTCGAACCTGGATGAAGTCGAATGCCGACGCGCGGTTTTCACGTACGCTACGGAAATCAATCATGGATTATTCCTCGCCTCCGGCACCGCCGGCGCGTGCCATGCCCGAGCCGTCTCCGGAGAATTCATCACCAGTCTGGCCCATCGTGACTTTTAGTCCCAGCGCCTGCAGTTCCTTCACGAGCACGTTGAACGACTCGGGGATGCCGGGGTCCGGTAAGTTCTGACCCTTCACGATCGCCTCGTAGACGCGGCTTCTGCCGTTCACGTCGTCCGATTTGACCGTCAGGATCTCCTGGAGCACGTGCGCGGCGCCGTATGCTTCCAGCGCCCACACTTCCATCTCTCCGAAACGCTGGCCGCCGAACTGCGCCTTGCCGGCGAGCGGCTGCTGCGTGACGAGCGAGTACGGACCGATGCTGCGCGCGTGGATCTTGTCGTCCACGAGGTGCGAGAGCTTGAGCATGTAGATCTCGCCTGCCGTGACCGGTGACGAGAACTTCTCGCCGCTCCGGCCGTCCCGCAGCCATACCTTCCCCCACGGGGTGAGCCCGGCGAGGCGCATCAGCTCCGATGCCGCCGCGTCCACGTCCGCTTCGGACTTCTTGCCAAGCATGCCGCTCAGCGCCGGGAGCTCCTGCTCCTCGAGCCGGTCGGCCGCGTCCATGTCGCGACGCTTCTCCAACTGCTTGGACGCCTGCTTGTACTCGGCCTTGCGCGAGGCGCTCAACCCCTCGTGCTCGCCCGCATGGAACGCGATCGAATGATCGAGCTCCTGCGTCTCGCGCTCGGACAGCTCCTTGGCCGCGGCCGCGAGGAAGTCGCGCATCTGGTGGAACACGTCGCGCGTCGCCTGTGACATGCCGCGCGCGGCGAGCTCGTTGATCGACGCCTCCTCGAGCTTCTCGAAGGCCTCTTCTTTCTCGCGGTCGGGGCGCAGATCGGACACCATCGTGCGCACGTCCGCAACCGTGATCTTCGGCGCCGGCGCATGCAGCGCGAGCGCTTCGCGCGCCCACTCGACGCCGGCGAGCTTGAGCAGCAGCCCGATCTCGCGCTCGTTGGCGCCGGCGAACACCGGCGTCTTGGCGTAGAAGCCGAGAATGCGTGCCGCCCACCCGAGATGCGTCTCGAGAATCTGGCCCACGTTCATTCGGCTCGGCACGCCGAGCGGGTTCAAGACGATGTCCACCGGACGTCCATCCGGCAGGAACGGCATGTCCTCCTCGGGAACGATACGGGCGACGATGCCCTTGTTCCCGTGGCGTCCCGCCATCTTGTCACCCACGGAGATCTTCCGCTTCTCCGCGAGATACACTTTCACGAGCTGGATGACGCCCGGAGGCAGCTCGTCCGGCTGGAGAATGCGGTCGATGCGCTCTTCCGCGCGCTCTTCGATGCGCGACTTCTCTTCGTTCGACGTGTCGATGATCGTGCGGGCGCGCTCGTTCACGCGCTTGTTCTCGACGCGGAACGTCTTGAGGTCGAGTTGCGACAGCTTGATATCACGCAGCATCGCCGCGGTGAGCTTGGTGCCCGCGGGAATCGCCTCTTCCACCGTGCCCGACTTGAGCGCCAGGGCGACGGTCTGGCCGTCGAGAATGTCGAACAGCTCGCCGTCGCGCACCTCGTTGACGCGCTGCTTCTCTTCGCCCTCGAGCCGGCGGACGTCGCCGATGCGCTCGCCGCGGTCTTTCTCGACGACCTGATCCTCTACTCTCGAGAAAATCTTTACATCGATAACCACGCCTTCCATGCCAGGCGGCACCTTCAACGACGAGTCTTTCACGTCCTTCGCCTTCTCGCCGAAGATCGCCGTGAGGAGCTTCTCTTCCGGCGACAGCTCGGTCTCACCCTTGGGCGTGATCTTGCCGACGAGAATGTCGCCCGGCTTCACGTGCGCGCCGATGCGGACGATGCCGCGTTCGTCGAGATCCAGCAGCGCCTCTTCCGAGACGTTCGGTATCTCGCGCGTGATCTCTTCCTGACCGCGCTTGGTGTCGCGGACGTGTAGCTCGAGCTCCTGGATGTGAATCGACGAGTACACGTCGTCCTTCACCAGGCGCTCCGAGAGTACGATGGCGTCCTCGAAGTTATGGCCGTACCAGGGCATGAATGCCACGGTGACGTTCGAGCCGAGCGCGAGCTGTCCACGCTCGGTCGCGGCGCCGTCGGCGAGGATGTCGCCCTGCTTGATCTTCTGTCCCAGACGCACCAGGGGCCGCTGGTTGATGGCGGTGTCCTGGTTGGTGCGCCAGTACTTCTTGATGCGGTAGCGGTCGTGCTGCGTGAGCCGCGCGAGGGGACGATCTTCATCCTTTTTCCGTTCGGCCGGCCCGGCATCAACAATGATTTCGTCGGCGGTTACGCGAGTGACGACGCCTGCCCTGCGGGCAATGACGACCGCGCCCGAGTCGCGCGCGACTTTATCCTCGAGTCCCGTGCCGACGAGCGGTGTTTTTGGATTGAGCAGCGGAACTGCCTGCCGTTGCATGTTGGAGCCCATCAACGCGCGGTTGGCATCGTCGTGCTCCAGGAACGGAATCAACGCCGCCGCGATCGAAACGAGCTGCTCCGGCGCCACATCCATATAGTCGATGCGGTCGGGGGGAAGCAGCGGCACGTCGCCACGCTGGCGGCAGAGCACCAGCTCTTCGGCGAAGCTGCCGTCGTCGGTCAGACGCGCGTTCGCCTGCGCGATCGTCACGTCTTCTTCCTTGTTGGCGTCGAGCCAGTCCACGTCGCCGGTGATCTTGCCGTTCTTCACGACGAGATACGGCGTCTCGACGAAGCCGAGGTCGTTGACTCGTGCATAACAAGCGAGCGACGTAATGAGGCCGATATTTGGCCCTTCCGGCGTCTCGATCGGGCACATGCGGCCGTACTGCGAGTAGTGCACGTCGCGGACTTCGAAGCCGGCGCGCTCTCTCGTGAGTCCGCCCGGGCCGAGCGCCGAGAGCCGCCGCTTGTGCGTCAGCTCCGCGAGCGGGTTCGTCTGATCCATGAACTGCGACAGCTGCGACGATCCGAAGAACGCCTGGATCACTGCCGATACTGTTCTCGCGTTCACGAGATCGTCGAGCGAAATTTTTTCCGGGTCTGTGTTAATAGACATCCGCTCTTTAACCAGGCGCGCCATGCGCGACAGGCCGACCGAGAACTGATTGGCGATCAGCTCGCCCACCGAGCGAATGCGCCGGTTGCCGAGGTGGTCGATATCGTCCACGTGCCCGCGGCCCTCGTGCAGCTCGACGAGGTAGCGCAGGATCGCGATGAAATCTTCCTTCGTGAGGACGGTCGTCGCGGCGTCCGTCGTGAGACCGAGCCGCTGGTTGATCTTGTACCGGCCCACGCGACCGAGGTCGTAGCGCTTGGGGCTGAAGAACAGCCGCTCGAGCGCCAGACGCGCGGTATCGAGATCCGGGGCGTCGCCCGGCCGGAGCAGCGCGTAGATCTGCGACAGCGCGATGCGCTCGCCTTCCTCGCGGCTCACGGTGCGCTCGACCTTGTCCTTCTCGGTCACGCGGGCTGTGGGATCCTTCCCGATTGTGTTCTTGATCAGCGTCGATTCCGCGCGGCCGGACGACACGAAGACTTGCAGCCTCGTGATCTCGTGCTTGCGGAGCTTCTTGATCACCGCGTCGGTCAACAACTGGCCCGTTTCGGCCAGCACTTCGCCGCTGTCCGGATCCACGACGTCGACGGCGATCTGCCGGCGCGCCGGGCGCTCACCGCGCTCGATCGCGTCGATTTCGTCGCGCAGGTCCACCTGCTGATACGACGCGAAGACCTTGATCTTGTCGATGCCCTGGCGGCGCAACCGGTTGAATACTTCATCCGTGAGCTCGTCGCCTTCCTTCACGAGCAGAATGTTCTCGGCGCGTTCGCGCTCGGCGCGGAGCTTTTTCGTGCGCGCTTTGGGCGCGTCGGCCGGCGTGGCTTCGCCCGGCAGCTCGATGTCTTCGGCGATGATCGCGCCGAGGACTTCGCGCACGTCCGTGCGGCTCTCGCGCTTCTTCGTGAGGTCCAGCTCGCGCTCGCCGAAGAAGAGACGGAGGATGTCCGAGTTCGACCCGTACCCGAAGGCGCGCAGCAGCGCCGTGGCCGGGAATTTCTTTTTCTTGTCGATGTGGACGTAGATCACGTCGTGAATGTCGACCGTGAACTCGACCCACGATCCGCGGAACGGAATGATGCGCGCGGAGATCAGCCGCTGGCCGTTCGGGTGCGTCGCCTCTTCGAACACGACGCCCGGCGAGCGGTGCAGCTGGCTGACGATCACACGCTCGGCGCCGTTGATGACGAACGTGCCCAGCGGGGTGAGCAGCGGCAGCTCGCCGAGGTAGACTTCTTTCTCGATGATGTTGCGCGGCCGCTTGACTTCACCCACCACCTCGTTGATCACGAGCTGGAGCGTGGCCTTGAGCGGCGCGGAGTAGGTCATGTCGCGCTCGATGCACTCCTCGACGGAGTACTTCGGCTCGCCCAAGGAATAGCGGACAAACTCCAGCGAGAAGTTCTCGTGGACGTCCGCGATGGGGAACAGGTCCTTGAAGACCCGTTCGAGTCCGATGTCCTCGCGTTCGTTTGCGGCGGCATCCGTCTGCAGCAGCGCTTCGAACGCGCGCGTCTGGATGTCGAGCAAATGCGGCATGTCCTTCTTGGGCTCGAGCTTGGCGAAGGAAATCGACGTAATCGTTTCAGGCATGTCTCACCCGGGTGTCACCGGCAGGCGAAAAAACGAGCAAGCCCCCGCTCGACCTCGAGTCGGTGGAACGCTCGTGAACTGACGGATTGTGTGTGCGAAATTCGTTCATTGGCGCGTGTCGGAGTGAAGTGATGAACGGCGGAAATCGGAAATCGGAAATCGGAAATCGAAATGGGCGAGTTCTAGACTCGCGCCCATTTCCGATTTCCCATTTCCCATTTCCGCAGTTTGGTCACTTCACTTCCACCACTGCGCCCTGCTCTTCCAGCTTGGCCTTCACTGCGTTGGCTTCGTCCTTCGAGACGCCGGTTTTCACGGTCTGCGGCGAGCCGTCCACCAGGTCCTTCGCCTCCTTGAGGCCCAGACCGGTGAGCTCGCGCACGACCTTGATGACCTGGATCTTCTTGGCGCCCGCTTCCTTGAGCACCACGTCGAACTCGGTCTGCTCTTCGGCCGCCGGAGCCGCAGCGGCACCACCACCACCGGCGGCGGGCGCCGCGCCGACTGGCGCAGCCGAAATGGTCACGTTGAACTTGCTCTTGAAGGCTTCGATCAGCTCGGCGAGCTCGAAGACGCTCATGTTGCCAATTGCTTCGAGAATCTCGTCCTTGCTCAGCGTCGCGTTAGCCATTGTCCTTTTCTCCTCATGATCCCAGGCAACCCTGGGGATTTGTTATCGGTCAAAAACTGCCTGGGAGTACCCTACCCCGTGCTCTCGCGCTGCGTGCGCAGCGCCTCGAGCGCTCCAGCGAACATGTAGAACAAACCGTTGAGCGCGCCCACGAAGGCGGCCATCGGCGCTTGCAATCCCGCACCAAGATCGGCGAGCATCTGCTCGCGCGACGGCATGGTCGCGAGCTTCTTCACCTGCTCGACGTTCAGCGCCTTGCCCTCGAGCAAGCCGCCCTTCACCGCCGGACGCTGATCGTTTTCTTTCGCGAAATCGGCCAGCACCTTCGCGGCTGCCACGGCATCCTTCGCGACGACCAACCCCGTCGGACCTTTGAGCCGAGTGCCGACGAGCCCCGACTCGTTTACGGCGCGCAAGGCGAGCGTGTTCTTGATCACGACGTACTCCACGTTCGCCTTGCGAAGCCGGCGCCGCAGATCGGTCATGCGCTTCACGTTCAAGCCCGTAAAGTCGGTGTAGTAGAGCGCGTTCGCTCCATCGAGTTTCACCTTCAGCTCGGCCACGAGCCGTTCTTTCTCTGGTCTCTTCATCGCTCGTTACCGGTAGGGGTTCACGTCGACTTTGACGCCCGGACCCATGGTGCTCGAGACCGAGACGTTTCTCACGTACACACCCTTCGACGACGCGGGCTTCGAGCGAACGATCTGATCCATGAACGCGTTGAAGTTCGTCTCGAGCGACTCGAGCGGAAACGACACCTTGCCGATCGCCGCCTGCACGTTCCCGGCTTTGTCGACTCGGAACTCGATCTTGCCGCCTTTCGTCTCGCGAATCGCGCGCTCCACGTCCATCGTCACCGTCCCCGCCTTCGGGTTCGGCATGAGGCCGCGTGGACCGAGTACTCGCCCGAGCCTACCGAGTTTCCCCATTTGATCCGGGGTCGCGATGAGCACGTCGAACTCGAGCCAGCCATCGTTGATTTTCGCGATCATGTCGTCGGCACCGACGAAATCAGCTCCGGCGCCTTCGGCTTCCTTCGCTTTGTCGCCCGTGGCGATCACCAGCACACGGACGCTTTTCCCGGTTCCCGCCGGTAGCGCGACCGTTCCGCGCACGACCTGATCGGCGTGCTTCGGATCGACGCCCAATCGTACGGCGACTTCCACTGACTCGTCGAACTTCGCGAATGCGGACTTCTTCACGATCTCCAACGCCTGCTTCGGCTGATACGCCACTATCACGTCGCGGTTCTTTTCCGCAACGCGATACTTCTTTCCGTGTAACTGGTTCGGCATCAGTCCACGACCTCCAAGCCCATCGACCGCGCCGCACCAGCGACCATCGCCATCGCGGACTCGATCGAATCGCAGTTGAGGTCAGGCATCTTGATCTCGGCGATCTTGCGGATCTGCGCCTTCGTGACTTTGCCGACTTTGTTGCGGTTCGGCTGGCCGGATCCCTTTTCGATCCCGGCTTCCTTCTTCAGGAGCACCGCGGCTGGCGGCGTCTTGAGGATGAAGGTGAAAGACTTGTCCGAAAAAATCGTGACTTCGACGGGCAGAATCATGCCCGGCTGGCTCTGCGTGCGCGAGTTGAACTCCTTCACGAACGCCATGATGTTGATTCCCTGCGGACCAAGCGCCGTCCCCACCGGGGGTGCCGGAGTCGCCTGTCCCGCCGGGATCTGCAATTTCACAAACCCGGTGACTTTCTTGGCCATTCACTCTCCTATTCGTAGGCGGCGCCAGTCGCCGCGAACTCCCACTGTCTTTCTTTTGCGTCGAAGTGGTCGTCGACTAGTTGTCATCCCGAGCAAAGCGAGGGATCTGCATTTCATACTGCAGATCCTTCGGCCTCCGCCCTCAGGATGACATGCCCCAGCTCAATACGCCTTCAGCTGCAAGTAATCCAACTCGACTGACGTCGGTCTGCCGAACAAGCTGACAGACACCCGCACCTTCCCCTTATCCGCGATCACCTCTTCGACCGTTCCGTTGAAATCCGTGAACGGCCCTTCCGTGATCGCCACGGCCTGACCGATGAGGAATGGAATCTCCTCTCTCGGTTCCTCGGCCTCTTTCTCGTCCGCGATCCCCAACAACCTGTTGACCTCATCGGGCCGAAGCGGCTGCGGGAGCCGGTCCTGTCCAACGAACTTGATCACGCCCTGGATCGAATTGATCGTGTGAATCGTTTCCTGATTCATCGTCATCTCGACCAGCACGTAACCGGGATAGAGCTTTCGCTCGACATTCACCTTCTTGCCGTTCTTGATCTCGACCACTTCCTGCGTCGGGACGAGCGCCTGCCGGATCGGACGATCCGGTTGCGCACGCGCGTCCTGCTCGATTTTCCGCGCGATCAGCGACCGGACCTTGTTTTCGTGGCCAGCAGTCGTCTGAATGGCGTACCAGCGGTGCTCGGTGAGGGTCGTCATCAGCGGAAAAGCGACGGAATGAGATTGATGAGCAGCCCCTTCAGGATCGCATCGAGCAGCGTGATGAAGAGACCGATGACCAGCACGAACACGACGATCGCGATCGACGCCTGGCGTACCTGCGGAAAATCCGGCCACGTCGTCTTGTCGCGGATTTCGTGATACGAATCCCGGACGAACGCGACGATGTGGTGCCACCGGCTCACCGCGACTGCTTCAGCGGCCATCTACTTCGTTTCCTTGTGTACTTGGTGCTTGTTGCAACGCGGGCAGTACTTCTTCCACTCGACGCGCTCGGGATGCGTGCGCTTGTTCTTCGCGGTGAAGTAGTTCCGGTTCTTACACTCGTTACACGCCAGAATGATTTTCTCTCTCGGCATACGACCTATCCCTCGGTCCTAGGTGCGTGGTGCTAGCCAGGACCGAGCACCTAGCACCTTGTTTTTTCTTCCAGAGCTCGCGATCGGGATTGAACCGATGACCTCACCCTTACCAAGGGTGTGCTCTACCAACTGAGCTACGCGAGCGAACCTTTTGTTGTTCAGCGCTACGGCTGACGAGAGCGGGAGACGGGGCTCGAACCCGCGACATCAAGCTTGGAAGGCTTGCGCTCTACCAGCTGAGCTACTCCCGCGATGCGTTATGTCACCCCTATGAGAATCGCTGGTTCCGTCTTTGGTTCGCTCCCTCGCTCTCCTGCTTCCCCCCCGCTTGATCGGTCCCCTCGCGGATGGTGGGGGAAGGATTCGAACCTTCGAAGGCGTGAGCCGGCAGATTTACAGTCTGCTCCCGTTGGCCGCTTGGGTACCCCACCAAGAAACAGCGTGTCAGCTTGTACGCTTGTCAGTGTTCCCCCGTGTTTCCGACAAGCCAATAAGCCGACAAGCTTTTTTGGCTCTCACACAAAACGCCGACATCGCGACGCCCGGACAGTAGAGCTGACGGTGGGAATCGAACCCACGACCTGCCGCTTACAAGGCGGCTGCTCTGGCCATCTGAGCTACGTCAGCGACGTGGCTTGTTTTTGCGAGACTCGTAGGATAGCCAGCTTCCAAAAACGTGTCAAGGCGCGACACCAAGCGAAGTTAGCTCGTGCCGACCGGGCGAACGACTTTCCAC